>DYLT01000075.1 GCA_020721945.1 Blastopirellula marina
CACGTACACGATCGAGCTGTTGCCGGGCATGGTCGACCGGGCGAACAACTCCATCCAGCCGAACCGGTTCGACGGGTCGACGCGGTTCACGATTGCGATTTCGGGGATCGACTACGGCGACGCGCCCGATCCGTGGGATGGCCTCCAGCCCCCCGTGCCCGGCCGCTACCCCACCTTGCTCGAGCACGACGGCGCCCGGCACATTGTGCTCTCGGGGGTGTACCTCGGCAGCGGCGTGACGCGCGAGCAGAACGGCCGGCCCGATGCGATGGCCGCCAGCGATGCCCTGGACGATGGCATCGTTCCCGTGGACGGCAATTGGGGCTTGTTGAGCGATAACGACGGATCGGTCAAGCAGATCGAGGTGACCGTCTCGGCCGCCGGGTATGTCGATGCGTGGATCGACTGGAACCGCGATGGCGACTGGGACGACGCGGGCGAGAAGCTCGTCTTCTTCGACCCGATCACCAGCGCCCCGATCAGCATGCCGCTTTCGGCCGGCACGCACACCTTGGCCTTCCAGGTGCCGGCCGCGCTGGCGACGTTGGGCGAGAGCTTTGCCCGGTTCCGCTACAGCCAGGGTGGTCTGTTGAGCAACGGGCAGCCGATGGCCCCGGCCGGCGAGGCGCCCGACGGCGAGGTGGAAGACTACTGGGTCAAGATCATTCCGTTCGAAGAGGATTACGGCGATGCCCCGATGTACGCCGACGAGTCGCCCCATGCCATCAGCGCGACGACGGGCGACCAGGCGGCGCGGCATCGGATCCTGCCCGGCTTCTACCTGGGCGGCGGAATCGACCCGGATCTCGATGGCCGGCCCACCAGTGCGGCCGACGGCGACGATCTGGCGTTCTCGGACGACGAGGACGGCATCGACCTGACCGAGACGTTCCTGGTGCCCAGTTCACCCGACCCGGGCGTGCCCTTGAATACGGCCACGATCCTGGTCACCGTGACCGGCGGCAACGGCGTGCTCGACGCCTGGATCGACTGGAACATGGACGGCGACTGGAACGAGCCCAACGAGAAGCTCGTCTTCACCAACCCGAACGGCGGCCTGGTGACCTACACCCAGGTCAACGCCCTGAGCTTCGAGGTGCCGCGCGGGATCAGCACCGGGTCGACGTATGCCCGGTTCCGGCTGACGACAGGCGGCGTGGTGTCGCCGATCGGCCCGGCCGACGACGGCGAGGTCGAGGATTACCGCGTGCAGATCATGGAGCAGGCCCGCGATTACGGCGACGCGCCTCAGCCGACCTATCCGACCGACGCGGCCAGCGGCGGCGCGGTGCACCTCCGCGGTGCGTATCAGTACGGGCCTGGCCAGTACCGTTCGCTGGGGTTGGGCACCCGGGTGGACTTCGAGCCGGACGGCCAGCCCTCGGCCAACGCCGATGGCGACGACCAGGACCTGGCCGACGACGAGGACGGCGTGGTGATCGGCGTGGCCGGCACGATCCGCGCCGGCGAAATGAACCAGGTCATCGTCACCACGGCGACCCCCGGCGGCGGCGCCTCGATCTACGACCTGCGCCCCACGTACCTCAACGGCTGGATCGACTTCGACGGCGACGGGTGGGCGGATCCCGAAGACCACGTGTTCCAGGACGTCGAAATCACCTCGACCAGCCAGACGCTCGACTTCGTCGCGCCGCTGGTCGAGGGGGTGACGCGCCCGACCTTTGCCCGGTTCCGCTACAGCCACACGCCCGGCCTCTCGTTCGACGGCCCGGTAGTGACCGACTGGAGCGATCCGGCCCAGGTGGCGATGGTGCCCGATGGCGAGGTCGAGGATTACCAGATCACGCTGGAAGTGGGCACCGGCAAGATCAGCGGCTACAAGTTCGAGGATCGCAACGCCAACGGCGTGTGGGACCGGACCGTGGTGCAGGACACCTCGTCGATCTCGTGGCAGCCTGGCGGGACGTCGATCCTCGGGCCGGGCGACGACCTGGTCTCGTCGGCCCAGCCGTTCGGATTCGACTTCGAGTTCTACGGCAACCGCTACCAGTCGTTCTACGTGAGCACCAACGGCATCATCAGCCTGGGGGCGCCGGTGTCCGGCTACCGCGGTTCGCTCCAGCAGCCCGAGGCGATCGTCGCCCCGTTCTGGGCCGACGCCGATACGCGGGGCGCCGGGACGGTGACGCTGGTGCGCGGCACGAGCCAGCGGGGCAACCCGTTCGTCGAGATCGACTGGACGGGCATCGGCTACTACCCGCAAATGGCCGACAAGCTGAACACCTTCAAGCTCTACATCGAGGATGACGCGGGCGGCGACATCGTGGCCTTCCGGTACGACAACCTCCAGTGGACCGACGCGCTCAACGGGGCGCAGATCGGGTTCAATGGCGGGACGGGCCAGGGCTCCTTCGTCGTGGCGCAGCCGAAGACCCCGGCCGATCTGAGCCAACTGGTGCAGAACGGCGAGTACAAGTACCGCTTCGACCCGGCGACCGGCAGGCCGCTGGGGGTCGAGCCGGCCCGGCCTGGACTCGAGATCTACCTCGACACGAACAACAACGGGGTGTGGGACCCGGCGCTCAGCGAGCCGATGACGATCACCCAGCGCGACAATCCCGCGACGCCGAACGTCGATGAGACCGGCTACTACGAGTTCCCGGGCCTGTTCCCCGGCCAGTACCTCGTGCGCGAGATCGTCGAGAACGACTGGATCCAGACCGCTCCGAACCACATCGGGTCGATCCGGGCGGTGGCGGGCAACTGGACCCCGCCGCCTCCGGGTACCGGCGGGCTGGACGGCAGGGTCTTCTCGCTGAGGATGTCCTCGGCGACCGGCGCGCCCGAGTACGTGTTCGAGTTCGACTCGAACAACCAGCTCACCAGCCCGCAGAACATCCGCGTGCCGTTCGTGGTCACCGACACGGCGGCGGCCGTGGCCGCGGCCGCCGCGGCAGCGATCCACAAGGCGGGCATTCCCAACCTGGCGGCCACCGCGGTCGACGATCTCATCGTGTTGTCGGGCCGCGACCGGAATATCGTCTACAACCCGCGCACCAGCCCGCTGACCAGCACCTGGGCTTACGGGTACAGCATCGATCTGGCCGACCAGGAGACGGTGACCGATGTGAACTTCGGCGACTACAAGCGGGCCCACCTCACCGTGGCCGACACGATGGTCGCCGAGGGCAACAGCGGCCTGACGCCCGTCCAGGTGACGGTCAGCGTGACCGAGTCGTATGGCGCCCCCATCACCTTGACCTACGACACCGAGAACGGCTCGGCCACGGCCTCGGCCGACTACCTCCCGGTACCCCAGATCCCGCCGACCACGGTCACGATCAACCCCGGCGGCACGCCGCTGGGCAAGTGGGATCTGCGCAAGATCACCCGCAAAAGCAGCAACGAGTACGACTACTCGGTTTGGAGCAACCGGCTCGTCTGGGAAGAGTGGACCGGCAGCGACTGGGAGATCTTCTTCTACGAGGAGCATCCCACGACGCACGAGGGCGTCACGCGCAAGATCAGCGGCACGAGCTTCGAGAACCGCGCCGCGACGATCTTCGGCGACCACATTGTGTGGTCGGGCAAACCGGTCGGCGAGACCGACCGGGAGATCTTCCACTACGACATCGTCTCGGGCCAGATTACCCGGCTGACGCAGAACGATTTCGACGACAACGATCCGCAGGTGTCCGACCGGCTGGTCGCCTGGTGGTCCAGCGAGTCGCCGCGCAAGCAGGTGTACGTCTACGACTTCGCCGCGCCCGGGACCCCGATCCGGGTCTCGACGGCCGTCGGCGTCGACAACTTCGAGCCGGTCGTGCGCGGCGACAAGGTGGTCTGGTACGGGGACGACGGCGTCGACCGGGAAATCTTCCTCTACAACGCCGCGGTGGGGCTGCCGGCGGTCCAACTGACCAGCAACACGCAGGACGATCGCGTGCCGCAGGTCGACGGCAACTACGTCGTATGGCAGCAGTTCGACGGGACCGACTACGAGATCGCCCTGTACGACATCGCCACCGGGACCACCCGGCTTCTCACCTCGAACGCGGACAACGATCTGGCGCCCGACATCTCCGGCGACAACATCGTGTGGCAGAGGATTTCGGGGACGCAATCGTCGATCTACGCGTATGACTTGAGCTTCGGGCCGGCGGCCACGGCCGTCAACATTTCGGGCGGCATGCTGTACGCCGAAACGCCCCAGGTCGAGGGCAACCGCGTCGTGTGGCACGCCCACGACGGCGGCGACTGGGAGGTGTTCTACTACGAGATCGGCACCGGCCAGATTCCGGAGAACGTCTCGTCGAACACCTGGTTCGACGGGCATCCGCTGGTCTCCGATGCGATGGTCGTGTGGCGGAGCTACGACGGCGGGAACTACGAGGTCTACCGCGCGGTCCGCAACCCGGCCAAGCTCACGGCCACGATCACCCTCCAGGTCGTCGGCGAGACCCTTGCGGAACTCGACGAGGACTTCTTCGTCAACTTCACTTCCGACCAATTGGGAGTGCTCGACGACGCGCGGGCGCGGATTCTGATTCTCAACGACGACGGCGCGATGGACTACGGCGACGCGCCGAGCCCCTATCCCACCCTTCTTGCCGATAACGGCGCCCGCCACCGGCAGACCGCGCCGGGCTTGTTCCTCGGCACCCGGGTCGATACCGAGAGCAACGGCGCGCCGAGCACCGACGCGACCGGCGACGACACCCGGGGTACGCCCGACGACGAGGACGGCGTGACGATCGGCGCCCTGGTCCGGGGAACCAACGCCGAGATCACCGTGGTGGCCTCGCAGGGCGGCTACCTGGACGCTTGGATCGACTGGGACGGGAACGGCATCTGGGAAGCCGACGAGCAAATCCACGCGAGCCGCGCCGTGGCCGCGGGAACGACCGTCCTGAGCGTGCCGGTGCCGGCCACGGCCAAGCTCGGCACGAGCTATGCCCGGTTCCGTCTGTCGAACTCGGCGGCGCCCCTGGAGCCGACGGGAACGGCCGCCAGCGGCGAGGTCGAAGACCACCAGGTGCAGATCGTCGAGCCGGTCCGTCTGGTCGAGCGGACAATCGTCGCCCAGGGCGGTCCCGGCAACGATGTGTTCAGCTTCACGCCGGGCGCGACCCATATCGTCACGCTCAACGGCGTGGCCTACAAGTTCGCGGCCTCGCTGGTCGATGCGATCCAGCTCGACGGCGGCGGGCCCGGCGACCTCGATCAGGTGTTCCTCAACGGCACGGACGCCCAGGAGACGGTCGAGCTGTGGCAGGACCACGGGACGATGGCGGGCACGGGCTATGTCCTGACCGCGACCGCCATGGAGCAGTTGGTCGCCACCTCCGGCGGCGGCGACGACCTGGTGACCCTCCACGGCACGCCGGGCGACGACCGTTTCGAGGCCTGGTCGACTCACGCCCGGCTGACCAACGGAAACGGGCTGAACCTGGCCGCCTACGGCTTCGCCCAGGTGGTCGCCGACAGCCACGGCTTCGCCTCGACCAACGACAAGGCGTTCCTCTACGGCACGCCGGGCGACGACCACCTCGACGCCGCCCCGAAGGACGCCCGGCTGTGGGGCGACGGGTACTCGAACCAGGCCTTGAACTTCCGGATGGTCACCGCCATCAGCGATGGTTCGGGCATCGACGCGGCGACGTTCACCGATCGGGCCGTCCTGGGCGACACGTTCTCGGCCAGCCCGACCCTGGCCTCGATGTCCGGCGTCGGCGCGTACTACAACGCGGCCGTCCTCTTCGACCACGTCGAAGGCCGCGCCACTAGCGGCAACGACCGCGCCCGGCTGTACGATTCCAGCCAAGGCGCGGATAGTCTGCGGGCGTGGCCGACCGTGGTCGAACTCTCGGGCGCGTTTGGCGGGCAGGCGTACCAGGCCAAGGCGAGTGCTTTCCGCTATGTCGATGTGTTCGGCGACGCGGCCGGGACCGGCGACGACACGGCCGAACTCCACGGCTCCAGCGGGGCCGACGTGTTCACCGCGCGATCGGCCAACTCGATCCTCTCCGGCGCAAGCTACACCGTGCGCGTGGCGAGCTTCGAGACGGTCACGGCCCACGGCGAGGGCGGCAGCGACGTGGCCCGGCTCTACGACGGCGAACACAGCGACGCGTTCGTGGCCCGGCCGGGTTGGGGCCAGATGACTGGCCCCGGACCCAACGGCACGTTGACCAACACGGCCAGCGGGTTCCCGTACGTCTTCGGCTACGCCACCGAGAACCCCGCCGAAACCGACACGGCCGAGCTGCTCGGTTCTGACGGCAGCGACGGGTACAGCGGGAACGACACGTTCGTGGGCGAAGGGCCGGTGGCCGCCGCGAGCCAGCCGACCTACGGCGTGTTGACGCCTTCCAGCGGCATCGCGTACTATTTGCGGGCGACCGGATTCGATCAGGTGACGGCCAAGGGCCAGGGCGGCACCGACACCGCGATCCTGCGCGACTCCGATTCGGCCATGCCCGACGTCCTCACGTCGCGCCCCGACCTCGGGTACGCCCAGATGGAGGTGGCCGGGCTGTTCCTGAACCGGGTCGAGGGCTTCCGTAACCTGTACGGGTTCTCGGCCCGCGGCACGGCCGCCGACGAGGCGCGGCTGTATGGTGCGGTCGGCGCCGACACCTTGACGGCCTCGCCGACCGAGGCGTCGCTGTTGGGCAGCAACTATACCACCCGCGTCTACCATTTCGAACGGCTCTGGGCGTACGGCACCGACGAGACGTTGGATGCCGCCACGTTGTACGACTCGGCGCTGCGCGACAGGCTGACCGATGGACCTGACTGGGTCCGGCTCGCGGGGCACGACCTCGATTATGTGATCGAGGCCCACCAGTTCCGTACGGTGCGGCCGAAGTCGCAAAGCGCCGCGGACGGAGACGAAACGGCGGTCGGCAATTTCCTGCACGACCTGATCCTGACCGACTGGCAGTAAGAGCGCCCGATGACAAGGCCCGGCGGTCTGCGGGTCGCCAGGTGCTTGCGCGAGGCCCTTGGCGACCCGCACGGCCCCCGTTTTCCGCCGCCCCGCGGAAAAGGGGGGCCGTGTGGCGTTGGGTGGGGCGGACCCTGGGGGCAGTCCCCTTCCCATCCGCCGGCCGGTCGGCTATTCTCAGGCTTTCCTCGGCGACGGCAATCGTCCCTTTGGTCCGTAACCCAGCCGCAAGGAGAAACCCGTGGAAAAGTGGCCTGTTGGAGTGTTCGCCAGCATCGACGCGGGACTGGGGGTGAAGCTCGAGGTGGTCCACGAGTTGGGCATCCCCACGATTCAGCTCCATGCTCCGCACCAATCGACCCGCACCCCGGATCATGCCAAGCGGTTCCTCGAGACGCTTGGTTCGATGAACATTGCGCTGACCGTGGTGTTTGGGGGCTTCGAGGGGGAAAGTTACGCCGACATCCCCACGGTATCGCAGACCGTGGGCCTGGTGCCGCCGGCGACCCGCGCGGCGCGGACGCGCGAAATGCACGAGATCGCCGATTTCGCCCGGCTGTTGGGTTGCGACGCGGTCGGATTGCACATCGGCTTCGTGCCCCACGACCCCAGCGACCCTCTCTACGGCGATGTGCTCCAGGTCACGCGGGGTCTGTGCGACTATCTCAAGTCGAACGGCCAGAGGCTCCACCTGGAGACGGGGCAGGAGTCGGCCGATACCCTGTTGCGTTTCATCGGCGACGTCGACCGCGCCAACCTGTTCATCAATTTCGACCCGGCCAACATGATCTTGTACGGCACGGGCGACCCGATCGAGGCCCTGCGCAAGGTCGGCCGCTACGTGCGGAGCGTCCACTGCAAAGACGGCAAGTGGGCCAAGAACCCCGGGAAGGAGTGGGGCCAGGAAGTGCCTTTCGGCACGGGCGATGTGGGAGCCGAGACGTTCCTCCGCACGCTGAAGGACCTGGGCTACGACGGGGCCTTGACCATCGAACGCGAGATCCCCCAAGAACCCGAACGCCAGAAGGCCGAGATCGGCCAGGCCGTGCGGTTAATCAACGAACTGAAGAAGAAGATCCTCGCCTGACGTCGTCCCGCCTCCATTCCAACCCCCCTGAGTCCCCATGCCCAGCGTTTCGGTGACCGTAGCCCATGCCCTTTCGGACGACGAGGCCGCGCGGCGGCTTCGCGCGCGGTACGAGACGATCAAGACCACGTACGGCGAACACCTGAAGGACATGGAGGAGCAGTGGAGCGGCCAGTCGCTTTGCTGCCGGTTCACCACGTTCGGCATGAGGGTGCAGAGCACGGTGACGTCGGCGCCGGGCGAGGTGCGGGTGCAGCTCGACCTGCCGTTGTTCGCGTTGGCCTTCAAGGCGGCGATCGAGGAGCGGATTCGGGCGGAGTTGGGGGCCGTGCTGGCCTGAGGGCCGCGACGATCGAGTGATCCAAGAGCCTCGCCGATGACCAGACGCCCCCGCACGGCCCTCTCGCCCGAGCCCGACCTCACCCGGGCCGAAAAACTCGTTCTGCGGATGCTGGCGCTGCCTGGGGGCAGTTGCCGCGAGGGGCGCGTGGCCGACTTCATCGAACGGCGGCTGATCGCGGCCGGAGCGACCGATGCGGCGATCGCCCGCGACCTGGCGCACCGGAAGAGCCCTTGCGGCGGGCAGACCGGGAACCTCGTGTTTCGCCTGCCCGGCACCGTGCGAGGCCCCCGGCGCCTGCTCGTCGCTCACCTCGATACCGTGCCCTTGTGCGTCGGGGCCCGGCCGGTCCGGCGGGGCGACACGATCGTGCCGGCCGATCCGGACACGGCCCTGGGGGCCGACGACCGCGCCGGAGCCGCCGTGGTCCTGACGGCCGCCTTGGAGATCCTCCGCCGCCGCTTGCCGCACCCGCCGCTCACCTTGCTTTGGACAGTTCAGGAAGAGATCGGCCTCCTGGGGGCGCGGCACGCGACGATCGGGTTGTTGGGCCATCCCCGCCTGGCGTTCAACTTCGACGGAAACTCGCCCGAAGACGTGACCATGGGGGCCACGGGCGGATACCGGATGACGATCCGGGTGCGCGGCCGGGCCAGTCATGCGGGGGTCGCCCCCGAGAAGGGCATCAGCGCGATTGCCGCCGCGTCGCTGGCCATCGCGCGGTTGCACCAAGAGGGTTGGCACGGCCGGGTCGAAAAGGACGGCCGCGCGGGCACCAGCAACGTCGGCGTCATTTGCGGCGGCCACGCCACCAACGTCGTCGCCCCGGAGGTCGAGGTCCGCGCCGAGGCCCGAAGCCATGATCCCCCATTCCGTGCCCGGATCGTCGCGGCCATCGCCCGGGCATTCCGCGAAGCCGCCCGCGAGGTCCGAAGCGCCGACGGCGAGACCGGCGACGTCGCCATCCAGGGTCGGCTCGACTACGAGTCGTTTCGCCTGGCCGACGACGAACCTTGCGCGCTGGCGGCCGAGGCAGCCCTCCGGGCCCTCGGGGGCAATCCCCGGCGCACCATCTCCAGCGGCGGGCTGGACGCCAACTGGCTGACCGCCCGCGGCATTCCCACCGTCACCCTCGGCGCGGGCGCCGTCAATGCCCACACGCCAGCCGAGCGCCTCGATCTGGCGCGGTTCCGCCTGGCGTGCCGAGTGGGCCTGCGACTGGCCCTGGGAACCGACGGCTGACCGCGCGGCGGACGCCACGCCGTTCGTTATCGAGACGTTACACACGGACCGCCGCCGGGCTCGTTTTTCGGCCCCTTGCAAGCCGAAGAACCTGCCGGTCCCGTTCGCGTTCGAAGAGGGCAATCCCATTCTCGTGGGCTTCGCCGCGAGACGGAAGACAGCCTCCGTCAACGGTCCGCGTCGCGCCGCTACGTCGCCGCCAGCGACACGCGCCACTTCTCGTACTCCTGGATGACATCCGAGCGCGGGCAGCGCTCCCGATAGACCAGCCGGGCCCGAAAGCGGTATTCGACCATCACGTCATAGTTGGGAACAAGAAACTGGAAGTCCCAAGCCGGATTGCAGGTCTCCGCGGCCTGGTTCATCCCGCCGCCGCTCGGAGAATGAGAGAACCGAATGCCCGCGCATCGGTCGAACATCACGATCAGGATGTGCTTGCGGAACAGTCCGTAGAAGAACGGCTTCTGGAACTTCAGCGGGGAGTAGCTCTTGTAAAGGCAGTCGCGGTGACCGTCCACGAACGTGGGGTCGAAAGGGTCGTCGACGTAACGGACCGTGCTGTGGACGTCGTGGGCCGGCGTGCAGTGTTGTTCCCACCCGGTCGAGCCTCGGAGGTACATGCTCTTGTCGTCCGGTGCGTTGATATAGCTCGCCCAGAACAGGCCGATGTATCCGCGATGGAACACGTGCTGATGGGCGACGCACCGAAACGTCACGTCGATGGCGTCCGGCTTGACGAAGGCGAATCGGGTCCAGCTTTCGAGGTGGAACGTCTGGGTTTCGGGCTGATGGAGTTCCGCCTCGGTATCCGAGAGCCGGCGCAACTCGATCGGGGCGTTTCGCGGCTCAAAGAACCGCTTCGACTGACCAGGGGGGTCGAGCGTCTGGCCGTCGAAGATGTGCTCGAGGTTGAATCCCGCGAACGATGGCACGAAGAGGTTGGTCGACTCGGTTCGGTGGGCGAGGGACCAAAGGCCGTTGTACCCGGCCCGGTGCTCCCCGTGCGCGGCGTTGTCGCCGACGATGGCGGTCAGATCACCTACGGTGAAGCGCTCACTTGCCATAAATCACCTGCACAGCCAGAGGGTTGCTCGATTCCACGTGGATCACCTTGCGCCGCCACGCGGCGCGTTTCGGATCTGCTGGTTCGTGAAGCGGCGAAACCTCGTCACGGAAGATCAAGGGGTGCCGCCAGATTGAACGCGACCACCACGATGAAGAGTAGGACCGCCACGAACACGGTCCAAGACCGCTCTCGCTTCATCGGGATGGCACACAACCCGGTAACGCCGGCGAAAGCAACGCACAGGAAGACGGCGAGGTTGCAGGCCCTCTGCGCCAGGTCCAGGCTCGCTTGTGGCTCGGTATTCGGCATCACCACGAGGTTGTTGAGGAGGATCATCGCCAACGATACCACGAGTAGCCACGCCGACCACTTGCCGACGCCCGACGAGGGAAGCGACCAAAACCCCGACGCTCGCCTCGGTGCGATTCCCTGTGGTTCATTCATGGCCTACGGGCTCCGGTGCCCGGGTTCCCGAAAACGTCCCGCCGATCAGTGCTTTCCGTAGTCCAACGCCGCGCCCAAGGCTGCTGCCGAGACCTTCAAGAACGAGCGGCGATCGAGGTTCCGCAAGCCGCGGAAGAACTGCCGGCGCTCGTCGAGGTACTTGGTTCCCACGCACTGGTGAGTAGCCATCGGGAATTGCTCCTGGTTACTTGGCGGTGCTCTTGGGACCGGTCACCCGCCGCTCGACGGGCAGGGTCTTGCGCAGCGCCATGGCCTCGTCGCGCACCGGGCGTTGTCTGGCCGCCGGTCCCTTCCGAGACCGGCCGCGGATCGGTGAACCCCCGCGTCACGTCGTGGCAGGTCGCGCACGAGACGGTCCCGTCGCGCGATAACCGCGTGTCGAAGCAGAGCCTGTGGCCCAACTCGACCCGCTCGGGCGTCGAGGGGTTGTCCACGGGAAGGAATGCGGCCCAGACGACCGGGTCGAAGTCCGCCGGAACCTTGGCCACGTCCCGCGGTGGAAGCATCTCGGCGAGCTTCTGCACCTGATACTCGGTGGTGGCGTCGCCGTGCTTGCCGCGCGGGATCGCCGCCGGCTGGCCCGCCGGGGGCAGCGGCCATAACAAAGTTGCGGCAATCAGCTCGGCCGTCGACGGGCGGGTTGCCGAGTTCTCGAACCAGACTATCGAAGGACTCATTGGTACGGCCCTTCAAAAAAACGGACAGCACGATTGCGCCCACGCGACCTGGTCTTGCGCGTCAAGCAACCGACCCAGATGGGCGCGAGAGGCTCGCCTGGCGCGTCTTGGTCTGCCGGTATTCGGCACACGTCCATTCTACTGCGCCGCCTGGGTTCGGCGGAACGGCTCCCGGACCATGCGAGGCTCGGCCGCGTCCCATGCGCAAGGCCACGGTCTTTCTCCCCGATCGCACCGGGAGAAGCGATGCCCTATAATGGTTATGCCCAACGTTCACCCAACCGGCTTGGCCTAAGAGAGCAGGAGAATTCGATCATGTGCGAATCGTGCCGTGCAGGCGGTCTGGGACGACGCGAGTTTCTGGCCCTCGGCGCGTCGGCGGGCGCGTCGGTGTGGTTGTCCAGCCGGGCGACGGTGCAGGCCCTTGCGGGCGAGGTCGCCATGCCGCCGCGGCCCAAAATCCCGGCCCGGGTGCTGGCTGCCTTCCTCTACCCCCCGGCCGACGTCGTGAACGCTGGCAAGATGGAAGACTCGTGGGCGCCGCACCAGTGGTTCACCTGGCCGGGAAACCAGTTCCAGCCCGAGGCCCAAGAGCAGAAGTTCACCGCGAAGATCCGCGCGATGGCCAAGGCCCTGGGGATCGAGGTCGAGTTCGCTCCCCGGGCGATGTATCAGCAGGCCAAGGTTGACGAGTTCATCGCGCAGGCGAAGGAAAAGGCCCCCGACGCCGTTCTGGTCGTCAATTTCTGGAATACGCTTTCGAAGGCAGCCCTGCGCATCGCCACCGAGTCGGCCCCCACCGCCATCGTCTACCACTCGCTCGGCTCGAACCACCAGTTGCCGCCCGAACCCCTGCGCAAGGCCGAAGGGCTCTACTACATCCACTCGATCGAGAACTTCGACGAGATCGAGCGCGGGCTGCGCGCAGTGCGGGCCAAGAAGATGCTTGCCCAGAGCCGGCTGCTGCGGGTCTCGGGCAAGGCGGCCGGAGTGTCGGAGAACCGCGAGAAGACGCTCGATGTCCAGATCGTCTCGGTCCCGGCCGCCGAACTGAATGCCCTGTTCGACGCCGTCACGCCCGACGACGCCTTGCGCCAGGAGGCGATGGAGTTCAAGAAGCGGGCCGCGCGCGTGACCGACGTGAGCGACGAAGCGTTCGTCGACGCGATGCGGGCCCACCGCGCCGTGCGCCAGATCATCGCCCGCTACGGCGCCGACGCGATCACCATCGAATGCCTGATGCTCAAACACCGCAAACCGTGCGTCAGCTTCGCACTGAACAACGGGGACCTCCTGCCCAGCGGTTGCGAGAATCACCTCGATCCGACGCTGACGCTGATGCTTGGGCGGTGGCTGCTCGATCGGGCGGGGTTCCAGCACAACCCCGAGTTCGACACGAGCGAGAACCGCTACTTCGCCGCGCACTGCACCTGCGCCCTGAAGCTCCACGGCCCCCAGGGGCCCAGCCAGGGGTTCGCGGTGCGGCCGTTCTTCCACCAGCTTCCCAAGACGGCCGCGCTCGACGTGCAGTGGACCCCAGGCGAACCGATCCTGGTGGCGAAGTACCTGTCGGGCAAGGACACGCTGTCGTGTTGGCAAGGCAAGGTGATCGACTCGCCCCCGTCGCCGCCGACGGGTGGCTGCGCCACCCGCGTGCTGATGGAGATAGAAGGCGTCGCCGATGTCTGCGATATCTACGCCGGCCCCCACCCCGTGCTGTTCTGCGCCGACCGGGGCGACGCGCGGCGGTGGAAGGCGTTTGCCCGCATGTACCGCCTCCAGCTTGTGGGCAACGTGTAGTCCGTCGCTCGGGCGGCGAGGCGCCAGGCGCCCCTCGGTAGCCGTTCGCGTACCCGTGGCCTTCCCACGTTGCAAGCCGTTGCCCTCGCGCGGCCCGCTTGATAGACTGCGGGCATGTCCGCCGGCGCGCGGGGGCGCACCCCAAGCCGGCGAAGTGCTCGCATCGGGCCGAGACCATGCACAGACCCTGGTTTCGCGTTGTCCTGGCAGCGGCCCTGGCCGGCGCGGCCGAGGCCCGGCTTCCGGTCGCTCCCTTTGAAAGCGATGCCGATCCGGTGCCGACGGGGCGGATCGACGAGGGGGTGTGCGCGCAGGTGGAGGGACTGGGCATCGCGCCGGCCAGGCCGTGCTCCGACGGGGTCTTTGGGCGACGGGTCTATCTCGACATCACCGGCACGCTGCCCACGGCCGACAACGCGCGGCAGTTTTTCCGCGACCCCGACCCCGAGAAGCACCGCAAGCTCGTCGGCCGCGGCGTGATGCACCCGGCCAACGCGAGCATCACGAGCCCCTTCCTCGAGAAGTGTCGTCAACGCGTATGCCCAGATCGGCAGCGGGCACGGCACGGTGCTTCGGGACGTTGCGTGGGCGCGGGTCAACAGCCCGGAGTTCTTGTACCGACACTGACGTGAGGCCGTCATGAAGCGGTTTTCCCTTCTGCTTGCCTTTGTGCTGTTGGCGCCGCTGGGCGCGCTCGATGCGTCGGAACCGGCGGTGAAGCTCGCGGTGTTCGACGTCGATGCCACGCCGCCGTTGGGGTCGGCGATGGCCTACGATCCGGTGAAGCGGCTCGACGAGATGACGCTGCGGTGCCGGGGCATCGTCCTTCTGGGCGCCGACAAGCCGATCGTCCTGTGTGCCGTCGACTGGATCGGAATCGCCAACGAGGGCCACGACGCCTTTCGCGACGCGCTGGCTAAGGCAGCCGGAACCACGCGCGACCGCGTCGCGGTCCACACGGTCCACCAGCACGATGCCCCCGGATGCGACTTCACCGCCGAGCGGTTGCTGCGGGAGTTGGGCCTGAAGCACTACGGCCGGTTCGAGGGGACGTTTCACCGGCAGGTCATCGCGCGAGCCGCCGACGCCCTCCGCGCAGCGCTTCCGGCCGCGGTGGGCGTCACCCACTACGGCTTCGGCGCCGCGGACGTGAAGGAGGTCGCCTCGAACCGGCGCATCGCGGGGCCCGATGGCCGCATCCGCGCCACACGCTACACCGCCACGAAGGACCCCGCCCTGCGCGCCGAGCCCGAGGGGGTCATCGATCCCCAGGTCTCGTTGGTATCGTTCTTCAGCGGCGATCGGCCGCTGGCCGTCTTGAGCTACTACGCCTGTCACCCGCAAAGCTACTATCGCACCGGCGTACCCAGTCCTGATTTTCCGGGCATTGCGCGGTTCATTCGCGGGCAGTCGGTCCCCGAGGCGCTCCATGTCCACTTCAACGGCGCCGGCGGCAATATCGGCGCCGGCAAGTACAACGACGGCGCCAAGGAAAACCGCATCGTGCTGGCGTTGCGTCTGGCCGAGGGAATGCGGCAGGCCTGGGTGGCAACTCGGAAGTGCCCCCTGGCGGCCGGGGACGTCGGCTGGCAGACCGTGCCGGTGCGCCTGCCGGTCGCTTCGCACCTGAAGGCGGCCGCACTGGTCGAGGCGCTGAAGACCCAACCCGAGCGCGGCTACATTGCCGAGGCGGATCAGCTCGCCTGGGTTCATCGCGCCGAGTCGGGACACGGCATCGACCTGGCGTGCCTGCGCGTGGGCACGGTGCGCGTGCTGCACATGCCGGGCGAGTTGTTCGTCGAGTACCAGCTTGCGGCCAAGGCCATGCGGCGCGATCTGCACGTGGCCATGGCGGCCTACGGGGATTACGGCCCCGGCTATATCGGCACGGCGGCCGCCTATCGCGAGGGAGGCTACGAAACCAGCCCCAGGGCCAGCAATGTGGCCCCCGAGGCCGAAGCGCTGCTTCTGGGCGCAATGAAGAAGCTCTTGGAGGCGCCGTGAGTCGGCTGCCGGCTCGCAAGATCGCCTGGAGGGGATCGACCGATGAGAATCCTGCGCGTGCTCCTTGTGTTGTCCATGCTGGGCGCCTGGGGACTCGGTTTGCCGGCGCATGGTGCCAGCCGTCCGAACATCGTACTCGCCATGGCCGACGATCAGGGCTGGGGCGACATGGCCTACCAAGGCCATCCGGTGCTTAAGACCCCGGTCTTCGACGAGATGGCGCGCACCGGACTTCGTTTTGACCGCTTCTACGCCGCGGCGCCGGTGTGCTCGCCGACGCGCGGCAGCGTCCTGACCGGCCGCACGCCGAACCGGTTCGGCTGCTTCCAGTGGGGATACACGCTCCGGCCGCAGGAAGTGACCGTGGCCGAGGTCCTGCGCGCGGCGGGCTACGCGACCGGGCACTTCGGCAAGTGGCACCTCGGCTCGCTACGGGCCGACAGCCCGGTGTCGCCGGGCCAGAGCGGCTTCGAACGATGGTTCTCCAGTCCGAACTTCTTCGAGATCGACCCCTGGATGGCGCGGGATGGCAAGGCCGTTCGCGCCCGCGGAGAAGGCTCCGAGGTGATCGTCGACGCCGCGCTGGAGTTCATCCGCGCATCGGTGCGAGACCGCCGCCCGTTTCTGGCCGTCGTCTGGTTCGGCTCGCCCCACGCGCCGCACGTCGGCACCGAGGCCGATCTCGCGTTGTACGCCGATCAGCCGAAGGGGCAGCGCGCGTTCCTTTCGGAGATCACGGCCATGGACCGGGCCATGGGCCGACTGCGCCGGGGGCTTCGCGAGGCCGGCGTCGCCGACACCACGCTGGTGTGGTACTGTAGCGATAATGGCGCCATTCCCCAAGGCTCGACCGGCGGGTTGCGAGGCCGCAAAGGGCAACTCTATGAAGGCGGCCTGCGCGTGCCCAGCCTCGTCGAATGGCCCGCCGTCATCCGGAAGCCGCGCGTCACGGGGGTTCCTTGCAGCACGGTCGATATCTATCCGACCCTGCTGGAACTGGCCGGCGCCCGCGCGCCACGCCAGCCCACACTCGACGGCATCAGCCTGGTGCCGCTCTTCGAGGGCAAGAGGGAGTCCCGGCGGCGCCCCTTGGGTTTCTGGAATTACGCGATCGGCGGCCTTGCGGTCAAGAGTACGCAACTCCTCGAGCAACTCGCCCGGGAGCAGGCCTCGGGCGCGGTGCGGCCCGCCGACGAGGCGGAGCCGATCCCCGCCGCCCAGTCGCGCCACGATTACTCCGATCAGAGCTTCCCAGGCCATGCCGCCTGGCTCGACGGCGATTGGAAGCTCCACCGCATCGAGGCGAAGACCGGTCGGGTGACATGGGAGTTGTACAACCTGGCCGCCGACCGCACCGAGTCGGCGGACCGGCTTTCCGCCGAGCCTGAGCGGGCCGCTCGCATGAAGGCCGAATTGACCGCATGGCTGCGTTCGGTCGTGGCGAGCCTCAACGGCAAGGACTGATCCGCCAGGCCCTCCCGTCTATCCCATCGGCTCTTCCGCTTCTAGGTGCAGAACGCGAGAAATACGGCCGTTAGGCCGGTGGCGATCTCGCGTAGCTCGGCGATGCTCCGCCCGACCGCCTCGGAAGCCCGCTTCAGGTCGAGAATCAGCCGCTTCCAAAGCGTGCCGGAGGACTTCACGCCGTAGCAGCGCTTCGTGATCACGCGGGCCTTGTTGTTGATCCCAGCGACCGCCGCGCTGGTGTAATGCCCGTCGAAGTAGTTCAAGATGCCCGTCTTCCAGTGGTCGTAGGTCGTCCAGAACTTGCTGAAGTCCCGCCCGAGCGGTAGGGTGGGGGCTTTGCACCCACGCCACGCTATTCTTGCTGAAGTCCAGGCCGAGCGATTCGGTCCGCGCGCGGAGTTCGGCCAACTGTTGTTCCGCCGTCGCCCGGTCCGGCGCGGTGTCGAAGATCTCCTTGAACCGCGCGCGCATGTCATACACGGCCTTCAATTCTTTCTCGACGATCCGTTCCACGGTCTGCGCCGAGATGCCCCACCGCGTGGCCACCTCTGCTTCGTTGCTGCCGATGAGCATCCGTAAAACGTATTCCTCGAAGCAGTAGGTGTACATCACCTTCCTGCGATTGAACGGCGCGAAGTGTTCCTGGCGATGGCCGCAGCGCGAGCAGCGATGGAAGCATGGTTGGAAGATGAGTAAGCTCGGTTGGCCCCACAGATCCAGGTCGCCCACGACGTAAACGGTGTTCTTGTGCTCGTACGTGGACGGCTCCTCGTGGCCGCACTTCTCCCAACGGCAAGCGTCGGGCAGCGGGAACTTTACCTCGAAACCATGCCCCTCTCCCGAACGTTCATAGCCCAACAACTCGACGCCCGGCGGCAAATCCAACTTCACTTTGACTTCGATCTGACCCATCCGTAGCCTCCTTGCACTGGCGTCGAGTTGGCACACCCTCGCGGCGGAACCGCCCCGCCGCATTGCCATCGGCGGGCAAGATAGCCCGAGAGTTGCCATCCGACCAAGAGTGATTCGTGGATGCACCAAGGCGCGTCGGTAAATCGGTCGCTCGTGCGGAACTCGTGTGCGCAAAAAGACTTCGGG
>DYLT01000455.1 GCA_020721945.1 Blastopirellula marina
CGCACCGCGTTGGCCAGCGTGACCATCGCGTCGGCGAGTTGGTCTTCGATCTTCTGGCGGCGGTGCTCGGCCATGCGCCGCAGAAGGTACCAAGGCGCCGCCACGAGGAAGAGCGTCGAGAGCACGGCGAACACGAGGCTATCGAGCACCAGCCAGAACGCGCAAAACATGCCGACCGTTCCGGCCAGCCAGAACACCAGCAGCCGGCGGAGGTTCCGCGTCGGTGCGCGCAGACGGCGGAGCTTCTCGGCGAGGTCGGCCTCGAGGGCCGCCAGCGCCCGGTCGAACCACTCGCGGCAGAACAGGGCCAGGGAGGCGACCGAGGCACCCGTCAACAGGCAGGCAAGCCAGAGGTACGTTTCGCGGAGCATGACGGCCTAGTCCCCTGGGCCGGCGGGACCACCCAGCGCGGCGGACTTGTTCGGCGGCGGCAACGCCTCTTGCCCGTAAAGAAATTCGGCCTCCAGCAGGTCCTTTTCCACCAGTTCGTCGACGAACGAGGGCAAGTAGCCGGTCGGCCGGAGCGAGACCCCGTTGCGGTCGTTGAATATGTCGAGCACCACGACCTTGCCCGCATCGGGGTCGAAGCGTGCGACCTCGGCAATCTGGGTGACCACCCGGCGTCCACCCGGCAACCGGCTGATGTGGACAATCAGGTCGATCGCCGTGGCCAGTTGCCGGTGGATCGACGTCATGGGCAGATCGGCGGCCATGAGCACGAGCACCTCGAGCCGCTCGATGACTTCCCGCGCGCTGTTGGCGTGGACCGTGGTCATCGAGCCGTCGTGCCCGGTGTTCATCGCCTGGATCATGTCCAGGGCCTCGGGGCCGCGGCATTCGCCGACGAGGATACGGTCCGGCCGCATGCGCAAGGCATTTCGGACCAGGTCGCGCACCGTGTATTGGCCTGTCCCCTCGACGTTGGGCGGTTTGGTCTCGAGGGTCACCACGTGCTCCTGATGGAGCCGCAACTCGACGGTGTCTTCGATGGTGATGATCCGCTCCTTGAAGGGAATGAAACTCGACAGCACGTTCAACAGCGTGGTCTTGCCGGAACCGGTGCCCCCGCTGACCAGGATGTTTCGGCGGTCGATGACGCAGGCGCGCAGGAAGTTCGCGGCCGCCCTCGTGAGAGTCCCCATCTCGATCAGGTCGTCCATGGTCAGACGCTGGATGGGGAACTTGCGCACGGTCAGGCATGGTCCCTTGACGGCCAGCGGCGGGATGATTGCGTTGACGCGCGAGCCGTCGGGCAGCCGGGCATCGACCAGCGGCTGGCTCTTGTCGATCCGGCGTCCCACCTGGGCCACGATCCGCTCGATGATCGACTCGGTCACCTTGTCGGAGAGGAACCGGCGGCCCGACTTCTCGATCACCCCGTCGCGCTCGACGTAGATCTGATCGCGCCCCACGACCATGATCTCCGACACGGTCGGCGCCCGAAGCAGGTCCTGGAGCGGCCCGAACCCGAAGATCGTGTCCTTGAGGTCCTTCTTCAGCATGCGCAGGATCAGGTACTTGCGCAACTCCTCGTGGAGGTGGGGGCGCACGAGCGGGAAGATCTCGGCGAACCGCGCCTCGACGCGGTGGATCTGCTCGCTGGTGTCGCGGCACTCGTGGAGGTCCAGACGCTGGCGCACGAACTGGAGCAGGCCGTGCAACTCCGCCTCGCGCTCGGGCACCAGGGTCGCCGGCACGTCGAACTCGTTCGAGGTCAGCGACGCCAGGTCGAAGAACTCGTCGGCGCCGCGCTCGAGAATCAACTGGTTCACCAGGTGGTCGCGGAGGACCAGCCCGGTAATCTCCTCCAAAAGGGCCTCGTTCTCCTTGCTGAAGACCTTGAGGTCGCGGCAGACATCCTCGATGTTGTTCTCCAACAACAGGATGCTCTGCGTGTCGCTGGGCCGGTTCGTCTCGAACTCGTAGAGGTCCAGCCGCTCCAGCAGCTTGCGGTGGATGCGCAGCTCGAGGTCGGCCATGATCGAACGGAGGTGATTTTCCAGTTCGGCCCGCGTGACCGTCGCCGGTCTTTCCGCCTCGAACGTCAGCGTGAAGGGCCAGATGCGGACCTTGGTTCCGGGGTCGAACACGACGGTCTGCGAGCCCGAAACCTCGACATCGCCCACCACGCAACTGTTCAGTCCCACGTTCTCGAGGCACAATCGGCCGTCGACCAGCCGCACCACGGCGTGGCGGCGCGAGACCAGCGGGCTTTGGAGCACGACGGCGTTCGAGGGGTCGCGGCCGATGGTCACCTCGGGCCCCTGGACCTCGACCATCGACCGCCGGCCCTCGTGGATCTTGTTGAACCAGATTCTCATCGCGATTCCTGACGCGGCTGCCGAGGATGCAACATCACCACCAGCGGCTGCGAGCGGTTCACTTCCAAGAGCTTCAGCAGTTTCTCGGCCTCGGGCTCGAATCGCCCATGCTCGATCCGGACCAGGATCATCATTACGCTTTCCTGGACTTGAGGCACCTGGGCCGACTGGAGGATGTCGGGCGCCGTGAGGCGATTGCCCAGCGAAAGGACCTTGAACGGCCCGATCATCTCCAGGTCGCCGGGGGCCGCGGCGGGGTCCGGCGAGCCGGGCGAGGGGACGGGCTCGCCCCTGCCCGACTCGCCCCCCCGATCCCCCTTCGGCGCCTCCGGCGCGGGCGGGGCACGCCGCGGCGGGGCCACGGCACCGGTACTGGCGACAAAGGTGA
>DYLT01000456.1 GCA_020721945.1 Blastopirellula marina
ACTCGCCCGCGGCGGTCGCGACTGCCGCCAGGTCGTCTTCGAGCCGCTGGCAGTGCTGCCGCGCATGCGCCAGGCGCTGGGCCACGCCCGCGTAGTCCCGCGACAAGCGCTGAATGCGATCCTGCTGGGCCGCCGTGAGCCGCAGCCGGTCGGCGGCCTCGGGGGCCAGGTCGGGCCGGATCTCGGCCAGGATTTCGGCAAACCTGGCCTCGAGCAACGCCTTGCGCGAGACGAGGCCGGGAAGATCGTTCTGTGCCTTGCGATGGGCTCCCAGCCGGCCAGGAAGCGCCTCGATGGCTTCGGACTCGGCGAGCAGGTCCTCGGGGACGTGCAAGCCCTCGAGGAGGTCGCCGATCCGCTTCAGTTCGCTCCGCGCCCGCTCGGCGTTCTCTTGAGCCAGGGTCCGTTGGACCACGGCCTCGCGGCGTTGTTCGGCGAAATCCGGGGGAAGCAGGCGCACCTCGCCCAGTTCGCCGAGCCGGCACAAGGTCGCCTTGCGGCGAGCGATCAAAGGCAGCGCGCGGCGGATTCGGTCAAGCCGATTCCGTTCGGCCTCGCGAGCGTGAAGGTGTGCATCGAGTTCGGCGAGCTGGCCTCGGGCCGTCTCCAGGGCCTCTTGGTGCCGAGCCCAATCGTCGCATGGCAACTGGAGCTGGCGCAGGCGTTTTCGGGCCTCGTCGAGTTTGCGCAGCGCTTCGTTGACGCGGGGGTTCCTTCCGCGCGGCGTGTACAACGCCTCGGCCTGGTCGGCCAGCCTGGCCTGGACCTTGCGCAAGTCGGCGATGCCGGCCCCGGCGGCGAAAAGGACCTGGCCCACCTCGCCCGAACCCGCGACGATCTCTCGGCCGCCGCGGACCAGTTGCTCGTGACCGATGCCGAACATCGTCGAGAAGAGGTTGCGATCCATGGCGCCAAGGAAGGGAGCCAGGGCCGCCTCGTCCAGGTCGGCGGCGTTGTCGGAGGCCAGCAGGGTCTTCTTCGCCCCCTTGCGGCGCAGAAACGCCAGGCGGCGGCCATCGGCCAGACCGAGGATCGCACCCACGCGCAGGTCGTTATAGGGATGGAGGAAGTTGTCGGCCGTCTGGACCGGGATGCCGAACAGGGCGTGTTCCAGGGCTCGCAGCGCGGAACTCTTGCCCGCTTCGTTCGGCCCGTACACAAGATGCAGCCCCAGGCTGCCGGCCGACAGGTCCAGCTCGACGCCGGTGAACGGTCCATACGCCCGCAAGTCGAGCTTGAGAATCTTCACCGCGCCGCCTCCCGCGTGGCAAGCTGATGGATCAGCATCTGGCCGACCTCGTCGAGCGTGCGTTGGAAGCGTTCGGGCGGGTCGAGCCCGAGGAGGCCCAGGCTGGTCCGCCGGTCGAAGGGCAGCCGCGCGACGAAGTCCTTCAGCTCGGCGGCCAGCGCGGCGTGGGCCTCGGGCGAGTTCCTGACCTCGTCCACGTACTCCATCAGGTCGCCCAGTGGCAGATCCGACCACAGGGAGCCATCGACCTGCGGCGGCGGCGACACGTCCAGACGGAGTTTCTCGATCCACACGTCGCCGACCTCGAAGGCCAGGGCCCGGATCGCCTCGGGCCACCGGTCGGTTTCGGCACAGAGCGCCGCGCAGAGCGGAGTAGCTCCCTCGATGCGCACGCGCACGGCCCGCAACCGGCCTTCGGCCTTGGCCGCGCCCTCGGCCAGGCCGTGCCGGATGCGTTCGGTCAGATCGTCCTCCGTCTCGGCGCCGGACGCGTCGATCGTGCACACCTCCCAGCGGAGGACATCCAGAGGGCAGGGCTCGGGGGTCGCGCGCCGGCCCTCGACGCGGACGAGCTCGCATCCCTTGGGGCCCGTCTCGCGGATGGTTCGCCCCTGGAGATTCCCGGGAAACACGATCGGTGGATCGCGACACACGACCTCGCGCTGGTGGACGTGCCCAAGGGCCCAATAGTCGTACTCCTTGGCGCGGAGGTCGTCGAGCGAGCATGGGGCATAGGGGTCATGGCCTTCGCGCCCCGTGAGGCTGGTGTGGAGTAAGCCGATGTTGAACCAGCCTTTGACTGGTGGGGGATAGGCAGCGGCCAGGTTCTCGCGTGTGGCCCGTTCGCCGAAACTCTGCCCATGAATCGCCGCCTGGCACGCCTCGATCCGCACGGTCTGGGGCTGGCCCGGCAGCAGCAAGGTCACCGACCTGGGCAGCGGGAGCCGGCGGGTCATGCGGTTGGCCGCATCGTGGTTGCCCGCAACGATCACCGTGGGGATGCCGGCGGCATCGAGCCGGGCCATTTGCGCGGCGAAGAACAACCCGGTGCGAAAGTCGTCCCAATCGTCGTCGTAGAGGTCGCCCGCAATGAGCACCAACCCGACCCGCTCGCGCAGCGCGAGATCGACCAGGTTCTCCAGAGCCCTGCGCGTCGCCCCCCGAAGTCGTTCGACCGGGGCCTGCTCGTAGCGCTCGATCCCCCGCAGGGGACTGTCCAAATGAATGTCAGCGGCGTGGAGGAAGGTGAACATCGCCGTCTCCCGGCGGGTATTGCCCCTTAGTGTACCCTTATCCACACGCGCCGCAAGAGGCCGCGCCCGGGCCGCCACCCGAGTGCGGTCACCGTTTACGGGAACGGTCCCCGTATTCGTGGCGAAGCCCGCGGAAAGGGCGACGGCGAGTCACGTGAGGACGACGACCCCACCGGCGCGCATCTCGTCGATGGCGCGCTCGGT
>DYLT01000076.1 GCA_020721945.1 Blastopirellula marina
CGAATCGCTTGTCCGCCGCAGCCAGGAGACCCTCGATCACATCAAGAAGACCCAAGAGCGGCGCCAGCAGCTCCAACGCGATCTCGAGCGTCTGCGGCGGCAGCTCGAGACCGCGCGCCGCGATGCCCAGCAGGCCGAAGCCGACCTGAGCCGGTGGGAAGAGGCTTGGGCGCAAGCCTTGGAGCCTCTCGGCCTGGCCGCGCAGACGCTTCCCGAAAGCGCTGCCGCCGTCCTGGATCGGATGGCCGAGATGAAAGCGTGCCGCAAGGAGTCGGGCGATCTGGCCGGCCGGATCGAGGGAATTCGCAGCGATGCCGAGGCGTTCCGGCGCGACGTGCGCGACCTGGTTCGGCGCGTGGCCGCCGACCTGACCGGCCAGCCCGAGGAGCAGGCCGCCGAGGCCCTCGTGGCCCGATTGCGCCAGGCCCAGCACGACCGCCGCCGCCGCGACGAACTCGTCGAGCAGCAGCGCCGCGGCCGGTCGGACGTCGACCGGGAGGAGAAGGCGGCGGCGCGCCACAGCGCACGGCTGGCAGCCCTCTGCCAGGAAGCGGGTTGCCCGCGTCCGGAAGACCTGCCCCACGCGGAACGCGCCTCGGACGAAGCGCGTCGGTTGCGGGGCGAATTGGCCTCGATCGACCAGCCGCTTGCCGCCCTCAGCGCCGGCGCGGCCGTCGATGCCTTCGTGGCCGAGGCCGAGGCGGTGGACCCCGATGGGCTTGCTGGCCAGATCGAGCAGCTCGACGAGCGCCTCCGCCTGCTGGCCGGACAACGCGACGAGCTTCAGCGGACCATCGGCCGCGAGGAACAGGCCCTGCGGTCGATGGACACCGGGCCCCAGGCCGCGGAGTGCGCCGAGCAGGTGCAGGACCTGCTGGCCCGGCTCGAGGCCGACGCGGCCCAGTTCGTTCGCCTCAAGCTCGCCCTGGCCGTCCTGCGCGAAGGGATCGAACGCTACCGCAAGAAGAACGAGGGGCACGTGCTGCGGCGCGCGGGCGAGCTGTTCCGGCGCCTCACCCGAGGATCGTTCGACGGCTTGGTCGAAGATCCCGATGAACAAGGCCACATCGTGCTCAAGGGCGTGCGCGCCGGCACGGGGCAGCGCATCGAACTGTCGGGGATGAGCGACGGCACGGCGGACCAGCTCTACCTCGCCTTGCGCGTGGCCAGCCTGGAACACTACCTCGAGGGCAAGGAGCCGATGCCGTTGGTGATCGATGACGTGCTCGTGGGCTTCGACGACGACCGCGCGGCCGCGGCGCTCGACGTCCTTGCCGAACTGTCGCGCCGCACGCAAGTGATCTTCTTCACGCACCACGCGCACCTGGTCACCCTGGCTCAGGCGCGGCTCGACCCATCGCGGTGCTTTGTCCATCGGCTCGGCGCATGACCCGACTGGTGGCGGGCCTCGTCGGCGCCCAGGAGCCTATCCACGGCCGCGCCGATGTCGGGTTGCCGCACCAGGCTCTCGCCGACGAGCATCGCGCGCACTCCCGCAGCCTCCAGCCGAAGGGCATCGGCACGGGTCGCGATGCCGCTTTCGCCCACCACGACGCAGTGGGAAGGAACGCGCCGGCACAGGCGCACGGTGTGCTCAAGATCGACCTCGAAGGTCCGGAGGTTGCGGTTGTTGATGCCGATCAGGCGCGCGCCGAGGGCCAGCACCCGCTCGAGATTCTCCGGCTCGTAAACTTCGACCAGTGCCGTCATGCCCAAGTCGGCCACCGCCGCATGCAGCGCGCCGAGCGCCGCGTCGTCGAGGCACTCGGCGATCAGAAGCACCGCATCGGCTCCCGCCACTCGGGCCTCGACCACTTGATACGGATCGATGATGAAGTCCTTGCGCAAGAGCGGCAGTTCGACTGCCGCGCGGATCTGGCGAAGGTCGTCGAGACTGCCCTGGAAGTACGGCTGGTCGGTCAGCACGCTCAGGCACGTGGCCCCATGCGCCGCATAGGTCCGCGCGATGGCGACCGGATCGAAGTCGGGCCGGAGAAGACCCTTGGACGGGCTGGCCTTCTTGACCTCGGCAATGAGCTTGATCGGCCCGGGCGCGGCCAGGACGCCGAAGAAATCGCGCGGGGCCGGGGCGCCGGCCAAAGCCGCGCGCAGCGCCGCCTCGCCGAAGGCGGCCTTCGCCCGGGCCACCTCCTCGCGCTTCGTCGCGACAATGCGGTCGAGAATGGTTGCCACGTGCTCTAGTGCTTGAAGTGCCGGCGCCCGGTGAACACCATCGCAATGCGGTGGCGGTTGCACGCGGCGATCACGTCGTCGTCGGCCCGCGAACCACCAGGCTGGATGATGGCCGCAATGCCAGCCTGGGCGGCCCGCTCGATCGAGTCGGGAAAGGGAAAGAACGCATCGCTGGCCAGGACCGCGCCGCGCGCCCGGTCGCCCGCCTTCTTCAGGGCGATTTCGACCGAATCGACCCGGCTCATCTGCCCCGCGCCTGCCCCCAACAACATGCGGTTCTTGGCCGCCGTGATGGCATTCGACTTGACGTGCCGGACGATCGCCCAGGCGAATCGCAGGTCGGGCCACTGGGTCGCGCCCGGGACCGCCTCGGTGACCACTTTCCACTGGTCCTCGGGGTCGGGCAGCACGTCGGCGTCCTGAACGAGGGCCCCGCCTTCGAGCATCCGGTACGTCCAACGACCCGGCGAGGCGGCCAGTGCGCCGGTCCTCATCAGGCGCACGTTGGTCTTCCATTTGGGCCGCGACGTGAGGATCTCCAGCGCCGCCGGTTCGAAGTCGCAAGCCACGATCGCCTCGATAAACAGCCCCGGCTCGCACAACACCTCGGCCGCGGCGGCGTCCATCACGCGGTTGAGCCCCAGGACCGATCCGAAGGCGCTAAGCGGATCGCCGGCCAGGGCCAGTCGCAGGGCCTCGGCCAGGCTCTCGTGCATGGCCGCCCCGCACGGGTTGTTATGCTTGATGACCGACGCCGCCGGCTCGGAGAACCCCCGCACGATCTCCCAGGCGCTATCCAGATCGAGCAGGTTGTTGTAGGAAAGCTCCTTGCCATGCAGTTGGTGCGCGCCGACCACGGTACCCGGAGCCCCGTCCGGAAGAGCATAAAGCGCCCCTCGCTGGTGCGGGTTCTCGCCGTATCGCAGCACCGCCTTGCGGCAAAGATCGACCGTCAGGGCGGCCGGAAAGCCGCCATCGACCCCTTCTCCGGCGAAGTACTGCGCGATCGCTCGGTCGTACCGGGCCGTGTGCGCAAAGGCCTCGCCGGCCAGTTTGCGCCGCAACTCGAAATCCGTGGCTCCCTCGGCCTCGATCTGGCGGAGGATCTCGGCGTACTGGTCGGGGTCGGTCGCCACGGTGACAAACGCGTGGTTCTTCGCCGCCGCGCGAACCAGGGTCGGCCCGCCAATGTCGATGTTCTCGATCGCCTCGGCCTCGGTGACCCCCGGCCGGGCGACCGTCTGCGCAAACGGATAGAGGTTCACCACCACCAGGTCGAAGTTCAAGATGCCGTGCTGGGCCAGGGCCTCCACATCCTCGGGGTGGTCGCGTCGAAAGAGGATTCCTCCATGGACTTTCGGATGCAAGGTCTTGAGCCGGCCATCCATCATTTCCGGAAAGCCGGTGTAATCGGACACGTCGCGCACCGCGATGCCCTCTCCCTCGAGGTGCTTGCGCGTGCCGCCGGTGCTGAAAAGTTCCACACCCTTGGCGACCAAGCGCCGGGCGAAATCCGCCAGGCCCCGCTTGTCGCTCACGCTGACCAACGCCCGCTGAATCGGCGGTCCGAACATTCCCTTGCCTTTCGTTGAGAGGTTGCGTGGGGAATCCCCTGATTAAAGGGTCCAGCTCCCGCTTGGTCAACTAGGACACGTTTTCGGCGCGCGGGGGTCTTGACCACGGAAAACTACCGTGGTAGTATTACCTCGGTAGTTGACGCGCCCCCAGGTGACCGCATGGTGAACCCACGCATTCATCGTCTAGGCGATCTCCAGCTTCGGCTGTTGAAGATCTTGTGGCAACACGGGCCTGCCAGCGTGGCCGACGTGCATGCGCGCCTCGGTGCCTCGGAGTTTGCCTATACCACGGTGGCCACGATGTTGCGGAAGATGGAGGCCCGGCGACTCGTCCGGCACCGGGAAGAGGGACGGCGGTTCATCTACCAGGCCGCCGTGACCGCCCAGGAGGTCGGCCGAAGCACCACGGCCGATCTGGTGGATCGCCTTTTCGGAGGCAATCTGGCCGACGCGGTGAGCCACCTTCTGGAAAGCCGGGAGGTCAGTCTCGAGGAGCTCGACAGGCTGGAGAGGCTCATCCAGGATCGGAAGCGACGGCGCTAGTCTCGCGGCATTCCCCGCTCAGGTGAGTCATGCAAGATCACGTCGCGCCGAACTTCGAAACGTGGAAAGAGCTGGTCCTCGGGTTGACGGCTGCCTCGGTCGTGCTCGTGGCCCTGGCCGCGCTGGTCGTCCCTCTGGCGCGGTCGGCGGCGTGGCATCGCACGATCTGGCGGATCGCGCTGTTGGCCCTGATGGGATTGGCGCTGGCCGAATCGGCCGGCTTGGCGCCGGCGCTCGTCACCTTGGCGCTGCGTGCGCAGGGCGTCTCGGGGAGCACGGCCCAAGCCGCCGCGCGGGGCGACGCCCTCCGTGTTCCGCCTCGGCCTCCCGACGTTTTCGCGGACGACTTCCCATCGGCGCGTGCCGGGTTGCCGGCCGATGGCCCCATTGCCCGTTCTCCGTCGCCTCGCCTCGGGGCTCTCACAGTCGAGCCGATGGCCGAGCGCCCATGGAAGCCGGCTGCGCCGTTGCGATCGGCCGGCGCACTCGAGTGGCCGGCAGCGGTTGCGACGCAGCCGAATGCGTCGGCGGGCGCGGGCGCGGGCCGCGAGGCACCGGCCGAGCGCGCCGCCAAGGCTCACAATGCCCTCGCCCGGCCAATGGCCGGTTGGTGGCCCGGCGCGATGTGGATGGCGGGAACCCTCGTCGTTGGCGCGAGGATGGTCCGGGCCCGGCGCACGCGGCGCCGGTTTTGTTCGGACGGGGCGTCGAGGTTGGCCGGGCATCTGGGCCGGGAGGTGGCGGGGTTGGCGGCACGGCTCGGAATCCGCCGGCCCGTGGCCGTGATCGAGGCCCCTGGGCTTCAAGTGCCCGCGGCCTTCGGGGTGTTCCGCCCAACGATCATGCTCCCTACAACCTTCGTCGACGAGTTTGATGGCCGGCAGCAACAGGCGATCCTCGCCCACGAGCTGGCTCACCTCGCGCACGGCGACCCGGTTTGGCATCTTCTGACCGACATGGTTTGCGCGGCGCTGTGGTGGCTGCCGTTGGCATGGTACGTGCGGCATCGGCTGCGTGCGGCCGGCGAGGCGGCGGCCGACGAAGCGAGCCTGCTGGTGCCCGGCGGGCCGGATGTCTTGGCGGCCTGTCTGGTCGCGCTCGGGCGACGGATGCTTCGACCCCGGCCGCTGGGCTGGCTTTCGGTCGAAGGCAGCGGGTTTCGTTCGGGGCTGGGCCGGCGGGTCGATCGGCTGCTTCGCCTGGACGCGCACCAAGGTCGCGCTCCGCGCCGGGCAGTGATCGGCGCGGCCTGGGTCGCGCTTCCGGTGATCTTCGTTACGGTTCCGGTTCTGTCCATGGCCTGGGCACGCCCCCAGGCGCCCTTTTCTGAAGGAGAGACCCCCATGCGTGTGTTGAGTCTGTCATGGCAACGGTCGCTGGCCGCGGTGGCGGTGGCGGCTTTCTTGGGTTCCGGCGCGCCGGCGGCCCCGGCCGCTGAACATGCCGACCCCCCCAAGGCCGTCGCGCCGAAAGAGGAACGCCGGGAAGGGCCGCACGCCCGAAAGCCCGACGAACCCCGGCGCGGAGACGCCGAGCGTGCCGACCGCGAGTGGCCCAAGCACGAACGCGAGAAACCCGATCGCCCTCGGGGCGAGCGCGAAGGTCGGCCGCGGATCGAGTGGACGCCGCACCAGCGGGAACTGATGGAACGGCGGATCGACTTGCAGCGGGAGGCCCGCGAGCTTCAGGCCGAACTGTCGCGCGCGCGGCCCGATAGCGACGATGCCCGCGAGCTTCGCGAAGACCTCGCGGAAGTCCACCGCGAGATCGAGGAGATTTCGCGCCAGCTTCCGCCAGGCCGTTTCGCCGGGCCGATGCCCGAGGGCCCCATGGGGCGTGACATGCCGCCCGAGGAACGCGAACGCAGGATGCGACACCTGCGCGTGGCGGCCGAGAATCTCCATGCGGCGGGAATGCATGACTTGGCCGACCGGCTCCTGCGCGAGGCGGAGCACGGCCCGGGTCCCATGGGACCCGAGGGGCCCCGTCCGCCGATGATCGAAGGTCCCGGCCCAAGCCCCAACTTTGCTCCCATGATGCGGGAACTGACCGACCAGATTCAACAACTCCGCCGCGAGATCGAAGAACTGCGCGAGCAGGTCCATCGCATAGAGGCCGAACGCCGGTAGCGCGATCGCGTGTCTCGCGTCGTCGGTTAGGACCGCCGATCGCCGCGCCGATCGGGGGGCCCCCTTAGGCGAGTCCCCCGGTCGGCCGTTCTTGGTGAAAGCGAAAACGGTTCCGACGCGCGCGAGGGCTTGGCCCTGAGGGTGCCCTGCGGCTTGATGCGCCTCCCGCCGCGCCGATAGAATGCCCAAAAGGCATTCAAGGGAGGGCGCGCCGCGTTCATGGCCGAGGACTATTACCAGATTCTGGGGGTTCGCCGCGACGCCTCACAGGCCGAGATCCAGAAGGCCTATCGTGATCTGGCCCGGAAATACCATCCCGACGTCAACCCCAACGACAAGGACGCCAAGAAGAAGTTTCAACGCATTCAGAATGCGTTCGACGTCCTTAAGGACCCCAAGAAGCGGGAGCTGTACGATCGTTACGGCAGCTCGTTCGAGACCATGGGCGCTGGGCCGCATGGCGGAACCCACTGGAGCGGGGGCACCACGCAAGGTGGGTTTGGGGGGTTCGAGGACGTCGATTTCAGCCAGTTCTTTGGCGAGCGGTTTGGCGGCGTGGGGATCGATCTCGGGGAGATCTTTTCCCAATTTCGCAAAGAATCGGCCAGCCGGCGCCGTCCGAGTGGTGCCCGGGCCCGGCGCGGGGCCGATCGGGAACACGAGATTTCGATCCCGTTTACCACCTCGATCACAGGGGGCGAGGTGGAGTTGACGCTGTCGCGCCAGCTCGGCCGGTCGGAGACCATTGCGGTGAAGATCCCGCCGGGAATCGAGGACGGCAAGCGAATCCGGCTCCGTGGGCAGGGAGAACGCGCGGCAGGTGGCACGGCCGGCGATCTCTTGCTGATCGTGCGCGTCGAACCCCATCCGTTCTTTCAACGCAAGGGCAACAACCTGATGGTTCGCGTGCCCGTGACGCTAGCCGAGGCGGCGCTCGGGGGGCGCGTCGATATCCCCACGCCCAAAGGCACAGTCTCCCTCCACGTGCCGCCCGGCACGTCGAGCGGGCAGAAGCTCCGAGTGAAAGGGCATGGGGTGGCGGTCAAGAATGGGCCCCCTGGTGACTTGCTGGCCGAAATCCAGATCGTGCTCCCCAAACAGCTCGACGATGCCGCGCGCGAGGCCATTCGCCAGATCGACGGGCGGCATCCCTTCGACCCTCGGGCCAACTTGCGATGGTAGGCCATGCCCGACCAGCGACTGCCACGCGAGTATCGCATCCGCTGCGCGTCGGATTTCGACCGGGCGTTCCGCCGGCGCTGTACCGCGGGCGACGATCGTTTGGTCGTCTTCGGATGCCGCAACGGCCTGTGCCACCCGCGCCTGGGACTGTCGGTTTCTCGCAAGCTCGGCAAGGCCGTCCTTCGGAACCGTTGGAAGCGATTGATCCGTGAGGCCTTTCGGCTCACACGCCATCAGATTCCGAGCGGAATCGACCTGGTGGTGGTGCCCAAACCGGATGCAGTGCCCGAACTAAACGCCCTGAAGGAGTCGATCGCGCGATTGGCCCGGCGGATCGCCCGGCGCTTGGATTCCCTCCCGAAACAGTGATCGAGCCCTGTAGGAGCGGTTTCCCCCTTTCCGACGGGGATCCCTCCGCGACCTCGGGTCGGCGGGGCGAAGTTTGCCGTCTGTAAGAGGTTACCATCACAAGGATTGCGTTGTCTTGCGGCGGTCGGCCATGAACGCCTGGGGTCGGAAGATCGTGCGAACGGTGATGCGAATTCCGAGTTGGTTGCTCATCGGGCTTGTCCGAATCTACCAGTGGACCCTCAGTCCGCTTGTCGGTCGTCAATGTCGTTTCTATCCCACATGCAGCAACTACTTTATCGGCGCGGTGCGCAAGTACGGGGCTGTTCGTGGCACCGTGCGGGGGATATGGCGAATATGCCGCTGCCATCCGTTTCATCCGGGGGGATATGACCCACCTTAGGTATCCATCCAGGTCGGTCTTGCTCGACGTAACGCCCTTGGGTGGATCGAGTTGGCCTTGCTGCACCGATCGGTTCCTGCGACACTATCGCCACTGGGTTGGTTTCGCAGGCATGGCGCCCCCCTCGATGGCAGTGCGTGCTGGTATCCTCGTCGTCCTCTGTGTGGTGTGCATTTCGGGCTGCGCGGTGGGCCCGTCGTTTTCGGAACCCTCGGCGAACCCGGTGCTCATCCTGTACCAGAACCCCATGCTCGTCCCCACGCGAGATCCCGAGTGCGTGTGGGAGACGGTGGTCGACGTCCTGGACGATTATTTCCGCATCGACATCCCCCGGACCGAGCCGGTGCGTCTGGTGGGAACCACCTTGACCGAGGGCCGGCTGGAGACCTACGCGGAGGTCGCTTCCACGCTTTTCGAGCCGTGGCGGCACGACTCGGCCGACACGTACGAGAAGATCGAGAGCACGCTTCAATCGATCCGTCGGCGCGCCCATGTTCGGGTGGTGCCCGCGACCGGCGGCTACTGGATCGAAGTGGCGGTGTTCAAGGAACTCGAAGACGTGGCCCATCCTGCTCACGCGTCGGCCGGCTCGGCCACGTTCCGCAACGACAGCACGTTGACCCGGGTGGTCTCGGCCGTGGGAGAACAAGAGATCAACGAGGGTTGGATCAGCATGGGCCGGGATCCAGCCCTCGAACAGCGCATTCTGGCCCAACTTCACGAGCGATTCGGTCTCGGCGCAGCCCCGCGGGTCCAGTCGGCTTTCGAGCAGCCGGCTGGGGTTGGCGGGACGCGATTGCCGTACTAGAGCCCACGCGGCCCTTTCCGGCAACCAGAACACGGTCGCACGCCTTTCTTGGAACCCCGGCGCGGTTTTCCCATGCATTTCCGCACCCGAGCGATCCATGTCGGTCAAGAGCGTGATCCCCAGACCGGGGCCGTCGTGCCGCCGATCTACTTGACCTCGACCTTCGTGCAACCTGGCGCAGGCCAATGGGGCGAGTTCGATTACACCCGCAGCGGCAACCCCACGCGCAAGGCCCTCCAAACCACGCTCGCCTCGCTCGAAGGGGGTTCCGGGGCGTTGTGTTTCTCGTCGGGCATGGCCGCCACGCACTGCGTCACCATGCTTCTGGGCCAGGGCGACCACATCGTCGCCGGCACCGACATCTATGGGGGCACGTACCGGTTGTTGCACAAGGTCCTCCCTCGCGCGGGCATCGAGGCCACGCTCGTTGCGACCACCGACCTGGCAGCCGTGGAAGCCGCGTTCCGGCCACAGACCCGGCTGTTGTGGATCGAGAGCCCGGGCAACCCGCTCCTGTCGATCACCGACATCGCGGCGTGCGCCGCATTGGCCCATCGCCACGGGGCGCTGTTGGGCGTCGACAACACCTTGGCCACGCCGGTGCTCACCCGCCCCCTGGAACTGGGGGCCGACCTCGTCATGCACTCGGCGACGAAATACCTCGGCGGGCACAGCGATCTGTTGGGCGGGGCCTTGATCGTTCGAGACTCCGATCTTCTGAAGCGCCTGTACTTCCTTCAGAATGCCACCGGCGCGGTCATGGGCCCACTCGAGGCGTTCCTCTGTTCCCGCGGGCTGAAGACCTTGGAGCTTCGCGTGCGGGAGCAATGCCGCACCGCCGCCCAACTGGCCGCATTCCTCGCACGCGACCCGCGCGTGGCCCACGTCTTCTATCCTGGCCTGGTCAATCACCCTGGTCACGACCTGGCGGCGCGGCAGATGCAGGGGGGGTTCGGGGCCATGCTGAGCTTCGAGATCGCGGGCGATCTGGCGGCGGCCAGACGGCTGGTCGAGTCGACGCGGCTGTTCCAGTTGGCCGTCAGCCTCGGGGCCGTCGAGTCGCTCATCGAGCAGCCGGCCCTCATGTCGCACGCCAGCTACGACCGGGCCGACCGGCTGGCGCACGGCATTCGCGACGGCCTGGTGCGACTCTCGGTCGGATTGGAGGCCGAGGAGGACCTGCGCGCCGATCTCGAGCAGGCGCTCGACCAGGCCATGCCCGGCATGTAGCGGTCCGAAACCCCAGAGAACCGGGAATTCACCAACCGAGCGAGCGCCTCGATGACCCAGACGTTTGCAAGGATCGGCCTGGCCGGATTGGGCCTCTTGGGACGCGGCATTGCGGCGTGTTTGTTGGGGCACGGTTTTGGCGTCGTGGCCTTCACCCGGCACGAGGCGACGCACGCGGCGGCCCGCGAGTCCATCGCGTGCGCCCTCGCCGATCTGGTCGACCGCGCCGGCTTCCCGGCGTCCCTGCGTCGGGAATGGGCCGATCGCTACGAACCCGTCCAGGCGGTCGAACCGCTGGCCGCCTGCGGCTTCGTCGTCGAAAGCGTGACCGAGGATCTCCAGACCAAGGCCCGGCTGTTCGACCAGATCGAGGCAGTGGTCGGACCGGAAGTGCCCATCGCCAGCAACACCTCGGCGATTCCCGTGAGCCGGCTCCAGCGGGACCGCCGGCGCCCGGAACGGTTCTTGGGCATGCACTGGGCCGAGCCGGCGCACGCGACCCGGTTCCTCGAGATCGTGCGCGGAGAGCAAACGACCGACCCGCCGATCGCGATGGCCCTCGCGCTCGCCCGGCGCATCGGCAAAGAGCCTTCGCTCGTCGAGCACGATGTGCCGGCGTTCGTGGCCAACCGCCTGGGCTATGCGATGTATCGAGAGGCGCTGAACCTTCTCGAGCAGGGCATCGCCGATGTCGAGACGATCGACCGTTCGTTCCGCAATGCGGCCGGGCTGTGGGCCACGATCTGCGGCCCGTTCCGCTGGATCGATCTGACCGGCGGCCCCGCCCTGTACGCCAAGGCGATGCAGGGCGTACTGCCGACGCTCAGCAACGCGGCCGAATTGCCGCGCAGGCTGCGCGACCTCGCCGCGGCCGACGCCCGGGGCATCGCCAACGGGCGCGGGTTCTACCAGTACACCCCCGAAGAGGCCCGTCGCTGGAAAGAACTCCTCCGCGAACATGCCTGGATTGTGCGGGATCTGATGAACCGGTACTTCCCGCTGGCGGACGATCCCGAAGGCCAAGACCCAGGGCATCAACGCGCCCCATGACCGGACCCTTCGCCCGCGACAGAGCGGGGCCAAAGGGCTCGTGAGCACCATCCACCGGATGGCCGAATCGGGCACCAGTTCCAGGTCGTGTTTTTGGGCCAGCCGCCGCTCCAGGCCCGCATAAGGGTCGGTGTACAACGATCGCGGAACCTCGACCAGAACAACCTCGGCCCGAGCTTGACGAAACGCCTCGATCAGCGCGTCGAGGTTCTCGCGCACCACGGCCTCCTCGGCCCCCGCAAGGCAATCGTTCCCGCCGAGTTCCAGCACGACCGCCCCGCCGATGGCCAGGGGAGCGTATCCCGTACCGTTTCGCATGACCAGGGCCGTGTGCCACGCCAACCAGGCAGCGATCATCCACGGCACGGCGCAGGGAAACGTCCAGAGCGAGGCGGTCGCGGCCGATGCCAGTCCCAATACACGGCCGGCGCGTTTCAGGCCGCGTCGTACCGGTGCCCCGGATTTCACGGCGCGGGCCTTCGATAGACCGGATGGCGGAGCAAGTTCTTGTCCGAGGTGAGCGGGCCCGGGGTCTTGTCGCTTCGAAGGATCTCGGCAAGCATGTCGAACTTCACATCGAGGTCGTCGGCCGCGTGGACGATCAGGGCTTCGGGGGTCATGGGCGGCTTGGGCGGAGCGGCCTCGGGACCGCGCTGGTGAGCGACGATCACGTGCTCGAGGCAAAGCAGCGTCTGCGAGTCCAAGCCCACCTGCGCAGCCGCCGCGCGGACCATGTCGCGACCGAGCAACACGTGCCCCAGGAGGGCCCCAGCCGCCGTATAGACCGTGTCGGCCGGGTCTTGTCGAAGTTCCTCGAGCTTACCCAAGTCGTGGAGGACTGCGCCGGCCACGACCAGGCCCTTGTCGAGCGGCGGCTCGAGATCCGGGTACTTGGCGGTGTATTGGTCGGCCAGCAGGGCACAGGTTCGCGCCATGCTCAGCGTGTGCTCCAGCCATCCGCCGCAGAATGCGTGGTGATGCCGCCGTGCCGCAGGGTGAACGAGGATCGCGTGCCGGTGTGCCGCCAAGAGCGTCTCGACCAGTTGCCGCAAGGGGCCGGCCGGAATGCCCGCCGCAACGACCTCCATCAGCTCGGCATACATGGCCTCAGGGGCGAACCGCGAATGGGGCAAGCACATGGTGGGGTCGAAACCGTCCTCGACATCGGCCGGGCATGTTTCGCGAACCTTGCGGAGTTCCAACTGCGGACCGTAACTGGTCTCGCGGTACATGGCCCGAACCTTGTAGAACACGCCCGGCTTCCATCGCTGGCGGCAATCGGCGGCCCAGGGCGAGTTGTCCCAGATGGGAAACGACACCTCGCGGCGCGCGTCGCGGAACGCGACCCGAACGTACGGCTTGCCGTCCCGCGTGGTCAGCTCCTCCCTGGCGGTCATAAGCACGAACAAGTCGCCTTCCTGCTCGTGAACCATCTCGGATAGACGCACGATGGGCATCGTCGACGGCATGGCTGCTCCTGGCGGGGTGCGACCGCGGCCTATCTTCGCACACTTGCCGCCTTCTTGCAATCGCCGCAGCGCAGGCACGAGCCGTTCGGGGCGGCAGTGCGATCCTCCTCGGGGGCTCGTCGTGGTTTTCGTGGACCGGGGACGTGCAGCCAACCGATATCCGACCTGGGAGATTCTCGCATGGGCAGACCACGGCCGCGTCCCTTACGCCCCAGACCACCTGCCGCATCCCACCCGGCTGGTGTGTGGCTCGATGCGTTTCTCGAATACGCCGCAAGCGAGTGCGGTCTGGCCGAAAACACCGTCGCGGCGTATCGGCGCGATTTGAAGCGGTTCTACGTCTGGCTGGCCGGCCGGAACATCCCGGCCTTGTCGATCCGCGACCTGGCCGACTACGCGGCCTGGCTGCACGAGCAAGGACTCGGCCCGGCATCGCTCGCCCGGCACCTCGTGTCGCTGAAGGTCTTCTTCCGGTACTTGCAACTGGAGGGCGTCTTACGGGACAACCTGGCCGAACTCCTCGGCAGCCAGAAGCTGTGGGAGCGCGTGCCCAAGGTGCTCACTCCCGAGCAAGTCGATCGGCTGCTCGATGGCCCCCAGTCGTGGGACCCATTCTGGCGCAGGGACCGTGCCCTATTGGAGCTATTGTATGCCACGGGCTGCCGTGCCTCGGAACTCTCGCGTCTGGAAGTGACCGACGTGCATCTGGCCGAGGGCTATTGCCGGTGCCGCGGCAAAGGCGACAAGGAACGCCTGGTGCCTCTGGGTGTAAGGGCTTCCGAGGCCGTGCGCATCTACGTGGAGCACGAGCGATCGATTCTCGTCCAGCGGAGTGGGACGCAGCCACCGTGGCTCTTGTTATCGTACCGCGGAAGGCGGTTGCGGCGAGAACGCATCTGGGAGTTGCTCAAACGCTATGCCGCCCGCGTGGGGGCTCCGCCCGACATCAGCCCCCATACCATGCGGCACAGCTTCGCAACGCACCTTCTGGCGGGGGGGGCCGACTTGCGCCAGGTGCAAGAGATGCTGGGCCACGCAAGCATCGCCACGACGCAAATCTACACCCACGTCGATATCTCCCGGCTCAAGGCGGTCCATCGTAAGTTCCATCCCCGCGCATGAGGGAGCCCCTTGTTTCGGTTGGCCTGCGGTGCCGGTCTCGGGACCACCGCTCAACCTCCACATTTGCGCCAGCCGACGTTAATTGGGGTTCAACCGCAAGGACACATCGGACGAATTGACCCGATCGGTGTGTTCGTTTCTCCCCCGTCGGTGCCACCGGACTTCGATTCAAGCCAAGGAGGGCCATTCTGATGATGTCGATCGAGCCTCGGCCCCGCTTGACCGTGGCCATGATTGTTCGCGACGAGGCAGAGGTCATTGCCGAGAGCATCGAGAGCGTGCGGTCCATTGCCGACGAAATTGTCGTGCTCGATACCGGCTCCGCCGACAACACGCCGGAGATGGCAGTCCGGGTGGGCGCCACGGTGCGCCACGCCCATTGGGAAAACGACTTCGCCGCCGCCCGAAACCGCCTGCTCCGCGACGTGACCGGCGACTGGATCCTGTGGCTCGACGCGGGCGAACGCCTCGCGCCCGAGTCGGCAACGGACCTCCGGGCGTTTGTCGACGACGGCGACCCGGACCGGCGCGTCGCTGGTTGGATCATGGTCGAGATGCCGCCCCGGGAACCCGGCCAGGCCAAAGAGCAAGCCGCTCGCGTGCGCCTGATACCCAACCGAGGCGACCTGCACTTCGAGGGCCGCATTCGGGAGACGTTGCGGCCCTCCATCGAGTCGGCCGGACTATCGATCGTCATGGCCCCGGGGAGAATCCTCCGCCATCGCCGGGAATACGATCCGGCGCGCAAGGTGAAGAAAGCGAACCGCGACCTCGATCTGGCCATGCTCGAGCAAGGACCGGGCGACACCCTTCCGCCCAGGGCTCTGTTGGCGATGGGCGACGCGGCGACCGTGCTGGAAGACTGGCCGCTGGCTCGCCAGTCGTTCTCCGAGGCCGTGCGCACGACGGTGCGCGGTTCCACCGAAATGCTCGAAGCGTACTACGGGCTGTTGGCGACTTTTGCGCCTGGCTCGGGCGAGGAAGGCGAACGGCTGGCCCTCGGTCTGGAGGCCCTCGAGGTGTACCCCTTCGACGCCCCGTTGCTCTGTGCGATGGGAGGGTTCCTCCAAGAAAGAAGTCGCCTGGACCTGGCCGTCCGAGCGTTTGAGACCGCCGTGCAGTTCGGCCGGGTCGATCTGGAAATCTGGCATCCCGCCGACCTGGCCGACACGGCCGTGCTTTGCCTTAGCGCGGCCTACCAGCTTCAAGGCCGGATCGACGAGGCCCGCCGCACGCTCGACGAGTGCCTCAAGAAACGGCCCGATTCGCACCGTGCGCGGCGCGGGCTGGTGGAATTGCTGGTGCGCGCAGGTCAGACGATCGAGGCCCTGCGCCTTGCCGAAAGACTACCCATGCCACGCCAGGACCGCGAACCATTCCGGAATGCCGTGCGGGGCGCATGCCGGGCCGTCCGGGGCGAATGGACCGCTGCCCTCGGGTACCTCCAAAGCGCCTACGTGGCCGGGTGCCGCGACCCGATTTGCCTGCGTGGCCTTGCCCAGGCGCTCTTGGCCAGCGGGCAGACCGAGGGCATCGAACCGATCCTCCGCCAATGGGAGTCGCTCGCACCGGGAAATCCCGAAGTGGCACGGTACTTCGAAGCGCTAAGGACGTGGGCTGCGCCTTCCCCGCCCAACGACGGCCACACCACCGCATGGCTCCGGATCGACCCGGCGACCACCGTCGTCGCGGTCGGTCCCATGCACCTGCCCATCGTCAGCCAGGTTTCGTCGATCGGCTAACGCTACCCCATGCGCGGCAACCTGGGTTCTGCGGTCGGCACGCCAGGTGGCCCCGTGCGTGCCACCAACCGACCGCCTGAGCGGGCCTGCCTCAAACGTCCCCGTGGTTCGCCGAGTTGCTCGAACCACTCGTAGAACCGAAAGCTAAAGGCCGAGAGCACCGCGGCAACCACCGCGACCACGACCGCCAGGACCATCAGGGCCCGAGCCAGAAGAATGGCCAATACCGCCCCGGCAACCAAGACCAGACCGTATGCCGCGACCTTCGATGCGGACCTGAGCCAACTGCCAAATCGGTGCATGGGACGCCTTTTCTCTAGCGGTTCCCGGGGCTTTGTCCAAATCCACGTGGTTTGCAAACGACGTGCCTCGACCTCGAGACAGCGACCCAAGCGCGCAACTATTTCCCAAATAAGAACTTGGGTGGTTTTTGCGTTGTCGGTGGATATTCGGCCGGCGCAGAAATAATCAACGAGCCGTTGAGATCCTCAACACTCTCCTGCTATACTGACTCTGGCGCGATGGTCGATACCCGTTTTTGCGACCGTCGCGGCGTGCGCGACCGGTGGCGCGGGCATCGGGCCATGTTCATCGGTCGCGACGACCGCGCTGGCCGGTTCCCACCGTCACCCTCCGGCGTGACCTTCATGGACGACAAGCCGAAAGCGTTTTACCAGTCGTTGGGGTTTCGGCTGTTGGTTCCGTTGTTCGTGACGGTGGGGGCGGTGCTGGCGGTTTACGCCGTCATCGGCTTCCGCTCGAACAAAGAGCATTTCTTGCGATTCGTGCGTGCCGACATCCACCGCTACAGCGGCCTGATGAAACGCGCCACGCACGATGGCATGCTGCTGAACCGCAAGGACGAGGTCCAGGCCATCATCGAGCGATTGGCCGACGGTTCCGAGATCGCCGCCGTGCGCGTCTACGACAAGAACGGTCTGGTGGCCATGTCGGCCGATCGTAACGAGATCGGCGACCGAATCTGGCCCGGCTCCGAAACCTGCCGAAGCTGTCACACCGACGACGAGAAGGCGCGTGACGAAGCGGTCTTGGAGCAAAGCGGATTCGCCCGATCGGGCGATGGCGTCGAAGTCCTCCGGCAACTGACGGTCATCGAGAACGAGCCGAGTTGCTCGACGGCGGACTGCCACGCGCATCCGGCCGACCAGCGCGTCCTGGGCGTGCTCGACCTCGAAATGTCGATGGCTCCGGTCGAGGCGGCCACGCAGACGGCCCAGCGCCAGTTCCTGGGGACCACGCTGGCGCTGATCGCCATCGTCGGGGCGGTGGCGGCGGTGTTCATTCGCCGGCTTGTCCATCGGCCGGTGTTCCAGCTCTACCAGGCCACGCGCCGGATCGCCGACGGCGATCTCGATACCCGCATCGAGGTGCGCGGCGGCCACGAGCTGGCGCGCCTGGCCGAGGCCTTCAACCAGATGGCCCGCGACCTCGGCGACGCGCGCCGGGAAGTCATCGAGTGGTCGCAGAAGCTCGAAGAGAAGGTGGTTCAAAAGACCGAGGAACTGCGCCGTGCCGAGCGCCAGGTGCTGCACATGGAGAAGATGGCTTCCCTGGGCAAGTTGTCGGCCACGGTCGCCCACGAGCTGAACAACCCGATCAGCGGCATCCTTGCCTACGCCCGCCTGGTGCGGCGCGAACTCGACGAACAGCCGCTCGAAGCCAGCGTGCGCGACGAGCTGGCGCGGTACCTCGGCTGGATGGAGAAAGAGTGTGGCCGGTGCGGGGCGATCGTGCAGAACCTCTTGGTCTTCGCCCGGCGCACCGGGGCCGCCATGGCGCCGGTGGATCTGCACGAGGTCGTCGAGCGGAGTCTGATGCTGGTGCGCCATCACCTCGAGATCAGCGGGGTGAGGCTCCGCAGCGAGTTTCTCGCGAGCGACAGCCAGATCGTGGCCGATGCCGGCCAGCTCCAGCAGGCCCTCGTGGCCCTGTTGGTCAATGCCGTCGAGGCGATGAACGGACCGGACGCCGACTACGCCGAACTAAGCGTGCGGCTTTCGGGCGATGCGCACGAGGTCCAGATCGAGATCGGCGACACGGGCGTCGGCATTCCGCCCGACGTACTCCCGCACATCTTCGAGCCGTTCTTCTCGACTAAAGAGAAGGAGAACGGCGTCGGGCTGGGACTGGCGGTAGTGTACGGGATTGTCCGGCGGCACGGCGGGCAGATCGACGTCGAGTCGGAGGCGGGCCGGGGCTCGGTATTCCGGTTGCGCCTGCCGCGCAAGCCGCCGGCCCACTG
>DYLT01000077.1 GCA_020721945.1 Blastopirellula marina
CGCCCCGCTTCGTATCCGAGAGTGCCGGAGGGCCAAGCCGTGCCGCCCTCGGTGACTTGGCCTCCGAGTGCCAACACGACCGGGTGGCCGGCGGATCGCGGCGCGCCGACGGCGAATGATCGGCCGAGCGAGTACGGAACAGGGCGGGCGGCGGCTCCCAGCGCCTCGGACTTTTACGCTCCGCCAAGAAGCGGCGCCGCCGCGGCCCGGTTCGATCAGACCATCCAGAACGCGCCGTCGCAGCCGCCACGGTACGAGCCGCCACGGTACGAGGCGCCGCGGTACGAGCCGCCGCGGACGAGTCCGTACTAGGATGCGCGACAACGGCGCGCTTGGAGTTCCACCGGCCGGAAGCGGCCGTCCATGCGATGATCGGGTGAAAGCATGAACGCCTTGGATCAGGCATTTTTCAAAGCCTACGGGTACGGCGAAGGAGCCGCCGCGGTGTCGGAGCCGGCCAGTGCGGGCGCCGAGGTGCCGACCGAACCCGCGCCTTGCGGAACCACCGAGGCCGCGATTGACACGCAGGGCACTCTGGAGGCCGAGTGTTCCACCTCGCCCTGTTCCACGACGGAACCGTTCCAGCCGCTGCTTCAGGTCGATCGGTTCTCGTGGCCGGTCAATGTGACCAAGCTCTGTCAGGCGGCGGCCGATCCGCTGGAGGCGCTGATCGACGAGTTGGCGGCCGGGGCTTCGCAGGGCAGAAACGTGGTCGCGCTGGCGAGTTGCCATCCGGGCGACGGGGCGACGACGCTTCTGCTGTGTTTGGGGAAACGCCTGGCCGACCACGGCGTGCGCGTGGCGCTGGTCGATGCCGACTTCGAGAATCCCCGGCTTGCCCGGCGACTGGGCATCCTCGCGGACGCCGGCTGGGAGGACGCGTTGTCGCAGCAGAGGCCGCTGGGCGAGGCGGTCGTCGCGTCGGCGCATGACGGGCTGGTTCTGGTCCCCCTTGCCGACCCGCCCGAGGGACGCCGCGCACCCGGCGCGGCACCCTTGGATCCGCGCCCGATGATCGACGTGCTTCGTCGGAATTACGACATGGTCCTGGTGGATATGGGCTCGTGTTTGACGGCCGGCGCGATCGTCGAGACGGCCGGCCCTGCCGGTTGGTGGGCCGATCGCGCCATCCTCGTGCGGAACCGCCGTCGCACGCCGTCGTCGGACGTCGATGCGGCGGCCCAGAGGCTGCAATCCACCGGCGCCGACGTGGGGATCGTCGAGAACTTTACGTGATGCTTATGTACGAGTCGTACTGGCAGCTCAAAACACGCCCGTTCGAAAACGGCGGTGATCCGGCGTTCTACTATCCCGGCGAATCGCAGCAAGCCGCCCTGTTGAAACTGCGGTACGCGATCGAGAACCAGCGTGGCGGGGCCATGCTCGCGGGTCCACCGGGGTCGGGCAAGACCCTGCTGGTGGGGATGCTCCGGACCATGCTTCCCGAACGCTTTTCGCCCCTGGTCCACCTCGTGTTCCCTTCGATGCCGGCCGACGAGCTCCTCGCGTGGCTGGCCGCCGAGGTCTGCGGGAGCGCGGCCGGGGCTCCGACTGAGCCGCTCCATCAGACGCTTCGGCGCCTCGAGCGGTCTCTTGGCGAGAACACGGACCGCGGGCGGCACGCGGTGGTGGTGATCGACGAAGCCCATCTGATCGATGATCCCGGCACGCTGGAGGCCCTGCGCCTGGTCTTGAATTTCGAATCGCAGGGCCGGCCGGGCTTGACGCTGCTTCTGGTCGGCCAGGTCAGGCTTCTGACCACCCTCGACCGGATGCCCCAACTCGAGGAACGGCTGGCGGTGAAGTGCCTGCTCCGGCCGTTCAGCGAGATCGAGACCGCGGCCTATGTCGAACATCGGTTGCGCGTGGCCGGCGCCGTGCGGCCGCTCTTCGAGCCCGACGCACTCACGGCGCTATACCACCTCACCCACGGCATCGCCCGGCGCATCAACCGCTTGTGCGACCTGGCGCTGTTGATCGGCTTTGCCGAGGAGCGCCAGTCGATCCATGCGGCGCAGCTCGAAGCCATCAGCGACGAGCTGGTGGCCATCGCCCCGGAGTAGTCTTGCCGGCCGAGGCGCGTCGGGCCGGGCCTTGGGGTTCGAGTCGTCACGTGTTGCGCAGCACGAGCCAGTCGCCCAAGCGGGGCCAGAGCTGCGCGATGGCGAACAGCCACCGGGCCTTGGCGGGCACGACCAACTCGGGACGCCGCTGCTCGCACGCCCGCAAAATCCGCCGCGCTAGCCACTGGGGCGGGATGGGACGGACCTTGACCCCGGCCCCGGGTTGCCGGGCCGTCTCGGGCACGTCCTCGAGGCCTTCCAGGGGATACAGGCGCGGTTCCGCGCGCGCGATCGGGCCCGGACACACCAACAGCACGTGGAGCCCCTGCGGCCCGAGCTCCAGCCGCAGTTGTTGCGAGTAGGCGGCCACGGCGAACTTGGTCGCGGGATAGGCGCCGACCCAACGCGCCGCCGACTTGGCGGCGAGCGATCCGACGTTGACGACGTGCCCTCGGCGCGAAAGCAGGTGCGGCAATGCGGCGCGGGTGCAGCGAACCAAGGCGATGAGGTTCAGCTCCAACAGCTCGCGAAACTGTTCGGGCGTGGTGTCGGCCACCCTGCCTCGCATCGAACGACCCGCGTTGTTGACCAGCACGTCGAGGCGGCCGAAGCGCTGCAACGTCTCGGAGAACACGCGCTCCACGTCCTCCTGGCGCGTGAGGTCGGCCCGAAGCCCCACGACGCTGGCGCCGGTAGCGCGCAACTCCTCGGCTGCCGCGCACACCGCGTCGGGCTCGAGGCCCACGAGGGCCAGACGCGCTTGGGCCTGGACAAAGGCCTCGGCCAGGACCCGCCCCAGCCCGCTCGATCCGCCGGTGACCAGCACCACCTTGTCGCGCCAGTAGCCCATCGCCCTGTTGTCCGCCGAGGTCTGACCTTCCCGCCCGGCATGCACGAGCCGGCCGGAACCGACCATCCTAGCCGGATCTTCGGAAGGTGCAAGCCGGGGCCCCGTCGCAGCCGCCCCGCAGCCGATGGCTGGCTCGGCCGCAACCGGAACCGATCGAGACACGCGCTCAGGGATCGCGCGACCGCAACTCGCCGGATTAGGAAACGTGAGCGCGGGCATCTCGCCTGCCACCCCAGAAAAAGGGGGCAAGACGCCCGCGCTCCGCGACACCGGTGGTCTCTTCTCGCCCGACGCCTTAGACGAGCCCTTGGGCGAGCATGGCGTCGGCCACCTTGACGAACCCGGCCACGTTGGCGCCCTGGACGTAGTTGACGAACCCGTCGCGGGTCTTCCCATAGCGCAGGCAGTTCGCGTGGATCGACTTCATGATCGTGTGGAGCTGCTGGTCCACGTCCTCGCGCGAGCGCCGCATGCAGCCGCTGTTCTGGTTCATCTCGAGGCCCGAGACGGCCACGCCGCCCGCGTTGGCGGCCTTGCCAGGACCATAGAGGATCTTCGCGTCGAGGAAGACGCGCACTCCCTCGGGCGTGGTAGGCATGTTGGCGCCTTCGGCAACGCACCGGATGCCATTGGCGACGAGGGTCCGGGCGTCGTCGCCGTTGATCTCGTTCTGGGTGGCGCTGGGGAAGGCCAGGTCGGCCCGAACGGCCCACGGCTTCTTCTCGGGGTAGTACTTGGCCGTCTTGAACTTCTCGGCGTACTCCGCGATCCGGCCGCGGCGGCGCTCCTTCAAGTCCATGACCCAAGCCAGCTTCTCCTCGTCGATGCCGGCCTCGTCGACGATCGTGCCGTTGGAGTCGGAGAGTGTGATGGGCTTGGCGCCGAGTTGGAGCAGTTTCTGCACCGTGTACTGGGCCACGTTGCCCGACCCGGAGACCAGCGCGGTCTTGCCCTTGAGGCCCTCGCCGCGGGTGGCGAGCATCTCTTGGGCGAAGTAGACCGCCCCGTAGCCGGTGGCCTCGGGCCGCATGAGCGAGCCGCCGTATTGGAGCCCCTTGCCCGTCAGCACCCCGCAAAACCGGTTGGACAGCTTCTTGTACTGCCCGAACAAAAATCCGATCTCCCGGCCGCCCACCCCGATATCTCCGGCGGGCACATCGGTGTCGGGGCCGATATGCCGGAACAATTCGCTCATGAAGGCCTGGCAGAACCGCATCACTTCGCCCTCGCTCTTGCCCTTGGGATCGAAATCGGAGCCGCCCTTCGCTCCGCCCATGGGCAGCGTGGTCAGGCTGTTCTTGAACACCTGCTCGAACGCCAGGAACTTCAGCACCCCGAGGTTCACCGTGGGGTGAAAACGCAACCCGCCCTTGTACGGACCGATGGCGCTGTTCATCTGCACCCGATAGCCCCGGTGGATCTGGATCTCCCCTCGGTCATCCATCCACGCCACGCGGAACATGATCACCCGCTCGGGCTCGACCACGCGCTCGAGAATCTTGGCCTTGCGATACGCCGGGTTCGCCTCGACCACCGGCAACACCGTCTCGACGACCTCGCGGACCGCCTGATGGAACTCGGGCTGGTCGGGGTTCTTGGCGATCACGCCGGCCATGAACGCGTCCACCGCGGAAGGCATATTGCGGACCGTCTCTTCGAGGGTCGGGAACTCGGCAGTCTTCGTCATTGCACCATACTCCTTCACTTGGGTCACTGGCAGTAGCGGTGGATGTAATCCAGGTAGTGTTTGAGCAACCAGAACTTCTCGAGGAACTCGGCCCAGCCGCACGATGGTTGGAAGCCCTCGTCGCGCTGCGGCGTCACCATGCCGCCCGGCGTGACGCCCTGCTGGAGTTCGCGCCACAGGTCGGCCCAAACCGCCAAAGCGCTCTCGTTGACCGAGGCCACCACGTAGCGGAAGTTCTTCAGGGCGCGTTCGGGGCTCGGCCCTTCGCGCGGCGGGGTATCGCCAAACCGGTTCTCGGTCGTGATCCGCGGGTTGTCGGCCATGACGCCCTCCAAAGGGTTGAGCGGGCTGCCGGCCGTCCCGGCAGGGCACGCTGGTCCGCCGCTGCCCTTACCTCGAGCAACGCACTTACGCGCCTCCCATGTGCCGCAGCACTCGGTCCGACTCCGCCCGGCTGGCTCCGCGCGGCGAACCGGTCTCGGTGTCCGCCGGGGTCGAGATGACACCAGGCGACGCCAACTCCTCCCGGTACAGTTCGCACTCGATCGCCCAGGTACCCGGTTGGCGGAACCGACACTCGTGCCGCCGCGCACACCGCGAACAGACGGGACGATTCATGGCGACCCCCTGGACTCCCCGGACCAGCCAGCCAACGTCGAACGCAACGTGGGACAGGCCAATGCGGGATTGCAAAGCCCGTGCCGGAAACGGCGCATGTCTTGCCGTAGAGCTGCAACTTGTTTCTAATGCACTCCTTGCGCCTACCGAGCCATGCCAGACCTACTGGACAAGGCAAACCGTGGATGCCCTCGCGGAACCACTTCTTATGACAGCTAACACTGGCGCAAAGAACGCATGTCTTTTCATCCGTTCGTGTTATGGAGCTGTTCAGATCTTGAACAGCGCTGCACACCTCGCCAGAGCCTCCCGAGTAACCCATGAAATATCGTTACCTCTTCCCGCAAGATGCCGACGATTCCTCCGACGGACCTGACGGACCGGCCGCCGCGCGCCGCGCGAAGCGTCCTGAGGACCAGGAGAGCCCGCGCGGGTCGGTTGGATCGCCGGACGAGCCCGACCGGCCCGAGGAACAGGTGGTGTCGGTCTCCGAGTTGACCTCGCGCATTGCGGACCTCGTGGAGCGTGCGTTTCCCTCGGTTTGGGTCGCGGGCGAGATCGCCGACTTCGCGCGGCCGCAGTCGGGGCATTGTTACTTCACCTTGAAGGATGACAAGGCCCGACTCTCGGCGGTCGTGTGGCGCATGACAGCCAGCCGTATCCGATTCGACCTCCACGACGGCCTCGAGGTGATCTGCCGGGGACACGTCGAGGTCTACGCCCCCCGGGGCAAGTACCAACTGATCGTCGAGGCGATCGAGCCGAAAGGGATCGGAGCCCTCGAGCTGGCCTTGCGCCAGCTCCGCGACCGGCTGGCACGCGAAGGGCTGTTCGATCCCTCGCGCAAGCGCAGCCTGCCTCGGTTCCCGCGGCGCATCGCCGTGGTGACCAGTCCGACGGGCGCGGCGATTCGCGATTTCCTCGAGGTGCTGCGCCGGCGCTGGGGCGCAGCCGACGTGCTTGTGGTGCCCGTCCGCGTGCAGGGGGAGGGATCGGCCCAGGAGGTGGCGGCGGCGATCGGCCTGGTCAACCGGCTCGCGCTGCCGATCGACTGCCTGGCCGTCCTTCGCGGCGGCGGAAGCCTGGAGGACCTTTGGGCGTTCAACGAGGAAGTCGTCGTCCGCGCGATTCATGCCTCGCGCATTCCGGTGGTCACGGGCATTGGGCACGAGATCGACGTCACGCTGGCCGACCTCGTGGCCGACGTGCGGGCGCTGACGCCCAGCGAGGCCGCCGAACGTGTCGTGCCTTCGGCCGACGAGATCCTTGCGCTTCTCGGCCAGTACCGCCAGCGCATGGCCGCGGCGCTGCGCGCCCGGCTCCTGGCGGCGCGACGGCGGCTGGAGACCCTGGCGGGCCACCGGGCCTTCCGCTGGCCCGCGGCCAGGCTTCACGAGTGGGCCCGGCGGCTCGACGAGATCGAGGCGCGCTCGAACCGCGCGGCGCGCCAGCGGTTGAAGAGCGCCCGCGACCGCCTCGAGTCACTGGCCAGCCGCCTGGATTCGCTCAGCCCGCTGGCCGTGCTCGGCCGCGGGTACAGCCTCACCCAACGGGAGGCGGACGGGCGCATTCTCCGGGACGCGGCCGACGTGGCTGCGGGCGAGCGGATCGTCACCCGGCTGGCCCGGGGCCGCCTGACCAGCCGCGTCGAGCCCTCGAGTCCCTAAGACACCTGGTCTCGCGGACCCTCGGGCCGCCCCGGGCGACGGCTATGGTTTCCACGACTTCCACACGCGCATCGAGCGCTCGAGGTGCTCGCGGGCGTCGCCGGGAATGCCGTAGCACATCAGTCCGATCGGGCCTCGATACCCGATCTCGCGGAGGGTCGCCAGGAGCTGCCGGTTGTCGAAGTCGCCGCGGTCCAGGGGCTGGATCAGGCCGTTGGTCCAGGTCTTGCTCCCGAGCTTCGCCCCATTGATGGTCACGGCGAAGATCCTCGCGGCATGCTCGCGGAGGACGGGCCGGTAGTCCTTATCGCCGTCGATCATCAGCCAATGGCAGAGGTTGAAGTTCACACCCACGCAGGGGTGATCGACCTTCTTGACCACGGCCAAGGCGTCCCGCAGGCTCTGGGTCCAATCGCCCGTGTGGTGGTAGATCGAGATCCGCAAGCCGCTGGCGCGCGCGAGGTCGCCCAGCTCGCGCAGGGCCTTGACCGCCTGGGGCTCGCCCTTGGGGTCGCCGGGCGGCAACCCCTGCAAGAGCACGCTGACGGTGACCGGCCGGCCTCGGAGGGCGCGGATCGCTTCCGGCACGCGCGGGTCGAAGGGCCGGGCATCGGGCTTCACGTGGATCGTCGTGTGGACGAGGTACAGCGTCACGCCCGCCTCGTCGAGGACCTTCAGGTTCTTGTCGCGGTGCTCATCGAGCCAGAGGGGATAGCCCACCCCGTCGAAGCCCAGCTCGCGCAGCATGTGCGCTTGCTCGGGCAGCGACCGCTTCTTCGCGTCGTGCGTCTCGATGCAAAAGCCGTAGAGTTTCGGCGACCACGCGGCCGGTTCGGCGGCCGGGACGGCCCGCGCGAGCATCACGCCCGCAAGGATCTTCAGAAACACCAAAACGCGGGGACGGATCGGGAGAGACATCGCCAGGCTCCATGTCGGAAGTGCCGGGTTGGAAAGGGCGTGCAAAACACCGCCCGCTAGGGGAACACGGTGATTCCGGGTTTGGGCAGGGGGTAGTTGCCGGTCGCGTCGGGCTTGACCGGCGCGTCCATGTCGAGATGCACGTCGGCCAGCTTGGGGGCGAATTCCCAGTCGGCGGCCACCACGTCCTGCCAGGCGACGGGCTTGCCCGTGTAGCACGCGATTTGCCCCATCACGGCCATCACCGTGCTGTCGATCATCGTGCCGGCGTCGTTGATCGGTCTGCCGTCGCGAATCGAGCCGATCAGGCGCTTCTGCTCTTCGGTGTGGGGGTCGTTGCGCGGGCCCTGGTAGCGCCACGGGGTAGGACCGTCGATGCGGCAGGCGTTCCAGTTGCAGGTGCCCTTGGTGCCCATGATGATGTCGTTCCAACTGTCGTAACACCCCGCCTGGGTGCGGCACAGCGCGTACAGCCGGATCCCGCTCTTGAATTCGTAGACCACGGTGTGGTGGTCGAACATGTCGCCGTAGACCTCGCCGTAGGAGCTCGAGCGGCCCCCCAAACCGAAGCACCAGGTGGGGTTTTCCTCGCGGAGCACCCAACGCATGCGGTCGAGGTTGTGGACCAGCGACTGGGTGACGTCGTCGCCGGAGAGCCATCGGAAATGGTACCAGTTCGAGAACTGGTACTCGGTTTCGTTGAGCTTCGGATCGCGCGCGACCGTCTGGTACGGCGCGCGGAGGAACATCGACTGGATCGCGACCACGTCGCCCAGCCCGCCGGCATGGATCCGCTCGACCTGAGCCTGGTAGCCGATGTCGTAACGGCTCTCGTGGCCGGAGACCAGCGAAAGCCCCTTCTGTTTGGCCATCTCGGCCACGCGGCGCAGGCGTTGGCAGCCGGCCGGGTCGATGGCGTGGGGCTTCTCGATGAACACGTGTTTGCCGGCCTTGATCGCCTCTTCGGCGTAGAACGCGTGGTACTTCGACGCGCAGGCGATGAGCACCGCGTCGCAGGCGGCGATCACCGCCTTGTAGCCCTCCAGCCCGAAGGTGCATGTGTCGGCCGTGGCGACGAACTGGTCGGGGAACCGGCTCTTGAAGTACTGCTGCTTGGCCCGCATCCGCGACTCGAACACATCGACCATGCCGGCCAGCTTCACGTCCTTGCCGAGGCTCAGCGCCTGGGCGCCGGCTCCGCTGCAACGGCCGCCGCAGCCGATCATGCCGATGCGGATTTCCTGCTTCCCGGCGGCGTGGGCCGATCGGGCGATCGAAAGCCCGGCCGCGGCGGCAGAGGCGACCTCCACCGACTTCTTCAAGAACTCCCGACGCGAAGGACGGCTTGCGGCGTGCTGTTCGGACATGGACACCTCGCTGGTTGGCGGTTGCTTCGGTGGGACTTTCGGCGCCCCGCTTTAGCCGCTTATGGTAGCCGCCCGACGGCGCCGGTCAATCACGCCCGGTGTTGCCCGAACCGCGCGCCTGCCACCCCCGGCGTTTGCCACGCCCAAGCGCGTCTACGGCGAGGCGAACCCCATCGCCTTGAGTTGCTCGTCGAACCTGGCGGGCAAGTCGGCAAGCGGCTTCGCCGCGTCGCGCGCGGCATAGCGAAGCAGATTGCGCAGCAGGCGCTCGGCCACGGGGTTCGGGCCCAGGTTCTCGCGGATTCGCAGGGTATTGACGATAAACCGCCCGGCCCCCAGTTGGTACACCGCGATCATGAGGCCCGACGAGTAGCCCTGCGAGGCGTTGATGCCGCCGCACACCGCCTCGGCCGGCGGGTCCTGGCCGACCAAGGCGATGTCGGGAATCACCTCGCGGTAGATCGTGTAGTCCATCACACCGGGCGCGGGCAGGCCCTCGAAGATCGGATGGCGTTTGTTCCACTCGTCCTTGTGATACAGCCACGAGGGCAGGCCCACGATCGTCCCCTTGTTCGCAAGCGGCAACCAGCCCGTGGGCTGGTCCTTCTTGGCCAGCACGCTGGGCGAGAGGAAGACGGCGGTCGAGCCCCGGGCGATTCGCCGCGCAAGTTCGGCCCACGCGGCGGCGTCGCCGGGGGCTTTCGGCGCCGACACGACGAGGACCACGTCGCGCGCCGCGGAGCCAGCGCCGAACGGCCGGGTGCGGATCCCGTGCTCCGCAAGCCAGCGGGCCAGGCCCGCGTCGTTGCCCAAGAGAACGACCTCGGCCTCGACGGGCGGCATCTCGGCAGGGTCGCTCACGTAGAACTCCGCCTCGCCGCCGGCCGCCGCCGCGCCACGCTCGAACGTGGCCAAAAAGCGGTACTTGCCCGACGGGCCGTCGATCACGATGTCTTCGGCAAACAGCGGCACGACCATGGGCGGCTCGGGCTTGCCGCGCGGGTCGGCCACCGCCAGCGTCACCGTGCGATCGAAAACACGCGACTGGTTCGGCCCCACCACCTGAAGGCGCACCGGGTACTTGCCGGGCCTAAGCGCGTCTTCGTTGGCCAGCACCGCCTCGAGCCGCACGGGCGTCTTGCGGTACACGTTCACCGGCTCGGCGAACAGGCACAACCGCACGGGGGCGAAACCGTCGAACACCGTGTCCATGGTGCCCGGCTTCAACTCGCGGAAGGTCGTCCAGAGACCCTCGCCCGTCATCCCCTGATCGACCGTGCCGGTCATGCTGTGCCCGACGACGTTCGGGTTCGAGCGGATCGCGTTGAGGCCCAACAGGCGCTGGCCGGCCATGCGCGCGATGCTTTGGGCGAAGAAGTCCTCGGGCCGGTCGAAGGCCTCATCGAGCTTCCATCGCTGGTAGTCGGCCATGAACTGGTCGCGCCACGCGCGGTAGAGCTGGGCGTCCTCGACCTCGGTCTTGCCAAGTTGCTCGTAGTGCCGCACGGTGCGCAGCAGATCCATCGCGCTGCCGATGCCGTACTCCGACAGGAACACGGGCTGGCCGTTGCCGTGGAGCGTGCGAAGCGTGCGGACGATCTCGGCCGTATGCGGTACGCGCTGGTAAGGGTGCGTATCGGCGAGCACATCTTCCCAGACCGTCGAGCCGGGATTGCTGAGCGTGCCGATGGCCGTTTCCCGGCGGCCCTCCGCGAATCGCGCGAAGGTGGCCGGCCGGGGTCGGGGGCCGGGCTTGAGCTGGCCATAGCTCCACGGACCGTTCGGGTTCTGTGTCGGGCTGAACTCGGATGCGGCGCGATAGGTCTTGCCTGAGGCGGTCTGGATCACGACGTCCAACGAGGTCGTGTCGGCGCCGTAGTTGCCGTTGCCGTAGCCGACGGCGCAGTCGATCGTGTCGCCGGCCTTGACCGCCACGCGGCCGGCGTAGTGCGCCTCGGGGCCTCCCCGGCCGACGTGGATCTCGCCGTCAAACAGCACCGTGTCGTTGTGCAGCACATGGACGTCGGTCGTGGCCCGTTCGGCGATGCTCGAAAAGCGTGCCTCGACCTGCACCTTGTCGCCGGCCGGAGCGGTCCACCGCACGACCGCGTACTCGCCGTCGCGTCCGGGATGGAACGAAAGCTGCCCCGGCTGCCACGTGATGCCCAGGGCCTTGATCACGTGATCGGTCGAGTTCCGCGAGACGCAAGGATCGACGCGTTCGAGGTTGCGCCACACCTCGATCCCCGCGATGCTGCCGCTTGGCTGATCCCAACGCCCGCTGTTAAGCATCACCATCCGGCTGTCGTCCAGCTTGCGCAGCGAGGGCAACAGGGCGACGGCGTGGCGGAACACCGGGCCGTCGGGCGTTTCGTTCAACAGGCCCCAGATAACCACGCTGGGATGGTTGCGGTCGCGGCGGACCATGCCCAAGATCGACTCGTCGTACCGCTCGGCCATGTTCGGCGAGTCGGCCAGGCACCAGCTCGCGTAGGCCTCTTCGTAGACCAACAGGCCGATTTCGTCGCACAGGTCGAGTTGGTAGCGCTTGGCCACGCCGGCGATGAAGCGGATCGCGTTGAACCGCATGGCCTTGGCGTTGACCAGATCCCGGCGGAGGAGGTCGGGGTCGTGGGGCATTTCCAGCCCGATCGGGCAGCAGTTGCCCGTGTGCGAGCACCGCAGGTAGATCCGCCGGCCATTGAGGCGAAACGCCCCGTTCTCGAAACGAAAGGCGCGGAAACCCGTACGCACCGACGTCTCATCGAGTCCCGGCGGACTGCCGGCCACCAGGCGGGCGGTCACGCGGTACAGAAAGGGGTCGTTGAGGTCCCACAGGCGCCAGTGGGGCACCGCAAGCTGGGTCTCGACGAGCGTCTCGCCCGGCGGCAACTCGCGGTCGAGCCGGGCGAGGACGACGGTCTGGCCGCTTGCGGCCGGGGCAATGGCGAACTCCAGCCGGCCGGCCACCGGATGGGGCGACGCGTTGTGCAGGGTTGCTTGGATGCGCACCGTGCCGGTCTTCGAATCGGGCCGCGCGAAGAGGTCGTCGATGCGCACCGCGGGAACCAGAAGCAGCTCGACCGAGTCGATTATCCCCCCCTGGTTCCAGGCGCTCCCCGACGTGTACGGCAGGGCCTTGTTGCGGTGCGGGGTCTCGGCCAGCACGATGCCGTCGAGGGGCGTGTGGATGGGGTTGAGCACGCGCACCGCCAGCCGGTTCACCGCGCCCGGCTTGATCGCGCCGGTCACGTCGAGGGTGAACCTCGACTCGCCCCCTTCGTGCGTTCCGACCGCCACGCCGTTGAGCCACACGTCGGCCTTGTAGTCCACGGCCCAGAATCGCAAAAGCGTTCGGCCGCCGGGGCGGTCGTTGGCCGGCGCCGCGAAGTCGCGCCAATACCATGCCACCCCGTGGTAGCCGGGGAAGGCATCCTGGATAATCCACGGCACCTTGGTCTTCTTCGCCCCCGGCGGCGGCGCTTGGAACCACTTTGCGTCGCGGCCGATGTTCTTGGGATCGGGGGCCAAGAGCCAGTCGGTCCCGTCGAGCGGGATCACGGCGCGGGGCGAAGCCGCGCGATCGGCCGCGGCAGATACATCGCCCGGGGCATCTCGCACCGACAGGACGATGCCGACAAGGCCCAGGACCCAGACCGCCAATCGCCCGTAGTGCCTCATGGCAAGGCCCTTTCCGCCGAATCGAGCAAGAGACCCGGTCGCACGCGACACGAGCAGGCTACTCGGCCGGCCGGGGCCTGTCAACGGCGGGGTCCTCGTGGCCCCGCGGTGGGAACCGGGGCGTCTATGGCTTGATCGCCTTGTCGGAGATGTCCTTGCGGCACCACGCGCCTTTCCAGCGGATCTTCCGTACCGCGGAATACGCGTTCAGCTTGGCCAACGCAATCGTGTCGCCCAAGGCCGTCACGCCGAGCACCCGGCCTCCGGAGGTCACGACCTGGCCGTCGCGCAGGGCCGTGCCGGCGTGGAAGACTTTCACATCGGGCAGAGCCGCGGCATCGTCCAGCCCGCGGATCGGAAGCCCCTTGGGGTACTCGTCGGGGTAGCCCTCGCTGGCCATGACCACGCACACGGCGGGGCGCGGGTCCCACTCGAGCGGCGCGATCCGATCAAGCCGCCCTTCGACCGCCGCGTCGAGCACGTCCAAGAGATCGGTCTTCAGCCGCATCAACAGGGGCTGCGTCTCGGGGTCGCCGAAACGGACGTTGTACTCGAGGATCTTGGGCCCCTGGTTGGTGATCATCAATCCGGCGTAGAGAACGCCGCGGAACGGGCGCCGCGATCGTTTCATGGCATGGACCGTCGGTACGAGGATCTGCTCTTCGATCGCGTGGAGCATGGCATCGTCGACCAGGGGCGTGGGACAGTAGGCCCCCATGCCGCCGGTGTTGGGGCCCTGGTCGCCATCCTTGGCCCGCTTGTGGTCCTGCGCCGGCGGAAGCGTCACGATCGTCTGCCCGTCGGTGATGGCCAGCACGCTGGCCTCTTCGCCGTGGAGGCGTTCTTCGATCACCAGTTGATTGCCTGCCTCGCCGAAGACCTTTTGCCGGGCGATGCGGTCGACGGCCTCGAGGGCCTGCTGGCGGTTATCGCAGACGATGACGCCCTTGCCGGCCGCCAGGCCGTCGGCCTTGACCACGATCGGCACGTCCTCGCGCTGCTGGAGGAACGTGACGGCCCGCTCGACCTCGCGGAAGGTGCGGTAGTCGGCCGAGGGGACGTTCGCGCTGCGGAGCAGGTCCTTGCAGAAGACCTTGCTCGATTCCAGCTCGGCCGCCGCCTTCGTCGGCCCGAAAATGCGGAGCCCTTCTCGCTCGAAGACGTCGACGATTCCGGCGGCCAGCGGGGCCTCGGGCCCGACGACGGTCAGCCCGATGCGGGCCTCCTTGGCGAAACGCACCAGCCCGGCGAAATCGTCCGCCCGCAGATCGACGTTCTCCGCGTCCCGCGCAGTGCCCGCATTGCCCGGGGCGACAACCACGCGTTCGGCCCGCGGGCTTTGGGCGATCTTCCACGCCAGGGCGTGCTCGCGCCCGCCATTGCCAACGATCAAGACGTTCAACGGACAACCTCCCGAAAGTGGTGCAAGACGCGACAGCCCGCCAGACCGCCGCGCCACAGCCCAAGACGCCCATACGATGGCCCACCGCATGGTTTCCCAGGCTCCGAGAACCGTGATTGTAGGGATGGCACGACGCGGCGGGAAGGCGGCCTTCGCCGAAGAACCGTTGACACCGCTTGGCAGGCCGACCATAACAAGAATTGCAGACTCGATTCGGTCGTCCCTCGTGCAGCGAGCCCGCCTAGCCAGTCCTGCCTTGGGGGCGCTTCGCTGGTCGGTGACATGGTTCCTCGCATGACCGTTCACGGGGATCGGCCCCGTCGGCGCGGGAAGTGCCCTGTGCCTGGGAACCGTCCCTTTGTCACCCGAGGACGCCTTTTCCGAGAACCGGTTGACAACCATGGCGGACTCCAACGGCGCATCGCAAAACGAACCCCAGGCGGCCGGGCCGGGCGTGCCGGTGGCCCCGACGCGGCGAGGCATCTTGGCATCGATGTTCGGCACGGCGTTCGGGTGGGGCATGTCGGCGCTGGGGGCGGCCAGCGGGCTTTGGGCCGCCGCGACCGCCCGACTGCTGATGCCCAACGCCCTGGCCGAACCGCCCCGCCGCATCAAGGTCGGAACCCCCGCCGATTACCCGCCCGGCAAGGTCGAAACCCGATTTCAACCGCAGCACGGAATATGGGTGGTCCACGGGGTGTACCGGAACCGGCGACAAATCTACGCCCTGCGATCGGTTTGCACCCACCTGGGTTGCATCACCATCTGGCAGGAGAACGAACAGCGGTTCAAATGCCCTTGCCACGGGAGCGGGTTCTACGCGGACGGGATCCACTTCGAGGGCCCCGCGCCCCGGCCGCTGGAACGCTGTGCCATCCGCCTCGCCTCGGACGGACAATTGGAGGTCGACCTCAGCAAGACCTTCCAGCAGGAACTGGGGCAGTGGGACGATCCGCAGAGTTTCGTGGAGGTGTAGGGCCGCATGGCGTTGCGCGACCGGATCCGCCGCTGGCAGCTTTGGCGGAGCATCTTCCGGCACCCCGCGCCGGTGGACCGGCGAAACCGCGTCGCCGTCGTGCTGACGAACTTGATTCTCCATCTCCATCCGGTGGCGATCCCCCAGCATGCGGTGCGATTCCACTTCACTTGGTGCATGGGCGGGATCACGTTCTTCTTGTTCCTCGTCGAGACGGTCACCGGCGTGCTGCTGATGTTCTACTACCGGCCCACGCTCGAATGGGCCTACAACGATATGTTAGCCCTGCGCGACGTGGTCTCGTTCGGCGTGGTGCGGGAGATCCATCGGTGGGGGGCGCACGCGATGGTCATCGCGGTGATGCTCCACATGCTCCGCGTGTTCCTGACCGGCAGTTACAAGCCCCCGCGCGAGTTCAACTGGGTCGTGGGAGTCATGCTCTTGGTGCTGACCCTGCTGTTGTCGTTTACCGGCTATTTGCTGCCGTGGGACCAGCTTTCGATCTGGGCCGTGACCGTCGGCTCGAACATGGCGCGCGCCACGCCTTTGGTGGGACACGAAGGGCCGTTGCAGCACCTGCTGCGCGTCGACGGCGTCGACCTGATCACCAGCGGCAGCGACGCGCGGTTCCTGCTTCTCGGCGCCCGCTCGGTCGGCGAAGAGGCACTCAACCGGTTCTACGTGCTCCATTGCGTGGCGATTCCGCTGGTCGCCGGCTTCTTGATGGCCCTCCATTTCTGGCGCGTGCGCAAGGACGGCGGCATCAGCGGGCCGCTGTAAGGTTCGGGGTTCAACTTCCAACGCCAATCGCCTCACCGTGCCCCCTTCCGAGTTCCTCGACGAGATCGCCTTTCCCCTGGGCTGGTACTACCTGGCTGCCGCCGGCCTGAACGCCGTGGCCGCATGGCGCGCGGGCGGGCGACGGTCGTGGGGCAAGGCGGCCGCCTGGCTGGCCGCGGCCGCGGCCTTTGCCGCGCTGGGGGTTGCGTCGTTTGGGGGCCATCCCGCCGGATTGCCCGAAAGCCTCCGCCGGGGCATCGACGCGGTGTTGGGCCCGGTGACGCTCACGTTCGGCTCGCTCGGCTTCTTGGCGGCGCTGTATGTGGCGCGGCGCGTGGTGGTCCGCCCCGCCGTGGCCTGGTCCGCCTTGAATCTGGCGCTGGCGTTCTTGGGCCTCTCGCTGGTCGACCCCGATTTCGCGGGCGTGGTGCTCAAGCCCGACCATGTGCCCATCGTCGCGATGGTGTTCCTGTTGGGTTCTTTCACGTGGCTTGCCGCGGCGCAGGCGGTCGCCAACGACGACCGGCTGGCGCGGGGCGAGCCGCCGGTCGAACGCCAGTACGCCCGGTCCACGCTGGTCTGGCCGGATCTGGTGTACATCGAGCTGATCGCGATGGTGATCCTGACCGCGTTGTTGATCGCGTGGTCGCTGGCGCTCCGGGCACCGCTCGAGCAGCCGGCCAATCCCACGGTCACCCCGAACCCGTCGAAAGCCCCCTGGTACTTCCTCGGCCTCCAGGAAATGCTGGTGTTCTTCGATCCGGCCGTGGCCGGGGTCATCCTGCCGGCCTTGATCATCTTCGGTCTGGCGGCCATTCCCTACCTCGATGTCAATCCCAAGGGCAGCGGCTATTACACGATCGCCCAGCGCCGTTTCAGCTACGTGGTGTTTCTCTTCGGGTTCCTCCAGTTGTGGATCCTGCTGATCCTGGTGGGGACCTTCCTGCGCGGTCCGAACTGGAGCTTCTTCGGCCTCTACGAGTACCGCGACCCGCACAAGGTGGTTGCCCAGAACAACGTGAAGCTCTCCGAATACTTCTGGGTATACCTCTTGGGCCGCGCCGTTCCGCGGGTGCCGCCCGACCGCGGCACGCTGGTGCAACTCGGCGGGATCGTCTGGCGCGAGATCGCCGGGATCGTGGCTTTGGGACTCTACTTCGTCGGCGTGCCGGTTCTCTTGGCACGGACGGTCCTGCGGGATCTTCGCCGGCGCATGGGCCGCGCACGGTATGTCGTGATGATGTTCCTCTTGCTGATGATGCTCGCGTTGCCGCTGAAAATGGTCCTCCGCTGGACGGCGGACCTCAGCTACGTGGTAAGCATCCCCGAGTGGTTTTTCGGCTTCTAGTGGCATGTCCGCCCCGAACGACACCTTCTACAACACGAGACGCCTGCACGTGGTGTTCGCCCTTTCGGCGACGGCCATGCTGGCGGCCACCCTGTGGATGTTCGGGGCCGACCACGGCCGGCCGTGGAAGCGATACCAAGCGACATTCCGCGACCGGATCGAGCCGTGGATGACCGAGACCGCCCTGCGCCAGCGCCAGACCGAGGCGTTCGCGGCCCGCGAGGCCGCGCTGGCCGGCGCGCTCGAGGCCGCCCAGGCCATGGTCCCCGAGCGGAAGCTCGTCGAGCAGTTCGTCGATGAAGTCCGGCGCGATGCCCAGCGCCGGGGCGTTTCGCCTCCCGACCTGTCGGCGATTTCGGCGGCGTACGAGATGGCCTCGGCTTCCCCCGACGCCGGCAAGCGCCAGCGCCTGCTTGCGCTCTTGGAAGCGCAGTTGGACCAGGCACGGTTTCGCCAGGACCTCGCCGAGCGGCATCTGCGATTCCGGCGCGCGGAACTCGACGAGGCCCGCAGCGCCTACGAGTCGGCCGTCGGCCAGGGCGCGCCGCCGGACCGGCTGGCAACGCTGCACCAAGCCCTC
>DYLT01000078.1:0-13142 GCA_020721945.1 Blastopirellula marina
ACCTGGCGGCGGCCAACCTGCACCCGAGACAGCGGCCAAACCGCCCGAGGTGGCCATCGAGAAGCCGCCGGCCCCGACCGAGGCCAAGCCGCCGTCGGGCGGGCCGGTGGAGGCCAAGCCCCCGATGCCCCCGTCCGACGCGAAACCGTCGGCCGAGGCGCCGGTCGCCGCGAACACCGAGCCAACGGCGCCGGGCAGCCCGCCCGTGGCGCTGCCGCCGGCGCCGGCGGGCCCCACCGAAACGGCCAAGACCGCTGAGCCGGCCAAGCCCTTGCCGCCGGCCAAACCGAAAACGCCAGGCCGGTTGACGTTCGCCTTCCGGTCGGCCCCCTGGAAGGATGTGCTCCAGTGGTTCGCCGACGAGAACGAGTTGTCGCTGGTGATGGAGGCGCCGCCGAAGGGCACCTTCAACTACACCGACCCTCAAGAGTACACGCCGACCCAGGCGATGGACCTCTTGAATCGCGTGCTGCGGATCAAGGGGTACGTGCTCCTGCGCCACGGCCGGATGCTCTGGGTAATCAACCTCGAAGATCGTATCCCACCCGATCTCATCGAAACGGTTTCCCGCGATGAACTCGACCAGCGCGGCGAGTTCGACCTGGTCAAGGTGGTCTTTCAGCTCGACCGAATCACGCCGGAAGAAGCCCAGGCCGAGATCGACAAGTTGAAGGGGCCGCAAGGTTCGGTGGTGGTCATTCCCAAGGCGCGCCAGATCGTGGTGACCGAATACGCCGGGAACCTGCGCATCATCCGCGGCGTGATCGAGGCCATGGAGAACCCGATGGGCTCCGGCAGCGGAGTGGTTCAGGCGATCGAGCTGCGCCGGGTGACGGCGCCGGAGGTATTGAACTACGTGCGGCAACTGCTCGACATCCCTGCCGACAAGTACGCCACGACCGACGGCTCGGTCCGATTCGCCACCGATCCGGGAGGGACGAAGATCTACGTGACGGGCAAGCCCGACGGCGTCGCCCGACTCAAGGACATCGTCAAGTCGATCGACGAGGGGAGCGCGGGCGACCGGCTCAACAGCACGCCGCAGCTCGAAGTCTATCCGATTACGGCGGCCGATCCCAATTCGGTGTACCAGGTGCTTCAGACCATGCTGGTCGGCGAGCCCGACGTGCGCCTGGCCATCGATCCGAAGACCGGCAACTTGATTGCCTACGCGCGCCTGGCCCAGCACCAGACGATTCGCGCGGTGTTGGAGCAGATCCAGAAAGACGCGCGCCAGGTCGAGGTGATTCAGTTGCGCACGTTGGACCCGCAGATCGCGCTGGCGGCGGTGCAGAAGCTGTTTGGGGGAGAGACCGGCTCGAACGCGCCGAAGGTCGAGGCCGACGGCAATAGCCGGCAGTTGATCATCCGCGGCACCGAGGCACACGTGCTCCAGATTCGCGGCTTGTTGGAAAAGATGGGAGAACGGCTCACCGACGATGGCAAGAGCACCGGGGGCAACGTCCGCGTGCTCCCGCTTTCCCCGCGTGCGGCCCGATCAGCCCTGGAACAAATCAAAGAGATCTGGCCCCAGATGCGCAAGGACGTCCTCATCCGCGAAGTGACGCCATCGTCGACGATTCGCTCGGTGCGGCCAAGCAGCGGGGAGGAAAAATCGGACGAGGAGGGGGTTGAACTCCCGTGGGGCGTGTTGGGACCCGAGGAGCGGCGCACGAGGGCGCCCGGCCGAAATGCCCCAGCGCCCCCTCCCGAGGTCCCGGTGCCGACACCGGCACCGCCGCGGTGGCGTGCCAAGCCGGAGGCCCTGCCGAGCGGCCCCACCGCGCGCCTGCCGCGCGGGGCCGACATGGTGTTGGTGGCGGACCCCGGCGCCGCGGTCGCGCCGAGCACCGACGGGTCGCCCGCGGGTTCGGAGTGGCGGGCGTCGCCTCGGCCTTCGGCCGCTTCCGATCGCCCGGACGCACCCAAGGTCGCCCAGCCCGAGCGGTCGCCTTCCGACAAGCCGTCGCCCGAGAAGCCGTCGTCGTCGGAGATCATCGTCTCGCCCGGCCCCGGCGGGATCTTGATCGCCTCGGACAACGCCGAGGCACTCGATGAGTTCGAGCGTCTGCTTCAGACCCTCGCGGGCAGCGCGATGTCGAACAAGCTCGAGGTCACGATCTTCTACCTGAAGCACGCCAAAGCCACGGTCATTGCCGACACGCTGGATCAGATCTTCGGCGGCGGCACCGGGGGGGGCGACAGCGGCGGCGGATCGCTCTTGGGCGACCTGGCCGGCGCCGCGATCGGCGGCCCCGGCGGAAACCTCATCGGAACCCTCCTCGGGGGCGACACGGGCAGCTCGCTGCGTCCCACGGGTCAGCTTCAAATCACGCCCGACCCGCGCCTCAACGCCCTGGTGGTCCAGGCGAATCCCACCGATCTGGACATGATCGAGCGGCTTCTGAAGATCCTCGACCAGCCGGAAAGCCCCGAAGAGATCCTCGCCCAGTCGAAACCTTGGCTGATCCCAGTGAAGAACACTCAGGCCTCGGAAATCGCGGAGATCGTTCGGGGTTTGTACCAAGACCGGATGGTCGCTGGGCCGAACAGCCCGCAACGGCCCCCGTCGCCGCAGGAGTTCATCCAGATGCTGCGCGGAGGCGCCGGCGGAGGGCGTCGCGGAAGCGGCGGACGCCGCGGGCCCACGGAAGACGTCCCGAAATTGTCGATCGGCGTCGACAACCGCACCAACTCGGTGGTGGTCGTCGCCCCCTACGCCCTGTACCAGGAAGTCAAGGAACTGGTCGAGCAACTCGACGAAATGGCGGCGGCCGAAACGAACGAGTCGACGGAAGTCGTCAGCCTCAAGAACACGAACTCCGAAGCGGTGCGCAGGGCCCTTACCGCCGTAATGGGCGACAGCGTGCGGTTCGGACAGGGGTCGTCCGGACGCCCGTCAGGCCAGCCGACCGGCCCCACGCAAGACCGGTCCCAGGGTTTCCGCGGGTTCTCTGGCCGCGGGTTCGGCGGTTTCACGCCGGGAATGCCCTTCGGCGGCGGTTTCCCCACCCCGGGTTTCCAACCTTCCTTCCAGAGGCCAATGCCGTCGCCGTTCCAGTCGCCTTTCGGCCGGGGGGGATTCGGCAGCGGCCGCTCGGGTCGTGGAAGCTCGGGCAGTTCGCGGTTCAGCACGCCCGGCAGCGGCGGCAGCCGGGGTGGCGGTGGTTCACGCCGCTGAGCGCCGGCCGGTTCGTGCGCCGTGCAGCGCGCCGGCATCGGGGCGATTCGGCGGGAGCCCGCTCGCAAGTGCTCGGTTGCCCAGTGGTTCTGTTCCCGAATCTCGGGGTCAGAACATGGTGTAGATGAACGGGGCCGCCCCCGTGCTGGCCACCAGCGAAAGCAGGCCCAAGATCCCCAGCACCATCACGATCGGCAGAAGCCACCACTTCTTGTTTTCCGCCAAAAAGATCAAGAACTGCGCAGGCAGCGAGGGCGGCGTCTGGCGCGCGGCCTTCTCGAACTCGGTGGTTGGCGGCATCGCACTCCTCCTTCATCCTTGACGCAAGTAGCTCGATGGCCCAGCCGGCGGTTTCTTCGGCTGCCAATAGGTCGCGGCCTCTCGGTCGAACCTCCGCCGGAGCGGATCGCGTCCGATCGCGCGCATCGCCAGTCCCACGGGCACGAAAACGAGAGAGTACACAAGCGCCAAAAGGACCTCGCCCAGCACCCAGCCGATGGGAAGGGCTGCCGCGCTAAGGACAACATACAGCGGCTTGACCGAGGTCGGGCGCGCCAACCCCAGTCCAGCCCAGAACATGCCTGCTGCCGCCAGAGTCCACCCGATCTGCCTGCTTCCCCAAAGCCAGGCGATACACGGAAAGACAACCAGGGCGATCGCGGCGAACTGCCGGAGCTGCCGGGGCTGGGGGTTCCATTCGAACTTGGCGAGCGACACGGTTCGTTCCTATTCCTTCCTGGGGCAACCGTTCGGTTTGACAGGCCCTCAGTCCAGGGCGAAGGCGGCCAGGTGCCTGCGGCGGTCCTCCTCGCCAACCCGCCGGCGCTGCAACTCCTTCAGCAGGACGTGCCTGCCTAGCACCAGCGCGTCCATGTCGGTCATCAAGAAGCATCGCCAGGCGTCGTCCGGCGTGCAGACGATCGGCTCGCTCCGCACGTTGAAACTTGTGTTGACCATCACCGGGCAGCCGGTGCGCTGGTAGAACCGGCTCAGGAGCTTATGGAGCAGGGGATGCCGCACGCGGTCGACGGTTTGAATGCGCGCCGAGTAATCGACGTGGGTGACCGCGGGGATCGACGACCGGCAGTAGCGCAGCTTTTCGATGCCGAAGGCCCGCTCTTGCGCCGCCCCGATCGGCTGGCGCACCGACTCGGCGACCGGCGCGACCAGCAGCATGTAGGGGCTGTCTTCGCCCGGCCGCATTTCGAAGTACTCGTGGACGTGCTCGCGGAGCACGATCGGGGCGAAGGGCCGGAACGACTCGCGGAACTTGATCTTGAGGTTCATCACCGACTGCATCGTGCGGTTTCGCGCGTCGCCCAGAATGCTCCGTGCCCCCAAGGCCCGGGGGCCGAACTCCATGCGGCCCTGGAACCATCCGACGACTTTGCCGTCGGCAATGAGGCCGGCCACCAGGTCGCACAGCTCGTCGTCGTCGGCGCAGGTCGAATAGACCGCCCCGTGGCGGTCGAGCACCTCGGCAATCTCGTCGTCGCGGTACGCCGGGCCGAGAAACGAGCCGCGCTGGCCATCGGTTCCGGCCGGGTGGCGCGGCTTCTCGAGCAGTTGATGCCAGACGAACAGGGCCGCGCCGAGGGCCCCGCCGGCATCCCCGGCCGCGGGCTGGACCCACAGCCGCTCGAACGGCCCCTCGCGCAGAATGCGCCCGTTGCCCACGCAATTCAACGCCACCCCGCCGGCCATCACCAGGTTCCTCAGGCCGGTCTGCCGATGCACGTGCCAGGCCGTACGGAGCATGATCTCCTCGGTCACCGCCTGGACCGACGCCGCCAGGTCCATTTCGCGCTGGGTGACGGGCGACTCGGGCTTGCGCGGGGGACCATCGAACAGCCGCTCGAAGGCCCGCGACGTCATCGTCAGGCCCTGGCAGTAGTTGAAGTACCGCATGTCCATGCGATACGAACCGTCGTCCTTCAAATCGACGAGCTTCTCGAGAATCAGGTCCTTGTAGACGGGTTTGCCGTAGGGCGCCAACCCCATCAGCTTGTACTCGCCGCTATTGACCCGAAAACCTGTAAAGTAGGTGAACGCCGAATAGAGCAGGCCCAGCGAGTGGGGAAAGCGGATTTCGTGGGTCAATGTCACGCGATTCCCGCGGCCCACACCCAGGCAGGTCGTGGACCATTCGCCCACGCCATCGAAGGTAATGATGGCTGCCTCGTCGAAGGGGGAGGGGAAGAAGGCACTGGCCGCGTGCGACTCGTGATGGTCGGTGAACACGAACGGGCCCGCATAGCGCCCTTTCAGCCCACGCTTCATCTCACGGGGCAAATGCAGCTTCTGCGTCAGCCACAGCGGCATCGCCTTGCGAAACGACCGAAAGCCCCACGGGGCGAACGCCAGGTACGTCTCGAGCAAACGCTCGAACTTGGCCAGCGGCTTGTCGTAGAAGGCCACGTAGTCGAGTTGTTCGGGCAACAGCCGCGCCTCGGCCAGGCAGTAGTCGACCGCGTGCTGGGGGAAGCGGTAGTCGTGCTTCAGGCGCGTAAAACGCTCTTCCTGGGCCGCAGCGACGATTTCGCCATCAACGACCAGAGCCGCGGCCGAATCGTGGTAATAGGCCGAGAGGCCAAGGATGGCAGTCATGCCGGGTCAACGCGCAAGATGGCCTGGGAAACAAGGCGCGTGTGATATCACAGGCCGCGGGGATCGGTCAAGATCGATTTACCCAGAATCGCCCCGCAGTTCGCCAAGTCCCCCGCGCCGACGTAGTCGATCCAGACCGCGTCGTTCATGTAAGTCCGCACGTACTCGTACGTCATCAGGCCGTCGCGCCGAGCACCGGACGAGTTCTGGATGAGAAACACGCCGCCGCCGGGCTGAGCCGAGTCGTCGCGGAAGCCCACCAGGAGGACGGCAGGGCCGAGCAAGTCGGCAAAGCCAGGCTCCACGCGACCCAGCCGCCGAGGCTCAACCAGCCGACCCTCCGACAGAAACCCACGCGTGGCAACCGACGACCCAGGCGGCGATGGGGGCGCAAGCGGGAAGAAAACTCGACCAGGGCCGTTAGTTCTTGCTGAAATCCAACAACTTGGCGACCTCGCGGCCCAGGGGGTTCTTGCTGAAGCGCTTGCGGCACTCGGGACACAGGTCGAAACGCAGCTCCTGATAGACGTCGTCGCCGATCTGGTCGCCGTGCGAGTTCTCGAGCTGTTCCAAGAGTTCCTGGATTTCCTGAAGGTGGTCGCGGTCGTCCTCGTCCTCGCCGACCACGGGATCGAACGCGGCGCTGATCTCGATCTTCACGACGTAGCGGAGGTCCTCTTGCGGATCGATCGCCCGCTTGCACAGGTCGCACGTGTAGTGAATCATTGACCCGCTCCCCAATTGGCGTCGGCTGCCCAGCCGACTTCCCGACGGAACACACACGGAACCCTTTCATCCTAATGAGGAACGGCAGCGCATGGCAAGGCGTCTTGTCGATTTTTTCAAACGCCCTTTGGCCGGGCGGCGGCAGGGCCGGCCTTTCGCCTCACCGGGTCGGAGAGCCCAAAGGCCCGAGGATTGCTCGCCGACGGGGCGAGGGCTACAATCCGTCGCATGACCCCACGCGACGTCGTGCGCACGGTTCTCGGCGGCAAGCGACCCCCGTATGTCCCCTGGTCTCTGGGCTTCACCTACGAGGCCCGCCAGAAGCTCCAGCAGCACCTCGGCGGCGAGGACCTCGAAACGCTCCTGGACAACCATCTGCTGAAGCTCGGCAGCGATATCGGGTTCTTCGAGGACCTCGGCGACCGCCGCGTGCGGGACGTGTTCGGCGTGGTGTGGGATCGCTCGATCGACCGCGACATCGGCGTGGTCGAGGGCTGGGTGCTGCCGAGGCCGAGCCTGGCAGGCTACGAGTTCCCCGATCCGCTCGACCGCCGGTTCTTCGCCGACATCCCGGAGCGAATCGCGCGGTTTCCCGACCGCCTCCGCGTGTTCCAGATCGGGTTTTCGCTGTACGAGCGGGCGTGGACGATGCGCGGCATGACCAACCTGTTGACCGACTTCTACGACCACCCCGCGTTCGTCCGCGAACTCTTCGACCGGATCGCCGAATACAACATCGCCCAGGTGCGCGAGGCCCTGCGCTACGACATCGACGCGGTCTATTTCGGCGACGACTGGGGTCAGCAGCACGGCCTTCAGATGGGGCCGCGTCTGTGGCGCGCGTTCATCCTGCCCGTGCTCCGGCGCATGTACGGCGCCGTGCGGGAGGCGGGCAAGCAGGTGATGATCCACTCGTGCGGCGATGTGGACGAGCTGTTCGACGACCTGATCGACGCGGGGCTGGCCTGCTTCAACCCCTTCCAGCCCGAGGTCATGGACGTGTACACCCTTTTGCCACGCTACCGCGGCCGGCTGGCCTTTCACGGCGGGCTGTCGACGCAGAAGACCCTGCCCTTCGGCACGCCCGACAACGTGCGCGCCGAAGTCCGCCGCCTGCTCGACCTGGGGCGCGACGGCGGCTACCTGTTCGCCCCGGCCCACGACGTCGAAGGCGACGTGCCTCTGGAGAACATCCTGGCCATGATCGACGAACTCCAAAGCCAGGAGGGCTACCCGGCGCGGAAACCCCACGCACGCTAGCGCCGCGCTGCCGGCTTGCCGCGTTGCGGGCGGCACGAGGTTCTAGGCCATCCACCCGCGCTCGATCTCTTCCAGCGTCTTGCCCTTGGTTTCCGGCACGAGTCGCCAGACGAACAGCACGCTCACCACGCACAACGCGGCGTATAGCCAGAACGGCGCCGCGCGGTGGAACGTCTCGACCAGCCAGGGGTCTTCGTCCATGATGGTGAAGGTCTGCGTGACGACGAAGTTGGCGACCCACAAGCACACCGTGGCGATGGCCATCGCCCGGCCGCGGATCTTCGTCGGGAAGATTTCCGAGAGGATCACCCAGGTGACCGGCCCCACAGACAATGCAAAACAGGCGATGTACCCGAGAATGAACAGCAGCACCCAGAGTTCGGTGCGCCCGAAGTAGGCGGCCAGGCCCATCGCCACCAGGGCGACCCCCATGCCCGTAAAGCCGATCAGCATGAGCGGCTTGCGGCCGAGGCGATCGACGGTCCAGATGGCGATGATGGTAAACAGCATGTTCACGGCGCCGACGAGGACGGTCTGGAGCAGGGCCACGTTGGTGCCCTCGCCCATCCGCTTGAAGATCTCCGGGGCGAAGTAGAGGAACACGTTGATGCCGGTCACCTGCTGCAACACGGCCAGCGTCACGCCGATCACAAGCACGATGCGCAGGCCAGGCTCGAACAGTTCGCGCAGGGTGCCGCGTTCGCGGGCCAGCGCGTCCTCGATGTCGGCCAGTTCGCGGCGGGCCTGCTCGGGGCCGCCCACCCGGGTGAGCACGTCCAGTGCCCGCTCCGGCTTCCCCTGCTTGGTCAGGAATCGTGGGCTTTCGGGCACGAGGAACAAGAGGACCAAGAGCACCAGCGCGGGAAGCGCCCCGGAGCCGAACATCCACCGCCAGCCCCGATCCACGTTCCACGAGACGATGCCCCAACGCGCCACCGCCACGGCGATCGGCTCGACGTGGACCTTATGATCGGCCAGGAACTTCACCACGGCCTGGCTCGTCAGCCCGGGCCCGGCCGAAGCGATGAACCGGTCGATCTCCGCGGAACCGACCTTGGGGGCGTTGCGGGCAAGGAACTGCCGGGCGAATTGGGGATCGAGCGTCGCGCCGTCCCGGGCCACGTGGGCGTCGACCACGGGCTGGTCGATCGCCAACCCATGCCCGGCGATGAAATAGTTCACGAAATAGACGATCAGCATCCCCGAGACGATGGCGAACTGGTTGATCGACACCATGCGGCCACGGACGCGCGCTGGCGAGATCTCGGCGATGTACATCGGGGAACTCATCGACGCGGCCCCAATGCCCAAGCCGCCGATCATCCGGAAGACGATGAATTCGGTGAAGCTCCGTGGCAGGGCCGTACCGAGCGCCGAGACGAAAAACGCGATGGCCGACAGGACCAGCACGTTCTTGCGGCCGAGCCGATCGCTGAGCATGCCCGCCGCGCCGGCCCCCATCGCACAGCCGAGCAACGCGCAGGCCGCGGCCCAGCCCATCATGGCCGCGTCCAGATCGAAGTGGATGCGCAGAAAGCCGATCGCCCCGGAAATCACCGCCGTATCGTAGCCGAACAATAGGCCCCCCAGGGCGGCGACCAGGGCCAGCAGCCAGACATAGATCGGGCTGCCCTGCCCGAGATCGGGTGCGGGGTCCATCGAACCGGGAGCTGCTCGGGACATGGCTCGACACTCCTCGCCCCGGCACCCGCGGCCAAGGCGGCTGGATCTTGAAACGACCGTGCGGGACGCCACGCGCGCGACTTGGCACGCAGGCCGAACCGCGCCAGCGGCATGACCGGCCTATCCTAGCCCGACGGCCGCGGGCTTGACAAGGGTGAACGCAGGTTTCAGATTGATCCTTGCCAACTTGTTCCAACCGGCGGGCCGCGTTCCAGCGGTTCGCCTCAACCCCGAAGCGTCGCCCGTATCATGAACTCGCAGCAGCGCGTGCAGAAGGCCCTCCAGCACCAACAGCCCGACTACGTCCCCTTGGACCTGGGGGCCAGCGCGGTGACCGGAATGCATGTTAGTTCGGTCTATCAGCTCCGGCAGGCGCTGGGGCTGGACAAGCCGGGTACCCCCGTGAAGGTCGTCGAGCCCTACCAGATGCTTGGCGAGATTACCCCGGACCTTCAGGACGCCCTGGGCGTCGACGTGGTGGGCCTGGGCGGGCCGCGCACCATGTTCGGCTTCGAAAACAAGGATTGGAAGCCCTGGACGCTCTTCGATGGCACGCCGGTGCTCGTGCCCGGCGCGTTCAACACCGATCCCGAGCCCAACGGCGACATCCTGATGTACCCCGAGGGCGACCGCACGGCCCCGCCCAGCGCGCGCATGCCCAAGGGCGGCTTCTACTTCGACACGATCGTGCGCCAGGAGCCGATCGACGACGCCAAGCTCGATCCCGAGGACAACCTCGAGGAGTTCGGCCCGGTGCGCGACGAGACGCTCGAGTATTTCGCCAACGAGGTCCACCGGCTGTGGCGCGATACGGGCCGAGCGATCCTGGCCAACTTCGGCGGCACGGCGTTCGGCGACATCGCCTTGGTGCCCGCCCCGTTCCTCAAGCGCCCCAAGGGCATCCGCGACATCGAAGAATGGTACATCAGCACCGTGGCCCGCTTCGACTACGTCTACGAAGTGTTCCGTCGCCAGTGCGATATCGCCCTGGCGAACCTGGCCAAGATCTACGACGCGGTCGGCGACAAGGTCACGGCGGTCTTTATCACCGGCACCGATTTCGGCACCCAGAACGGGCCGTTCATTAGCTGCAAGGCCTATCAGAAGCTCTACCAGCCGTTCCATCGCAAGGTCAACGACTGGGTCCACCAGCACACGCCGTGGAAGACGTTCATCCACTCCTGCGGCTCGGTGATCGACCTCTTGCCCGACATCCTCGAGGCGGGGTTCGATATCCTCAATCCCGTCCAGTGCTCCGCGGCGGGGATGGACCCCAAGACCCTCAAGGAGCGGTTCGGGGCGAAGCTCACGTTCTGGGGCGGCGGCGTCGACACCCAGAAGACGCTCCCCTTCGGCACGCCCGAGCAGGTTCGCCAGGAAGTCAAGGAGCGGATCGCGATTTTCAACCGCAACGGCGGGTTCGTCTTCAACACGGTCCACAACGTCCAGGCCCGCACGCCGCGCGAAAACCTCGTCGCCTTGTACCAGGCGGTCAAGGAATGCCGGCAGGGCTGAGGCAATTATGCGCAGGGCAGTCTCCCTCGCGCCCGATCGGGGGCCGATTCAAGACCCATCCTAGGGCAAGGCCCCGGCCGGCACGCCCTGGTCCCCCAGCGCCCGCGCCGGGCTGTCGGGCGCGAGCCGGTAGTCGCCGCGCGCCGGGTCCACGAAACGCGGGTCGGCAAGCACCGAATGCCGGTCGAATCCCCGGGCGTGCATGAACGCGGCGAACCGCTCCGGCCCTATCTTCTCGTTCTGCCACAGGACGAGCGGTCCCCGGGCCTGGAACCAGCAGTTGTTGTCCATCTCCAGGGCCGCCGTCCAGTCGCGCCCCGACAGGCGCAGGCAACTGTCGGTCGCATCGGCGAAGACGTTGTACCGCACCACGAACTTCTCGGTAACCGCCCTATTGTTGTAGAACATGAGATGCCGGCCGTTCGGATCGGGCCGTTGGCGGTGGCCCCAACCGTAGCCGGCACGCACACAGGTGTTGTGCTCGAAGCGGATGTTCCGCGTGCGGCTCGTTTTGTCCCGGTTCCAGTACTCGAACGAGTACTCGCAGTTCCAGATCACGTTGTTGCGGTACGTGATGTTCTCTTGGATGTTCGTGCCGCTGCCCTGGTTCGTCAGGGCGGCGTCGTAGATCTCCCAGAGGCGGCACCCTTCGACCAGACCGTCGCGCGCACCGGCCCAGAACTCGATGCCGTTGCCGAACCGCACCGGCCTGCCGTCGGGCCGGGTGAACTGATGGCCGCCGCCGATGTACGAGACGTCGCAATCGCGGATCGTGATGTGATGCGTCCCGCCGCCGCCGATGCCGTGGGCAGCGCCATAGCGCAGGGCGAGGTTCTCGTACGTCACGTAACCGCGTCCGCTCTGGTCGATGATGTGCCGGCGCAAGGCCAACTCGATGCTGCGGTGCCGCGTGGCCGGATTGCCCTCAAAGCGCAACTTGACCTGCCGGGCGCGGGCGTCGTAGAAGAAGTCGCCCTCGTGGCGCAGGTCGGCCTCGCTCCACTTCTTCACTCCCGTCGCAGCGCCGTGGTCGAAGATGATGTTCCCCACGTCGACCGCAAGCGATTCGGAGCGGCCCAACGCGCTGGACCAGATGCCATTGCCGGTCGGCTGCCAGTCTTCGGCCCGGTCCATCGCCACGGAGCCCAAAACGAGCGGCTTGGGGCCCTCGCCATAGGCTCCGTAGGTGATTGGCCCGGCCGCATCGCCGCGTTGCGGCACCAGTTGCCCGCGCCAGACGCCGCCGCGGCGAAAAAGCACCCGATCGCCGGGGCGGAGGGAGGCCCGGTTCACGCGGTCGAGCGAGCGCCAGGCGGACTGCCGGGTCAGGCCTTCGCCAGCGTCGTTTCCCGCGGCGTCGTCGACGTAGTAGGTTCTCGGCTCGGCAGGCGCGGCATGCCCGGCGGCCGCGGCATGGGCCGAAGTCAACATCCCCATCAAGGCAAACCATCGAATCCACATGGTGCAAACACGGCTATCATGGGACTTGCAAAGCATACCGGCGTGCGCATCAGGCCGCATCTCGGACGCCTACAAGGTACTGCCACAAAGGCGCAAGGACAAGGCGGGAGGGATCGATTCATGGAAATGTGGAAGTTCTACGACATCACGCATCGCAGGCACGTGGTGTGCCATCCCACGAGCGAGGAGAAGCTCGCGCATTTGGTGGACCTCGTGCAGCTTCCGCCGGGCGCACGCGTGGTGGATATCGCCTGCGGGAAAGGCGAATTCCTGATACGCCTTGCCGAGGCATACCAAGTGCGCGGCGTGGGCGTGGACCTCTCGCCCTTCGTCATCGCCGACGCAGAACGAAGGCTCGCATCGCGTGTGCCCCAGGCAAAAGTCCATGACGCGGATCTTCCCGAATTGCTAAAGCGCGTGGGGAAGGAGAAATCAGCCTACTTGAGGTGGGGGAGAGACACGTTGGGTTGGGCGATCGACGTCTTCCGATGTCCGCAGGCTCCGGGTTTTGAGGCGCTGCCGACTGCCGGAATCGCCTTGGCATGGTCTCGTCGAAGGCCCCCGTCTTACGGCACCGCGTGTCGCTCCGGTGGTTGGAGCGTCACGCGCACGCGCACCGGCATGGCCAAGGGTCCCGCGGCGCCGAAACGAACCGCGTGCTCGCCTTGGGCCAGCGCGATCGACTCGACCGGCTCGCCGGACCGCTCGG
>DYLT01000078.1:13160-17925 GCA_020721945.1 Blastopirellula marina
GCGGCGGGCCGTACCGCGCCGGCGGCTCGCCGGGCCACAGCACGAGGTACTGGCCCGCGCCAAGCGAGCCCTTCCAGGCAAACCGCTTGCCGCCCACCTCGACCCAGGGATCGGTGAGCATTTGCCGGTCGAGCGCGCGCAGGGCCTTCACGTCGTCGATGCCGCAGGCGACCGCCGTCTTGCCCGGCAGACCGTTGTAGTAGAACATCAGCGTCTTGACCTTGGCGTAGTCGATGGGGTCTTTCTCGGGCCGGGCAAGCTGCTGGTAGCGCCAGCCGGCATGGTCGTTCGCGATGTAGTAGTCTATGGCCTTCGACCCGTCGGTCAGTTGGAGCTTGAACGACCCGCCTTTGCCGTCGCCGCGGAGCCAGAAACCGATGCCGCGGTGCCACGAGAGGTCCAGCGGCGGATCGAACGACTTGCCCAGCACCGACCATCCCCCAGGCCCGGCCTGCTCGTTGGTTGCGGAATAGACGGCGTAGCGACTGCCCTCGGGCCCGCCGGATTCGAGGGTCATGCGTTGGGCGACGCCGGGCGAGACCGCGCCCGACTCGCCGGGGCCGATCTCGCGCACCTCGCGCCGGCCCTTGGGATCGCGCGTGTACGGGGCCAGATCGTCGAACGATTCGAGCACCACCGCGTCGGCAGCGCGGTATGCCGGGCCAGCCTGGAGCCACGGGCCAGACCGCGCATGGACCTGCACGCCGACCCGCGCCGGTCCCTCGGCCACGCGCACGGTCCACGCCGCGCTGGGCTCGTCCGCCGAGCGGACCTCGCGCCAGGGCGCGTAGACGACCCGCTGAAACGCCCCGCGTCCCTCGGGGCCCACCAGGCGGTACTCGCGCCGCCGGTCGAGCAGGTTCGTCTGCTCGTCGGGCTTCTTGCCGCCCAGGGCCGGGTCGATCCGCAGCCGGGCCCGCATCGCCGCCGGCACCCGGCCCGACAGACGCAGCTTCTCGTAGCGGGCGATCAGGTCGAGGATGTCCTGCGTGAACGGATGGCGCGAGGCCGCCGCCACCGACACCTGGAACGACATCGACGCGTCGTACCCGATCGTCGCCCCGAGGATGTATTCGTACTGGTCCAGCGTCGAGTCCGGGTCGTAGCCGTAGTACCAGCCGATGTCCAAGGGCATTCCATCGCGGGCGAGCGAGTCGAACCACGGCGACCGCTCGTCGAGGTAGCCCTTCAGGTCGCCGTGCCCGTCGGCCGACGCGCTGCGGGCCATCAGATGCCACGAATAATGGCTGTAGCTGCTTCCCTGGAGCAGCATGTCCTTGTTCGCCAGTTTGTCGTAGAAGGCCTTCTGAAGCCGGGCATTGTAGTACCAATGGTCGCCCTGGAGCTTCTCCGACCCGTCGAAGTAGATCATGTCGATGCCCACGGCGTTGGCGACCTTGGCGAAGTTCGTGGTCACCTCGTCCAACAGCGACGTGTCCATGTCGAACATGGGGTAGCCGTAGGAGCGCAGCAGGTGCCAGACGCGGTCGCCCTTCTTGTGCGGGGCGGGCTTCGTGCCCACGTGCCCGCGGCGGCATTCGGAGAACCCGTAGGGCGGCGTGGTCGAACGCTTTTTGTACCAGATCAACTCGTCGCCCACCTGGAGCACCGTGCCGTCGCCCAGGTAGCCGCCGTCCTCGGCGGGGAACTTCTCAGGGGCCTCGGGCGTGGGCAGAAAAGCCGCCTTGGCGTCGATATCGGCAGCAAGCACCGTCGCGGCGGCCTTGACGAGGCGCGGGTCGGGCACCGGTGTCAGGTACGGATCGGGCGGATAGATCGATGGGCCCAGGAAGTGCAGCCCCACGCGGAACCCCGCGTCGTGGAACCGCCGGATGGTGCGCCGCAGCCCCTCGACGCCGTCGGGGAACCGGTCGCGGTTGACCTCGTAGTGCCCGGTCGAGCGGCACCACGACTCCTGCCCCAGAAGAATCATGTGGAACCCGCCCCGCCGCGCGATCGCCAGGGCCTGCTCGAACTGCGACTCGCGGAAGTCGGTCAAGAAGAAATACGACCGCCGGATCCACGGCGAACGCTTGTTCCACACCCCACCGGGCCGCGGGCTGGGAATGCCCGCCGCCTGCTCGAACCGCTCGACCGTGCCGAGGAACTCGGCCTTGGGGCACGCCAGCACGCCGAACGCGGCCGGCTCGAGGCCGTAGCGTTTGAGCGTCTCGACGCCCAGCGAGCGTGCCGGCACGGCCCAAAGGGGCGAGTCGCGCGGCTCGAAGTCCTCCAGAAGCACCGCCTCCGTCTTGCCGTCGCGCTCGACCATCGCCTCGACGTGGTCCAGGAGACACTCGACGGTCTGGCTGGCCGGCATGCCGTTGTAGTAGAAGTTGATCGCGGCCACCCGGCCGTCGCGGAGATTGTTGAGGGGGCTTTCGGCCACGGTCACCTGGCGCCAGCCGGTGAAGTCGATCGGCACATAGGTGTCGCGATACCCGCCGCGGCCGTCGTAGAGTTGGATCTTCAGTTGCTCGCCTTTGCCGTCGCCGTGGATCCAGGCGCGGATCGCCTTGCAGGCGCCGAGGTGGATTGGCCGGGGAAAGCTCCTGCCGCGCATGCTCCAGCCGCCGGGCGTCTCGTTGCAGGTGGCGGCAAAACGCGCCGCGGCGCGTCCCACCTTGGCCTGGTCGGTCTGGACGAACTCGTGCTTGCACCCGGCCCGATCGCCGCGCGCCGCGCCGGTGCGCTCGGACCACGCGCGCACGTTAGGTTCGGCCGCCATGACCGAGGCCACCCACGGACCGGCCCAGGCCGAGTTGAGCGACCCACCTGCCTGGGCCCCTTCGGGCACGGCCAGCCGGAAGAGCCCCAAACGCTCTGCTGTGGCGTCGGCCTCGAATTTCACGAGGCGGAAGATCACGAACCCTGGCTGGCGGGCCACCGCAAACTCCGCCGAGCCCCCGCCCTCGAACGCCACGCAAAGCCGATCGCCCGCGAGTCGGACCGATTGCGCGAGGCGCGTGCCGGCGTCGGTCTCCAGAGCAAAGGCCGCCTGGCCGGTCTGAGGCCACGCCGTCCCGTCGGCGAACACGAGCGAGGCGACCGATCCTCGGTCGTCGAGAGTCAGCCGGGCGCTGGTGAGATCGAACGTTACCTCGGCCCGGCAGGGCTGCGCGGCAATCGCCATCAAGAGGAGGTGGCAGGCACCAAGCCGGCCGAATCGAAGGGGAAAGGGAACCATGGGTCGTCCTGCTTCTCTTGGAAGTGCAACATCAGGCGGTGGGGTGGTCCGGGGTCTTGATCGAATCCGCCCATCGGATTCAGCCGGCCGATGCGGGCTGGGTGAGTTTCGGGAACAGCACGGCGAAGGCAGCCACGCAGACGGCGCATAGGGCGGCACAACTGAGCCAGATGCCAGTCCAATCGTAGATCGGGTGGTCGCCCGGCACCAGAATGAACCACTCGCCGACCTGCCCACCGACGAAGCCGCCGACGAAGAACCCCAGCGCCAAAACGAAGGTGCCGTAGAGCGTCTGCATGCTGCCGCGGATGTCTGCGGGGGCGATGCGGTCGACGTACATGTAGCCCACGGCCAGGAAGCACCCGAAGCACAGCCCGTGCATGGCCTGCCCCGCTCCCGCCAAAACGAGTTTGCCAACGAAAGGCGGGTCGAGGCTGAAGACCACGGCGAACAGCAGGCATCGGACCATGTAGGCTGCCGCGCCGACCACCAGGGTCCACTTGAAGCCGAGGCGTTTGAGCACCAGCCCCAAGGCGGCCAGAACGCCCAATTCGCAGATCTGCCCGATCGAGGCGATGCTCTGCTCCTTGGCGCCCCACCCACCCGTGTCGAGGATCGCCCGCAAGAATGGGCTGTTCCACACGAAGAAGAACTGGTGGGCGATCGAGATGAAGAAGCTGATTACGACCAGCACGAGGAAGTCGCGGCGGCGGAGCATGGCGATGACCGCTCCCGGTGCGTACTTGCGCTCTTCGTGCTGTTGGGGCGGCGTCGGGGGGAGCGTCAGGCAGTAACCGGCCATGACGATCCCGGCGATGCCCGACAGGGCAAAGACAATCCCGCGTGCGCGGTCCAACTCCGGACCCTCCAGACCCGAAAGCCACCAGAACTCGACCAGGTAGGCGGGCACAATGAAGCCCAGCGTGCCGAACAGGCGGACCCAAGGGAACTCCAGATCGCTGTTCTTCAGATGACGGAAGGCCAGCGAGTTGGCCAGCATCATGGTCGGCACGTAGAGCACCGAATACAGGGTGCCGAGGAGGATCACCGGCCAGACCTCGGTCTGGACGAACAGCACGAGCATCAGCGCCCCGCCGACGAGATGGCAAAACGCCATCACCCGCTCGGTCGCGAAGAGCCGGTCGACAAGTTGCCCCACGATGAACGGCGCAACGATCGGCCCCACCGACAGGGCAGCGCTGAAGATGCCCACCTCGAGACTCGAAAACCCCAACGAACGCATCACGTACACTGAGGCGACCGGCAGGTACGCGCCCTGCACGAAGTACTGGAGGAACATCATCGCCGAAAGGCGCGTCAACAGCACCGGGGACGAGCCGGAGGGCGATGCCGCGGCGGGAGCGATCTCGGTGGCCATGGGCGATCCTCGCTTGGGGGTATGCAAATGGCCCGCACGCCGCTTGCCCCCGCGATGTGGAGCAAGCCGGTCGGCGCGGCAACGCGATGTCCTCGAAAACTCCTTGCGAACAAGACGCCCGAGCCTCAGGGCGTCTTCGGTTTGGGGCCGGCGTCGAGCGGCCGGATCCAGATGTTCCGGAACCGGACCGGGCACCCGTG
>DYLT01000457.1 GCA_020721945.1 Blastopirellula marina
GGACCGGGACCGGGTCGTCGTCCGAATCCAACGGTTCGTTTTCTCCAGCCACCCCCAGGCGGATACGCCGTGGGTCGATGCCTTGGCCGACGAGACAATCGCGCACCGCCTTGCAGCGGTCGTAGGCGAGGTCCCAATGATCGCGATAGGGCGAGCCGGCCGGCAGCGGACGGCGGGACGTGTGCCCGCGCAGCTCGATCTTCTGCATCTTGCCGGCCATGTCCTCGGCCACGCGACGAAGGCGTTCGACTTGGTCCGGTCGGAGTTGGGCTGAGAACTCGTCGAAGAAGATCCGCCCGCCCGCCAACCGGTGCTCCACCGGCTTGGACGCGCGGGCGGGAACCGGGTCGTCGCCGATTTGGCCATAGGCCCGCTTCCCCTTGTCCTGGTTGCCGGTGGCGCGGATCGGTGTCCCACGCAAGGAACCGCGCAACTGGGGCGGTCCCCCGATCCAGCAATTGCGGATCGTCCACTCGGGACCGAACCGCCAATAGAGCGACTCCATCACGCGGTCGACCTGGGGCTGGTCGCTGCGGCCGGCAATGCCCTCGGTGCCGTCGCCGGCGGTTCCCCGGGCATCGACCATCGGGGTGGCGCCCTGCCCGGTCCGTTCGCCGCGCTGGCTACCGCTGCTGGCCGTGCCAGCGCTGGCGTACATGACCACGAAGAATGCCATCATGATCGTGATCATGTCGGCATACGAGACCATCCATTCCGGAGCCCCTTCGGGCCCCGACGGCATCGGGTGCGACATGGCTCAGGCGACCTCCTGGCTGTCGGGACGCAAGTGGGGCGGCAGGAAGGTGCTCAGCTTCTGCTGGACGATGCGCGGGCTGTCGCCCGACTGGATGGCCAGCACGCCGCGCACGACGATCTCCTTGATCATCGCCTCTTCGTGGCTCAAGAAAGCGAGCTTCTCCGAAAACGGAATGCAGATCAGGTTGGCCGTGACCGCGCCATAAAGGGTCCCCACCAGCGCGACGGCCATCGAAGGCCCGATCGCCGCGGCGTCCGACAGATTGCCCAGCATCATCACCAGGCCCAACAGCGTGGCGATCATGCCGAACGCGGGGCCGCAGCGACCGACCAGTTCGAGCACTTTCTTGCCCTCGTAGTGCCGGGCCTCCATCGCCCGAATCTCGGTGCGCATCACCTCCTCGACCGTCTCCGGCTTGATCCCGTCGACCGCCATGCGGATCCCCATCGCGATGAACGGATTGCGGATTTCCTTGGCCTTGTTTTCGAGGGCCAACAGGCCGTCGCGGCGGGCGACCTCGGCAAGCTTGACCAATTCGTCGATCAACGCCTCGGGATGTTCCGGCTTGCGCACGAAGAGCTTCTTGATCACGCCGGCGGTGGCCAGCACGCGCTTCAGGGGGAAACCCACCAGAATCACCGCCAGGCCGCCGCCGAGCACCATCATGATGGCCGGCGGGTCGATGAAGCCGGCCAGGTGGACGCCACCGCTGCCATGTCCGGCCATGGCAAACAAGGCGCCGAGCATCATCAAGAAGCCCAGCACGAGTCCCAACGTGGTGGCAAGATCCATGCGCAGTCTCTCCAAACCCGTACCGCCACGCACGTGGCGCGCGGCGCTGCGGTCGTATCCGCTAGAGAGAACATAGCATTCAGAGGCCCCCGGGGGCGCGACGATCCGCGGCTTGGCTGCACCTCGTCGGCGGGAATCCTACGGCCATCGGATCAAGCCGGATCGCCCACCCTCCATACGAACCCGAAACGCCAGTGAAAGTCAACGATCTGGGGACCCTCGCTGGCACTTCGGGTTCGTATGCGGAACGGGAGATGCCCGAGTGCCGCCGGAGGCCGGATGTGCCGGTTCTGTCGAATTCTCCGGCTGTGCCGAGATGGCCATTCGGCGCATGCCTGGCGTCTTCGCAGACAGTCGGGGACGGCGCGTTCGCTCATCGGCGCGAGCCTCCGGGACGCGTGCAGCGGTCATTCGGCGGTCTCGCCACGATTTGGGGACGGCCGGCCAAGGCCATCGCGATCTCCGCGCGCACGTCGTCGTCGGTCTCGGAGGCAACCCGGTCCCGCAACGACTGCGTGGCCGCGGGCGAGTCGTGGCGGCCCAGCGCCCAGGCACACGCTGCGCGAACCACCGGCTCCGGGTCTGCCAGCCCGCGTGCCAGGGCGGGAATCGCCGCTTCGTGCGGCCGGTTGCCCAAGGCCATCGCGGCGTTTCGCAACAGCCCGCGCCGTTTCGCTCGCCACAGGGGCGTGCGGCGGAAACGGCGGCGGAAGGCATCGTCGTCCAGGGCAAAGAGGCTAGCCAGATCCAGCGGGTTCATGCCCGATGCCGGCTGAAACGCCGCTTCGTTGGTCGTGGTCGCGCGGCGATTCCACGGGCAGACCTCCTGGCAGACGTCGCAGCCGAAGATCCAATCTCCGGCCTTCGGGCGGAGTTCCGGCGGAAGGTGGCCCCGAAACTCGATCGTCAGATAGCTGATGCAGCGGCGGGCGTCGAGGCGGTAGGGCGCCACGAGGGCCCCCGTGGGGCAGGCGTCGAGACACGCCTGGCATGTGCCGCAATGGTCGGCGTCCAACGGCGCGTCGTACTCGAGCACCTCGCTCGTTAGCAGGGCAGAAAGAAAAAGCCAACTGCCGTGATGGCGGTTCAACAAGAGCGTGTTCTTGCCGATCCACCCCAGGC
>DYLT01000079.1 GCA_020721945.1 Blastopirellula marina
AGTAATCGGCGTTGGCGGGGAAACTTCTACATCCGGAGTAATATAGCCCGGGGGATACGCAAACGGACTGTAACCGTAGGTCCGAGGGACAGGCATACTGTAGTAAACGGGTGGGTACAGCGCAAAGTGTGGCAGACGCTCGCGTGGGTACAGTTGGGGACTGACGAGGATGTAGTACCCGCCATGGTGTCCTGGGAAAACTGGCCAAGGCGGCTCCGCCTGGCTTGGTGTGGCAACGGCGAAGAGCGCGGCCGCGCCGAGTACGAGGACGAGAATGCCTATCGCATGGGTTTTCATCGCGGTCCCCTGGATCGAGACTGGTCGAGATGCCTTTGTCACTCTTCCAGGCTAATCCGATTCTCCGCAGTTGCAATCGTTAAACTCGAAGAAACCAGCCGAGAACACCCCCCGGATGGGTTTCGGGTTTTTTCCAGGCACGGTATTCGATATCTTAAGGACGTTACGCTGTTTGGTACGTCGCTGTTGTCTTGTTGCGCCATGACCGATCTGTTGCGTCAGGAAATCGCCACGGCGGCCTCGATGATGGTGGTCAAAGTGGGCACTCGGGTGCTCACCCGGGAGGATGGCCGGCTGAACGAGGAGCGTGTCGCTCAGTTGGCTGAGGAATTGCATCAGGTCATGAGCACGGGTCGCCAGGTGTGCCTGGTCAGCTCGGGAGCGGTAGGCGCCGGCATGGGGCGCTTGGGACTGACCGCTCGCCCCACCGACGTGTCTCACCTTCAGGCGGTCGCTGCCGTGGGTCAGAGTGTCCTGGTCGAGGCGTACGAGCGATGTTTGGGGTCGTTCGGCCGTCACGCGGCGCAGATCCTCTTGACTGCCGACGATCTCGACAACCGCACGAGCTACCTCAACGCCCGAAACACGATTCTCACCCTGATGGTCGAGTTTGGTGCCGTGCCGATCATCAACGAGAACGACACGGTCAGCGTCGAAGAGCTTCAGACGACGTTCGGCGACAACGACCGCCTGGCGGCGATCGTCACGAACCTGGTGCAAGCTCCGTTGCTTGTGCTGCTGTCCGATGTCGAGGGGCTTTACCATGGCGACCCGCGCGATCCGGCATCGTCGCTCATTCCGACCGTCGAGCGCCTGGACCCTTCGGTCTTCGAACTGGTGCGCGATCGCAAGACCGGGTTAAGCAAGGGAGGCATGGCGAGCAAGCTGCGGGCCGCACACCAGGTGACGCTCGCCGGGGGGAACGTGATCATCGCCAGCGGCCGCAAGCCAGGGTCGCTTGCAAAGATCATCGCGGGCGAGCCCGTGGGTACCCTGGTGTTGGCCCAAGGAGGCACGATTCCGGCCTGGAAACGTTGGATCGGCTTTACCGTACAGCCTCGCGGGCACCTGGTGCTCGACGTGGGCGCCCGGGAGGCCGTGCAGCACCGTGGCCGCAGCCTTCTGGCGGCTGGCATTCTCAAGGTGGTAGGACGCTTCAACAAGGGCGACGTGGTGGCCCTGCGCGATACCCAGGGCGTCGAGTTTGCGCGCGGTTTGACCAACTACGGCTCGGACGACATCCAGCGGATCCGCGGTCTGAAGACCGCTGAAATCGCCGAGACGCTCGGCCACTGCCCCTACGACGAGGTTATCCACCGCGATAACATGGTCGTGACCGCGTAGGGCGAATCCCCAGACCCGCCCCTCGCGCCGCGTGGTGGTCGAGCCGCCGCGACCGTTTTCGTTCTCCTACGGCACGACCTGACCATCGACGTTGATTTCGAGGGTCCCGGCGCCGGGCAGGTCGGTCTCGACGCGGATCTTGCCGCTGACCCGGCCGGTGGCCTCGGTCGCCGTGAAGTGCATCGGCACCACGTGTACCGCCTTGGCTTCGGTGGGCACGGTGAAGCGGAACCGGGCGTCTGGCCCGGAGATGTTGAGGATGCGGAACGGTTTTTCGCCGCGCACGACGAGGTTGCGCGCCTGGCTTTGGCGCGGTTGCACGACGAAGATCAACGAGGCGGGGCTGACCGATAGCGACGGGAGGACGTGCCCCTCGACCGTCAGCGGCACCTGGGCGGTCTGCCGGTTGGGGTCGTTCGTCTTCAGCACCACATGTTCGCGGAAATAGCCGGCCGGCGCGGTCTCCTTGAGGGTCACGCTGAGCGCGTAGTCGACGCGCGCGCGGGGCGTCTCACCGAGGCGGCTGACCTCTTGGAGCTCGGCGGCCAGGTGCGGAGAGTTGCTGGTGACGTCGAGCACTTGCCAGTCCTTGCGTCCGGCATAGCTCACCGTGACGCGCTGGGTGGCGCGGTGTCCCTGGCTCACCGAGCCGAATTGCACGATCCCCGGCTCGAAGACGACATCGCTGCGGATATAGCAGTAGACCTGCAACTGCACCTCGGCCGGGAACGGTTGGTCGAACTCGACCTTCAGGATCGCCGATTTGTGGCCGTAGAACCGCAGGGTGTCGAGTTCCGCGACCAGTTCGGCGGTCTCATAGGTCTTCAGCGTGTCCTTGGTCAGCTTCGGCACGGTGCAGCCGCACGTCGAGGTGACCTTCTTGATGTGGACGTCTTCGACGTAGATGTTGTCGAGGACGAATCGGTACTCGGCTTTGGCGCCGCGGGCGACCACACCGAAGTCGTGGGAGGTCTTGTTGAACAAGGCCTTGGCCCATTCCTTGGCCGAGGCGGCCGGAGCGCAGACCACCCCCAACACCAGCGCTGCCAAAATGGTTCGTCGTGAAGCCATGCGTTCTTCCTGCGACCTGTGGGCCCGCTGCCCCGGGGCGCCTCCCTAGTCGATGCCTGCGGCCTGGCAGGCGTACTTCAACCCGTCGACGGCCGTCTTGCCGTAGAAGTCGCAGCCGGCGTTCTGCGCCAACAGGTCGCTGGCGGCCGCACCGCCGACCATGATCTTCAGGCCGTTGCGCAGGCCCGCCTCGCGGATCGCGTCCACGGTGCCGCGGACCGACTTGAAGCAGGTGGTCAACAGCAGGCTCATGCCGACGACCGAGGGTTTGTGCTTTCGGATCGCGTCGACGAACCTGGCGGGCGGCACATCGACGCCCAGGTCGATCACCTCGAAGCCGGCCCCGCGGAGCATCATCACCACGATGTCCTTGCCGATGTCGTGCACGTCGAATTGCACCGTGCCCATGACCGCGGTCGACCGCGTCTCGGTCTGCTTCTGGACGCCCAACCGGGGCCCCAATTCGGCCATGACCCCCTTCATGATCATCCCGCCGAACATCAGGTCCGGCAGGAAGCACTCCTCGCGATTGAAGCGGTCGCCGAGTTCGATCATCCCCCGGTTGGCCTCGGCCAGCACGTCGTCGGCCGGCACGCCCGCATCGAGCTTCTCGCGCACCAGGCGTTTGACGGCCGGCTCGTCGCACTGGGCAATGGCCTCGGCCAGGTTCTCTTGCCGCGTCATCGATGCGTTCCCTTGGTCCGATGGCGGAGGGGGCCCCTTCGCGGGTGGTGGCCTCCGCTAGAACGAAAGAAGGATCTGCCAGATGTAGACATACGCCATTCCGTCGATCTCCTCCCACACGCGCTTCACCAATTCCTTGTCGCCGGTGATGGGAGGAAGCTCCTTGACTTTGTCTTCCCACGGGATGCAAGTTCCCGGCGGGCGTTTGGACGGTTGCTTCGGCTCGTGCATCGCTTGGCTCCTGTGGTCTAATACACCCCGTATTGCCGCGTGGCTTCGGTCATGGCGCGGAGATTCTCGGCACGCGTGTCGTCTTGCATGATCGCCGAGGCGTCCATGATGTAGCCCCCGTCCCGCCCCAAGAGGTCGATCCGCTTCTTGCAGCAGGCGCGCACGTCGTCCGGAGTTCCGAACGCCAACAGATCGTTGGGCACTCCGCCGCTTAAGCAGAACTTCTCGCCCAGGTAGCGTCGGGCTTGCTCGGGGTCGGTGCGGTCGATGTGGAACACGATGCTCCGTTCGGGCAACTCGGCGATGTACTTGAGGTTCGCCGTCCAGTCGCCCTCCGCATAAAACAACGTCTGGACCCCGTGCTTCCACAAATCGCAGATGATCTGCTTGAGCGTGGGCCAGTAGAACTTCTCGAACTGCGGCGGCGACAAAAACGGCACACAGCCACGGTGCATCCACAGGCCCACGGGCACGTTGCGCTCCGGATCCGACCCCGTCAGCGCGACGTGGAACAGATGCGGCATCATCGCCTCACAGGCCGCCAGCACCTTCTGCGGCTGGCGGTACATGTCCATGCACAACCCCTTGTAGCCGCGGAGCTTGTCGGCAATGATGTCGAACGGGGCCTTCAAGATACCCGACAGCGCCGAAACCGTGCCCGACTCCTTGCGCAACCGCTCGGCCTGGACACCGAACCCCTTGAAGTAATCGAGCATCGCCATCCCGCCCTTGAGGAACGAGAGGTTATTGCGCATCGTGTTCGGCTGGCCGATGGGCACCACGTCGGTGGCGATCCGCGGCAGCCAGACGTTGAACAAATAGCCGGTCGGGTCCTCGATCAACAGATCGTACTCGTCGGGCCGCATCCAGGCCTCTTCCTCAGGCGGCTCGAGGTACTGAAAGGCGCTGTCGTGGGGGATCTCCATGCCAGGCACGGCGTAGTACTTCAGACTGATCGCCTTGACCAGCCCCATCCACCCGTACACCATGTTGCCCACGACCGCATCCCAGTCGAACTCGGCCGCGCATCGCCGAGCCGCGTCGAACGCCTTCTGGTAGTCGTAACTGACCTCTTGCGAGGTATAGCCGCAGTACTTCGCCGTGAACTCGGCCACGAACGGCCGGATCGGCACCCGGTCGGGCTTGCCACGCCGCATCGCGGTCACGTAGCGCGCCAACCGCTGTTGATAACGCGATTCGATCGCCTCGGGCGTAGTCCGCTCCGCAATGATGTCGGCCATGATGGTGGCGTCCTCGGGGTTCGTGCAACTCCTCCCGATCCGACTAGGGAATCTCCTGCCGGTACCCCAAACCGACGTAGTATTCCAAAGCCGTTGATCGGTGTCAACAAGACTTCGATCGAGTTGGAGGAATGGGCGACTTGCGCGAAACGCGCGCTTCAGAGAAATTCCAGGCCCCATAGGAGAGCCGTTCCACGGATGCGTCATCTCGTCGGTTTGCCCTGCGGTGCAAACCGCCAAATGCGGAACACTGCCGTAGAGGGGTTCTTCGCATCGTTCACCCATCCGAGAATCCGTCTCCCGCACACCCTTCCCTCCCGAATAATTATTCGAGGCCACCCGATTCGGCTGATTGCCCGGGTGCTCCTCGCGGCGCGTGCCGTATCTTCCCCAGTAACGCTAGGCTGGGTGCTCCGCAGCCACGCGCACTGGCGATCGTGTTCATGGAAAGCGCACCCCACGAGGCGTCGCATTCATGCCGGTTCTCCGCGAGCAGAAGGAATCCGTTATTCCGGTCGCTCGGGCACCCGATTACAGCGCGGGCTGACAAGACGACGGGTGGTCGAGCAACACGGCTGGGCCGGCGGATTGGCCACGGTGCTTGGCTGGGCGCGCCGGGGCCTTGGGCGACACGTCGGCCACGCGCCAAGCGGCACCCCGCCCTACAACGGCGTCTTGTGGAGCCGCAGGGCGTTGGCGATCACCGAGACCGAGCTGAAGCTCATCGCCGCGCTGGCGATCATGGGATTGAGCAAGAGTCCCGCCACGGGATACAACACGCCGGCCGCCAGCGGGATGCTCGCCGCGTTGTACACCAGCGCCAAGAAGAGGTTCTGGCGGATGTTCCGCATCGTGGCGCGGCTGAGCCGGCGCGCCCGCACCAGCCCGCGCAGATCGCCGTGCACCAGCGTCACGCCGGCGCTCTCGATCGCCACATCGGCACCGGTGCCCATGGCGATTCCCACGTCGGCCTGGGCCAGGGCCGGGGCATCGTTGATCCCATCGCCCGCGACGGCCACCACGCGCCCCTGGGCCCTCAGCCGGCGGACCACCTCGGCCTTGGTCTCGGGCCGCGCCTCGGCCTCGACGCGCTGGATGCCCAGTTGGCGCGCGACGGTCTGGGCCGTGGCACGGTTGTCGCCGGTGACGAGGACGATTTCCACCCCTTCGGCATCGAGACCGCGCAGGGCCTCGGGCGCGGAGGGCTTGATCGGGTCCGCCACGCCCAACAGTCCCACGACCGCGCCCTCGATCGCCACATAAACGACCGTCTGCCCCTGGCGGCGGAGGTGCTCGGCCTGCTCTTCGAGCGGCCCCGGGTCCATGCCCGCGCTAGATAACAATCCCCGGTTGCCGACGGCCACGCGGCGACCGGCGGCGCGCCCGGTGACGCCCAAGCCCGTGAGCGACTCGAACCCGTCGGCCTCGGCCAGTGCCGCGCCGCGCTGGTGCGCGCCGGCGACCATGGCGGCGGCCAGCGGATGCTCGCTATGCCGTTCGAGGCCGGCCGCCAGGCCGAGCAGTTCTCGGGGATCCGCCGGGGGGCACGCGGTCACGGTCACCAACTGGGGTTTGCCCTCGGTAAGCGTGCCGGTCTTGTCGAGCACGAGCGTGTCGACCCTTTCCAAGAGTTCGAGCATTTCGGCATGGCGTACCAGGACGCCGGCCAGGGCCCCGCGCCCCATGCCCACCATGATCGACATCGGGGTGGCCAGCCCCAGGGCGCAGGGACAGGCGATGATCAGCACCGCCACGGCGTTGACTAGGGCATGGGCCAACGCGGGGGGAGGCCCCACGGCAGCCCAGACCACAAACGTGGCGACTGCGACGAGCACGACCGCGGGCACGAAATAGCCGGCCACGGCATCGGCCACTCGCTGAATGGGGGCCCGGCTTCGCCGAGCCTGGCTGACCAGACGCACGATGTGGGCCAAGAGCGTCTCGCTGCCGACGCGTTCGGCCCGCATCGTGAAGCTCCCCGTCCCATTGACCGTGCCGCCGACCACGGGGTCCCCCGCCTTCTTGGCGGCGGGTTCGGGCTCGCCGGTGACCATCGACTCGTCGACGTAACTGGTCCCTTCCAGCACGAACCCATCGACGGGCACCTTCTCGCCGGGGCGCACGCGGAGCCGATCGCCCACGTGCACCTCGGCCAGCGGCACGTCTTGTTCCATGCCATCGTCGCCGAGTCGTCGGGCGGTCTTTGGGGCCAGGTCCAACAGGGCCCGCACGGCGGCTCCCGTGCGGCGCCGCGCGCGCAACTCGATCACCTGGCCCAAGAGCACCAGCGTGACGATCACCGCGGCCGCCTCGAAGTAAACCGGAACGGCGCCGCCTTCCTCCCGAAACGCCTCGGGGAAGATCTCCGGGGCCACGGTGGCCACGACGCTGTGAAGATAGGCCGTCGCGGTGCCCACGGCGATCAAGGTGAACATGTTCAGGCGGCGGCGAACGATCGACCACCACCCGCGCACGAAGAACGGCCACCCGCCCCAAAGCACCACCGGCGTGGCCAGCACAAGCTGGAGCCCGTGCATCCCGGGACCACCCCGCCCCGCCGCGAACCAGCCCCCGACCATGGGTCCCATCGCCAGAACGATCAACGGAAGCGACAGGATCATACATGCCCGAAAACGCCTGCTCATCGCAATCAGTTCGGGATCGACCTCGTCTTCGGCCGGCAGGACCGGCTCCAGCGCCATCCCGCAGATCGGGCAAACGCCCGGCTCGGCTTGCCGCACCTCGGGGTCCATCGGGCAGGTGTAGACGACGGGTGCCTGGACCGTGGTTGAGGCCGCCAACGAGGCCGAAGGCGACGACGCGCCGGTCCGTACGATCGCCAATGACCCATCGAGCGCCGACGTTTCCGCAGCCCCGCCGAGGTACCGTTTTGGATCGGCTTGGAACTTCTCGAGGCACTTCCGGCAGCAGAAGGCGTACGTGGTGCCTTGATGCTCGACGCGGTGTGGACCGGCAGGATCCACCGCCATTCCGCAGACAGGGTCGCGGCCCAGAGAAACCGGCATCGTCGGCAAGTCCATGGTGGAGCCTCCGAAGGGATTATTCGCGCCGCATCGTCGGCGGTCAATCGAGGATTCGGCCGACGCGCGGGGTGACGCCGCCGAGGCAAGCGCCGGCGCAAGGTCGGCGCGATTCGCCTCGCCCACGCGACGGATGCCCAGCGCGTTCACGCGAGCCACTCGTCGCGGTGCGCGGCCACGAAGTGATCGTCGTTCAGCGCCGGGTAGGTGCGATAGACGCGGTCGATCTCCTCGGTCTGGCCGGGGCTGAGCGTCTCGTTCGGATCGAGGCACCAGATGCCTTCGAGCAGTCCTTGGCGTCGAAGGACCTCGTGCAGGCCGGCGATGCAGCCGGCAAATCCGTTCGCCACGTCGAAGAAAGCCGCGTTGGCGTCGGTCACCGCGGCGGCTTGCCCGAGCAGTTCGTCCGAGACGCAGCCCGCGGCCACGGCCCGGTGACACGCCGCCAGCAGCTCGACGGCCTTGCGGGTCCACACGGCCCAGTGCCCCAACAGCCCGCCGACCATGCGCCGCTGGACCGTGCGCCCGTTGAGGCGGAAGCGATAGGGGGTCACCAGGTCCCCGACGATGTGGTCGTCGTTGCCCGTATAGAGGGCGATGTCGTCGCGCCCCGACTCGGCGATGGCTCGCACCACGTCGAGGGTCTGATAGCGGTGGAACGGAGCGATCTTGATCGCCACGACCGACTCGATCTCGGCGAATCGCCGCCAGAACGCGAACGGGAGCACGCGCCCGCCCACGGCCGGCTGAAGGTAGAAACCCACGAGCGGGATCACGTCGCCCACCGCGCGGCAATGAGCCAACAGGGCGTCGTCGTCGGCCTCGCGCAGCGCCCCCAGGCTCAAGAGACCCGCATGGTAGCCGAGATCGCGTGCGAGTGCCGCCTCGGCGGTGGCCTGCTCGGTCCGGCCGCAGACGCCCGCGATGCGCACCAGCGGCTCGTCGCGCCCTGCATCGAGGCGGTCGAACTCGTCGCGGCCGAGTGCCAACAGCGGCCGGAACAACCCGATCTTCGGGTCGCGTATGGCGAACTGCGTGGTGTGGACGCCCACGGCGACGCCGCCTGCCCCGGCCGCAGAGTAATACCGCCATAAGGCCCGCTGGCGGCGCTCGTCGAGGCGCCGTTGGGCGCTGAGGGCCAGCGGACTGGCGGGGATCACCAGACCGCCAAGGAGCGACTGGCGGAGTTTCGGATCGAGGTGCTGCATGTCCGCTTCCCCAGAGGGTTTGGGTCAGAACTTGCCGTCGCGGGCCTGGAACTTCGTCGGCTTGCCGTGCGTGGGGCCGCCGCGCGCGAGCCAGTCGGCGATCCACCGGATCATCTGGTCGGGCATCACCGTGGGTCGGCCGAGCAGCTCATGGCCCAGCCGGCCGTTGCTCAAGAGGGCATCGGGGGCCTCGCGTCCGGTGATCCGCACCGGCTTGCCGAACAGACGGCCGAACTCCTCGGCGACTTGACGAACGCGGAGTTCCTCCGGCCCCGCAAGATTAATCGCTCGGGGTGGCACGGCCGCGTGCTCGATCGCCCTCAGCGTCATGGCGTTCGAGTCGCCCTGCCAGATCGCGTTGAAGTAACCCATCGTCACGTCGATCGGCTGTTCGGCGAGTACCTGCTGGGCGATGTCGACGAGGATGCCGTAGCGCGGCTCTTGGGCGTAGTTCAGGCGCAACAGGGCGACCGGCATGTGGAGTTTGCGGCTGAAATAGGTCAGGATCCGCTCCCGCCCCAGGCAGCTTGCCCCGTACTCGCCGACCGGCGCCAAGGGATCGCCCTCGACCGATCCACCGCGTCCGGCCGGCACGAGCGGATACACGTTCCCCGTCGAATACGAAACAAGCCGGCTCGTGGGGAAGCGTTCGCAGACCATCCCGGGCAAGTAGACGTTCATGGCCCAGGTCATATCCTCCTGGCCGGTCGTGCCGAACTTCATCGCCGCGAGATAATAGACGTTCGGCACCTCGGGCAAACGGGCCAGGGCGTTCCGATCGAGCAGGTCGCAGGCGACGGTCTCGATACCCCACGATTCCAGACGCTGGCGCAAGGCCTGGTCCGAGAACCGGGCGACGCCGTAGACTCGCCGCCGCACACCGGCCTCGTCGCTGGCCCGCCGGGCCATGCGCGCCAACGTCGGCCCGATCTTGCCGCCCACGCCCAAGAAGATCAAATCGCCCTCGACACGCCGCATCGACTCGACGACTTCCGGCGTCGGGCGGCTTAAGAGGTCTTCCAGTTGCTCGACATCGGCGAGGCTCGTCATCGGCAGAACTCCCTTCGAGCGTCAAAGCGTGCCAACCGCCAAGAGCGTGTTCTTCGCGGGCAGGCTGAACGGATTCGAGTAGTGGTGGACTTCGGCGACCTGCTTGCCGCCCTCGACGATCGGCGTGGGCTGCTCGACGATGAAGTCGGCAAAGTCGGGTGCGCCAAACGCGACGAACGCCAGACGCAGGCACTCGATCTGCGGGTCGCAAGGGGTCGAGAAGTCGGGGAAAGCGATCGGCCCCGTGTCGACCTGATAGAGCTTCTTCTCGAGGCTGAGATTCATCGTCTTCACCGGATACTCGATCACGGCCCGCAGGCTGTCGGGGCCGGCGATCTCGGTCTGGGCGACCAACGGCAGCCCCCGAGCCGTGGCGTCGCGGATCTTCTCCCACGTGTCGAGCACTGTGACCGGGCCGGCCTCGACCAGCTTGAGGTTCGGCGGGCCCCACAGATCTTCGACCCTCCGGACTTGCCGATACGACGGACTGACCGCCGCCCGGCGACGGAAGACGAGCCAGTGCCCCTCGCCCAGCACCGGCAGAAAGTCGTAGTTCTCTTTGTGGAACAGATCCTTGGGGGCGAACGTATTCTCGCTCTTGCAGGAAGCGCACGGATAGTAGTCGGCGGCCCGGCCTGTCCGCGGATCGATGATCGTCGTGCAGCTCTCGACGACGAACCGCACGGCATTGAACGCGGCGGTGCCGCAGATGAACGACCGCCCGTAGTCAAGATTGCGCAGCGGCGCCTGCGTGTTCGCCGGGGGCGCGCTGGCGTTGACAACACGGGCCGAGAGCCCTCCGCAGGATGCGGCAACGAGGCCCTGCACGAGCGTGCGTCGGTTTAGGGGCATTGGGAAATCCTCTTCGTCCAAGGGCAGGATGCGTTCTGGGATTCGCGGGACGGCACTTGCCCGTCCTCAAGCGACAACCCGGAAACGCGGCCAAACTCCAGCGTATTCTGCGTAACCCAGGCCCCCCGGTTCGACACTGGGATCGCGGCGATTTGCAGGTCGTTGGTACGCCAATTCTAGGTCCCTTGCCGCAAGGCGCACAGGTGGGCCCCCCCGTCTCGCCGAGGCCGGATTCCGCGGCGGCTCTTGCCGTCGGCCTCGCCGGAAGATAAGACACAGGGGGTTTCCCAGACCTCCCCCGGCTCTTGCGTACCCAGGTGCCACCATGAAGCATGCTCGACTCAGCCCGTTGCCAACGAAATCGCTGCCTCGTCGTCAGTTTCTCGGCGCGGCCGCGGCCCTCAAGGACATCTCGTTCCGGGGCCACGCAGTGATCGAACTGGCCCACGAGCGGGACTTCAAGCCGACCAGGCCGCTGCGGGAAAGTCTCAAGAAGAGCCGCCAGTTCGTGCGAAAGGTGTTGGGGTACTGACGATCTGACCAGCGCGTAACCGTTTACCGGCTGGGGACGGGCTGGTTTTCCGGCCGCTGGTGGGCCCAAGAACGTGTCTGCCCCCTGCACGCCCGAAGGGGGCAGGCCCATCATGGCTGGCACCGCCGCGAGAATTGGGACAGTCCCCACCAGCCGGTGTAATCCTGTGGACCCCAAACGGCGGAGCGAGCATGTGTCCATCGGCCTCGAAGGCCCTGTTTCCCTTGCCGCTGAACCTGTTCGAGCGGTACATGCTCTTGGACGACCGGCCCGATTATCCCATGACGTTCGCCTTGCAGGCCCGATTCATGGGGCAGGTGCGGCCAGCGGCGTTCGAGGCCGCGCTGGAGGAGACGGTCGAACGGCACCCCCTGCTTCATGCCTTGGTCGAGATGAACGCAAGAGGGGGTGGCGTGTGGGTCGACGCTGGCCTAGGCAGCCCGGCGCTGACTTGGCAGAACGCCAACTCGGCGATCGACAGCACGGCGGCCAACCGCATCGATCTGAGGCGTGAGCCCGGTTTCCGCGTGTGGGTCCGACAAGACGCGGACTCGACCGACGTGATCTTGGCGGTTCACCATGCCTGTTGTGACGGGATCGGTCTGCTTCAGGTGTTGGGCGACCTGATGGCAAGCTACGGGTTGCGCACCGCCACGGGCGACGCCAGGCCTGTTCTCGCTCGACTCGATGTCGCGCAACTGGCCGCGCGCGGTCGTTTCACGGTCGAGATCCCCGAAGGGCTCGGCCGTATCCGAGTCCTGTGGGACACCCTGAAGGAGGCGGCCAAATGGATTGGGCGGCCCCCCACGCCACTATGGATCTCCGGCGAGGAGAAGTCGAACGAACCGACGCCCCCGCTCAACTATCCAGGCATCGTCTTCCATTCGTTCAGCGAGGCGGAGACGCGCCAGATGCGCGCCGCGGCGCGCAAGCGCAATGCGACGCTCAACGACTTGCTGCTTCGCGACTTGTTCGTGACCTGTTCCCAATGGAACCAGGCAGAGCATCCGGGCCGGCCGGGCCGTTGGCTGCGGATCAACATGCCCCAAAACCTCCGCGAACGGCACCACGATCGGATGCCCGCAGCCAACGCGATGAGCCAGGCCTTTCTTACCCGCCAAGTGGCCGATTGCGCCGATCCCGAACTGCTGCTGGATGGCCTGCGCCGCGAGACCGAAGCCATTCGACGTTGGCGATTGGGACTTTATTTCCTCGGAGGACTGTCGATGGCCGAGCGAATCCCGGGGGCCCTCCGTCTGGGCATGGCGTTGCTGGGACGACAATGCCATGCGACTACGGTCTTGACGAACATTGGTGAGTTCACGCGACGCTTCACGGCGCGGCTGCCGCGCCGGAACGGGCGTATCGTAGCGGGCGATCTGATCCTCGAGCGACTTGTCGGGATGCCGCCCCTACGTCCGAAGACGTATGCGGGCTTTGGTGCGGGAACCTACGCGGGGGAGCTGACCGTCACGGCCCGAGGCGACTTCGATCGAGTCCGCGCCGATCGGTTGGAACGATTGCTCCGGCTCTATGTGGCTCGTTTATCTGCCAACATCGGTGCGGCCGATAGAAGTGGTTAGAACGGGACGAACGGGTTGTTCGGGCAAAATGGACAGGCGCGGCATTTCCCCTACAAGTCGCCCGGCCTTCCCAGACGAAGCTACAAGACAGGTCGCAACGCATGGTCGATCCGCGAGGATCGTCGCGACCGGCCTGGTCTTGGATGCCGGGTCATCCCGCCAGCGCACGACGCGCGGACAAATCGTGGGCAACCCGAGTCCTCGACCTTTGGGGGGACGCTTCCCATCCCGACACCCTTGACTACCTTCGCAACATTGCCTAGGTATGAAGGTCAGGCATCGGTCTCTGTTGCCACCTATTAGGACCATACCCAATCGCCCGAGTCTGAAATGCCCTACCACCTGTTGACCGGAGCCACGGGACTTTTGGGATCGTACTTGCTCCGCGAGTTGGCGCGGGCGGAGCGGCCCGTGGCCGTCGTGGTTCGCTCGGCGCACCGCGAATCGGCTCGGCAACGCGTCGAGAATATTATGGTCCGATGGGAGAAAGAGTTGGGCTACCTTCTCCCGAGACCGGTCGTGTTCGAAGGCGACATCTGCAAGCCGAACCTGGGGCTGGATTCCGAGGCGATCCACTGGCTTTCGCAGAATGGCGAGTCCGTCATCCATACTGCGGCAAGTCTGACGTTTCAGCCCGACGCGCGACGCGGCGAGCCCGAGCGGACCAACGTCGAAGGCACGCGGAACGTGCTGGAGTTCTGTCGCGCCACGGGGTTGCGAAGGTTCCATCACGTGTCCACGGCCTTCATCTGTGGGCTGCGCACGGGCCGGATTCTCGAAACGGAGGTCGATCTGGGCCAAGCGTACGGCAACGTCTACGAGAAGAGCAAGATCACGGCCGAGAAGATGGTGCGGGCGGCCGAGGGGATCGATCCGCCGACGATCTATCGCCCGGCAACCATCGTGGGCGACTCGCGCACCGGGTACACCACGACGTACCATGGCATTTACGCCCCTTTGAAACTGGCGGCCGCAGTGGCCGACAGGGTCGACCTGAACCTCAAGTGGGGCGAGTCGCTGATGCGACTCTTGGGTCTTTCGGGCCAGGAGCGCAAGAACCTTGTGCCAGTCGATTGGGTGGCCTCGGTGATTGCCTATCTTCACGCACACCCCGAGCACCACGGCAAGACGTACCACTTGGCGCCCCGCACCCCGGTGCGCGTGGGCGTGATGACCGATGTGATGCAGGAGACCCTCCGCGAGGCGATCGACCGGCCCGGGCGTCGCCGCGTCGAGGTTCCGCCCGACCAGCCGCAGATCAATACCGACGACTTTGCGCTGTTCTTCCGGGCCCAGATGGAGGTGTACAAATCGCACTGGCGCGATGATCCCGAGTTCGACTTGACGAATACCTTGTCGGCGGCGGGCCATATGCCGCCGCCCGAGGTCGACCGCGCGATGTTGCGCCGCATCTGCACGTTCGCCCTGGAGGCCAACTTCGGCTGGCCCAAGCCCTCGCCCGTGGTACCCGAGTTCGACGTCCACGAGCATCTCCGCCCGCTGTTCCAAGGCGGACCGCGGTCCGCTCCTGGCCATGGGGCCGAGAGCGGGGTGGGACTTCAGGTCAACGGACCGGGGGGAGGACAGTGGGAGTTGTATCTCGACGGTGCCCACGTGGTGCGCGCCCGGCAAGGCATCGGCGCCGGTTGCGCGACGAGCCTTTACCTGAACTCGAAGACGTTCCAACGTCTCGTGGAACGTCGTACGACGGCGAGCCGGGCGGTCCGTGCGGGTCAGGTGTTGCTGGAAGGCCGCGGGGCGGGTGACCGCCGGTTCGAGGCGGTGCTGGAATCGCTGGCGACGGAGGTGCGGCCATGACCCCGTCGGCCTTGACCACGCCCGTCGCCGTCATTGGCATGGCCTGCCGGCTGCCGGGCGCCGACAACCTCGACGAGTTTTGGGAGTTGGTCGTCGCCGGGCGCAAGGCCTTTGGTCCCGCCCCGGCCGACCGCTTCAACCGAGAACTGTACTTCGACCCGCGCAAGGGGGTGCGGGGCAAGTCGTACACCGACTTGGGCGGCGTGGTGTCGTACGGACCGATCGACCGTCGGCTTTGCCCGATTCCCGAAGACGCGATGGGCCGCTACGACATCGCCCACCTGACCCTGTGCGAGGTGGCGGCCGCGGCGTGCCGTCATGCCGGGATGGATCCGCGGGCAATCCCCCACCGCAACACGGGGGTCTATGTGGGGCACGCGCGGGCGAGCGGGCTGGGCGGCGACCTGGCCTATGCCGCCCACGTGGCCGACGCCGCCGAGTATCTCCACGAGGTTCCGGGATTCGACCGGTTGCCCGAGGGACTCCGCAAGGAAATCGTCTGCGACGTGATCGATCACGTGCGGGCCGAGTGCCCCCACATGACGGCCGACGGTCCGTACCTTGCCGCGAATCTGGCGGCCGGGCTGATTTCGAAGTTCTTCGGCCTCGACGGTCCGTCCATGGTGTTCAATGCCGCCTGCGCGTCGTCGCTCCATGCGGTGGTCCAGGCGGTGCGCGCGCTGCAATTGGGCGACATCGACATGGCCCTGGTCGGCGGGGCCTCGTACTTCCACAGCGACACTTTGGTGTTGTTCTCGCAGGCGTACTCGGTCAGCAACCGCGGCTCGTTTCCGTTCTCCGACGAGGCCGACGGCCTGGTGGTGGCCGAAGGCTACGTGATGCTGGTTCTCAAAACGCTCGATCGGGCCCTGGCCGACCGCAACCGTATCCTTGCCGTGATCCCCAGCGTGAGCATCGCGACCGACGGCCGGGGGAAAAGTCTCTGGGCGCCGCGCAAGGAGGGGCAAGTCGAGGCCATGCGGCGCGCCTACGACGACCGGGTGCGACTCGACCGAGTGCAGTACATCGAGGCCCACGCCACCTCGACCGCCTTGGGCGATGCCACCGAGCTGTCGGCCTTGGCGGAAGTCTTTTCCGGGCGGCTTCCACCGGGGGTCAAGATCCCCATCGGCAGCGTCAAGGCGAACGTCGGCCACACGCTCGAGGCCGCCGGCGCCACCTCGCTGGCCAAGGTGGTCTTGGCCCTGCAACACCGGATCGTTCCGCCGGGCATCGACGATCGGCCCCTCAACACGCAAGTCGATTGGGACCGTCTGCCGGTGTTCGTGCCGCGCCGCGCAATGGAGTGGCCGGCCCCGGCCGACGGCCATCCGCGGCGTGCCGGCGTGAACGCCTTCGGCATCGGCGGAATGAACGTTCACGTGGTGGTCGACGAGTACCTGCCGGGCAAGTCGGCGTCGTGGTACCGGCCTGCCGCCATGACCCGGTCCCCGGCCGCAAGGCTCTCGCCCGCCGATCGGGCGATCGCCCTTGTCGGCATGGGATCGATCTTTCCCGGCGCGCGGACCCTCGAGGCGTTTTGGGACCTGCTGGCTTCGGGGCGCGACGCTCGGATCGAGGCGCCCTGCGACCGCTGGAACCCGGAGGTCTACTGCCGCCCCGATGCCGCCGATCCCTGGACCGTGCCGACCACGCTGGGCGGCTTTGTGACCGATTTCCAGTACGACTGGCGCAAACACAAGATCCCGCCCAAGCAGATCCAGCAGGCCAGCCCTCTCCAGTTCATGATTCTCGACGCGGTGGATCAGGCGCTCGAGCGGGCGGGATACCATGCGCGGCCGTTCGACCGGCGGCGCACGGGGGTGGTGGTGGGAACGATCTTCGGCGGGGACTTCTCGGGCCAACTGGCCGTGGCCCTCCAGTTGCCGGCCTTCCGCCGCACGTTGGTCCAAGTCATGCGGCGGCACGGCGTGCCGGAACCGACGATCGCGCAGACGGCCAGCGCCTTTCAGGAGGTCCTCTTGAAGCACATGCCGGCCCTGTTGGACGAGACCGGCAGCTTCACCGCCAACGTGCTGGCATCGCGGATCACGAAGTCGTTCGACTTGATGGGCGGGGGAGTCGCGGTCGACGCGGGGACCGCCTCGTCGATGGCCGCGTTGAACTGTTCGATCGATCTGCTTCTGGCGGGGCACTGCGACCTGATGATCTGTGTGGGGGCCCAACAGTCGATGTCGCCGGCCACCTACGCCGTGTGGAAGCAGTTGGGGGCCCTGGCTTTGGGACGCTCCCCCGCGCCGTTCGACGCACGAGCCCAGGGCGCGGTGCCGGGCGAGGGTTGCGGCGCGCTCGTCCTCAAACGCCTGGACGATGCCCGCCGCGACGGCGACCGGGTCATCGCGACGCTGCGCGGCGTCGGCGCGGGATTCGGACCGTCGCGCGGCCAGGCCATCCAGACGGCCATTGCCCGGGCCCTGCGCGCCGCCGGCCTTGCGGCGAGCGACGTGGCGGTCTTGGAGACCCTCGGCACCGGCAATGCCCAACTCGATGCCGAGGAAATCCAGGCCATCGCCCAAGCGTACAAGACCGGCCGGCGCAGGCAACCGGTCCGGGTGGGCACCGTCGTGGGGCAAATCGGCAATACCGGCGGGGCCTCGGGCATGGCGTCGTTGGTCAAGGCGGCCCTCGCGTTGGACCGTCGCCAGGCGCCCGCCGTGTCGCCGTTGGACACGCCCGCGCCGTTTGTCGTTCAACAGCGTCCGGTCCTCGAATTGCCGCAAACGCCAGGACCCATTGGCCCTGCCGAGACGTCGCGCGGGGAGATCGCGGCGATCCAGTCGTGCGGCGGCGATGAAGTCGTGTATCACGTCCTCATGGAACGAGGTGCTCCTGTGATTTCCTCCATGGTGGATGCCAGCCTTCCTTCGGTCCAGGAGGCCCCGATCGCGGCGGCCGGCGGCCGTTCGAGGTCGCGGATCCTCTATTTCGATGCCACGGC
>DYLT01000458.1 GCA_020721945.1 Blastopirellula marina
CGCCAGTCTCTCTGACGCGGAGGAAAAGATCATCGACCGATGGGTGCGGACAGGCGGTCGGCTGCTGGCCACATTCGGCAGCGGTTATAAGGACATTGTCCAACTCGATCCGCGCCAGATCGACCTTGTGATACCGCACGCGGAGGGGCTGAAAACCACGCTCGCGCAAGAATCGCTCGGCGCGGTCGATCATGGCCAGGCGTTCGGGGGTGACCTGCTCGCCATAGGCCACGCGACTGCTCAGGCAGGGGGCCGCGGGCTTATCCCAGATCGGAATGTCCCACGACGCGGCGAGTTGCCGAATCTCGGCCTTCGTGAAGCCGCACTCGGCCAGCGGACTGCGTACCCTCTGATCCCGGGCCGCGCGCAGGCCGGGGCGATGCTCCTGATGGTCGTCGCGGTTCGAGCCGTCGACCACCACGGCCACGTTCATCCGCCGGGCAATGTCCTCCAGCCGGGTGAACAACTCGGTCTTGCAGTGGTAGCAGCGGTTGGCGTCGTTTCTCTGGTAATTCGGGTTGGACAGTTCCTCGGTCTGGATCACCTCGTGCCGGATGCCGATGCGGGCCGCCAGGCGGCGGCACTCGTCCAACTCGCCGACCGCCAGGCTCGCGCTGACGCCCGTGACCGCCACCGCGCGGTCGCCCAGGGCCAACTGCGCGGCCTTGGCCAGCACGGTGCTGTCCAAGCCTCCCGAGAAGGCGACCGCACAACTCTTGAAACTCTGGAGCAGATCGAGCAGGCGGTCGCGTTTGGCGGCAAGGTCGTCGGGCAGGTCAGGCATGGCGCTTCATCGTATCGGCTATTGGGGGGTCGGGCAACTACTCGAGGTCGTCCACGCGCACTTCCAAGTACCGCGCCAGTTGGTGGAAGCCCTCCTCGGGGTCGATCGGTCGCGGGTAGGCGCGCAGCCGCTGGTAGTCGATCAACCGCTCGAAGGGCTCGAAAACCGGGCTGAGTTGTCCGGTGACCGAGACCATCACGCCGGTCAGGTTCCGTTCGGCGATGGCGCGATAGGCTCCGACGCCGAGTTGGCTGCCGAGCAACACATCGAAGGCCGTCGGCTTGTGACACCGGACCTCGTAGCCGAACTGAAGGCCGACCACTTTGCGGTCCTTGCCAGCGCGGCGCTGGTACTCGTCGGCCACGAGCCGCCCCAGATGCCCGCTGTACTTCAGTTGCGAGACGGGAAAATGCCCGAACGTATCGACCTCGAGGCCCTTGTAGGCCGATTCGGAGAGGCACTCGCGGATGACATTTTGGGGAAGGAACTCGGCGATGCCCTCGGCCAGCACGATCACGCCGTAGTTCTTGCCGTTGCGGTCGCGCGCGAGGATCGTGTCGACGATGCGTCGGACCATTGGCTCGACACGGATGACTTTGCGCAGGACGGGTTTGCCGTCTTGGTCGGTCATGGGCTGGCCGGTCCTGGGATCGACGGTGGGCTCGTGGGTCCACCACGCCTCGGCGATGTCCTCCAGGCCGATGACCAGGCTTGCCTCGCCGGCGATGGCCGCCCCGTAGGCCAGCCAGCCCGCCGCCCGGCCCATGACCTGCGCCACATAATACGTGCCGGTCGCGCGGCTGTCGCAAAGCAGGTTGTAGCACTGCTGCGCGAGCATCTCGACCGCGGTGAAATAGCCGAAGGTGAAATCGATGCCCTTGTAGTCGTTGTCGATGGTCTTGGGCAGGTGGACGATTTGGATGCGTTGGTGGCCCTCGGGCAGGCCGTCCTGGAACAGCTTGAACTTGGCCGCGGTGGTGAGCGTGTCGTCGCCGCCGATCGAGACGAGGGCGTCGACCTCGAGCGAGCGCAAGGCGTCGTACACGACCTTCAGCGGGGCGGTTTTCTCGGGGTTTTCGAGATCGGCTGGGGTCTTCAGGCCCTTGCCCGGGTTGGCCCGGGACGTCCCGATCATGATGCCCGGATGGTTCCGCGTCCCCTCGAGACGGCGGTGGTCGAGACGGACGTAGGCCGTTCCCTCCTTCAGGGGTTCGGCGGGCTTGTGCTTGACGAGGTGGGAGTAGCCGTGGAGCAATCCGAGCACCTCGATCCCCGCGCGGGAGAAGCACATGGCGGCGCTGGCGATCACGGCGTTGGCGGCCGGCGCCGGCCCGCCGGAAAACAGGATGGCCACGCGTCGCACGTCGGTGGTGGGGCGTTCAGGACTGGAAAGCGGCGTTTTCATCGGGGTCTCCGGTAGGTGGGAAACGCTGAGCCGAGGGCAAACGGCAAGCACGCGAGGAATCGCGGCCCCGGCGAGCGCCTTGCGACGGCGGGCCGCCGACCGTCCACCCGCAACTCAACTGAGCCATGTCCGTTCTATGAAGGTCGTATCGACTCGTGTCTCGAGGAAGGCGGGATGATCGAGGATCTCGCGCAACAGCGGCACCGTGGTCTTGATTCCCTCGACGCGCAGCTCGCCGAGGGCCCGCTGCATGCAGGCGATCGTCTCCGGGCGGGTCGGCTGGTGCACGATCAGCTTTCCGATCATCGAGTCGTAGTGCGGGCTGACCGTGTAGCCGGTGTGTACGTGGGAGTCGAACCGGACGCCGAAACCGCCCGGCGGAATGATGCGGTGGATCGTTCCCGGCGAAGGGCGGAACCCCTTCGTGGTGTCCTCGGCGTTGATGCGGCATTCGA
>DYLT01000459.1 GCA_020721945.1 Blastopirellula marina
AGTGCTCTACCCGACAGGGCAACGCAGAGGTGCGACCCGAGCGCCGACCCAGGGGTTGTGAGCGAAGGCCGGGCGGTGGCTCTTGATGCCGCCTATCTCCTTGGCTGACAACACCAAAGCGAAGAATCCCAGGGGGTCTGGGGGCTGGTCCCCCAGCATCCGCCCGCAACCACCGTTTCACGCAACACGACCCCGACGCCCGATCTTCCCTTTCACGCTGAACCAGGACACCAGCGGCTTGTCTCGACAGGCTTTCGACCGTGTGGTGCGGAAGATCCTCCATGCCCCCGAGGCCGACTGGCGTTGGAATCGGACTTTCCCGATTTCGGGGTTTGGGCTACATTTTGTAAAAGTTACGACCGTGGCGATTGCTGGCAGTTCCCGCGCTCGGCGCCACGTCGAATTGGCCGAAGTGGGTTGGGCGGCCGATGGTTTGGGTCTTGTGACCGGCATGGGAAGCCCGTTTTTCGGTACGATCGGCCCGACGTTTGCTGCGAACCGCCGCCGTAACTGATACGTCCACGGGAGGGTGGGGCGTCACTCGAAACTACCCGAGGGAGTGCTCAGAGCATGGAGGCTCGTCGGTTTCGGGCTGCAACGATTGCGGCCATGGCGGTGGCGCTACTGGGGGCAAGTTATCGAACCCCCAATTTTGTGGTTCAGACGGCGGACCCCAGGCTTGCCGAACACTTCGCCAAGACCGCCGAGAAACTGCGGCGTGACTTGGCAGTCGAATGGCTCGGCCAGGAAATGCCCGACTGGTCCCAGCCCTGCCCGATGACGGTCCAGGTCGGCCCGCACCTCGGGGCGGGCGGGGCAACCAGTTTCCTCTTCGACCGGGGCGAAGTGTATGGGTGGCGGATGAACATCCAGGGGTCGGCCGAGCGGGTGGTCGACTCGGTACTGCCCCACGAAATCACCCATATGATCTTCGCGAGCTACTTCAGGGCACCGTTGCCGCGTTGGGCCGACGAAGGCGGGGCCACCAGCGTCGAATGTGCCAGCGAGCAAGCCAAGCACCGAAGGATGCTCGTGCAATTTCTCCGCACCGGCCGCGGCATTGCCTTCAGCGACATGTTCGCCATGACCGAATACCCGGCCGACGTCATGCCGTTGTACGCCCAAGGGTACTCGCTGGCCGACTACTTGATCCAGCAGGGCGGCCGGCGCAAGTACGTCGCCTTTCTGGCCGAGGGGATGCGGGATCATCGCTGGGCCGCGGCCTTGGCCCGGTGGTACGGGGTCAAGGATCTGGCAACGCTTCAGAACCAATGGGTCGGTTGGGTGGCGCAGGGCTGCCCGAGGCTCCAGGCGCCGGCCGTTTCGCCCGAGGGCGTCAGCCCAGCCCAACTCGTTGGGGCCGGTGCCCGACCCAAGCGCCCGGAACCGAACCTGATCTTCCACGTGGCCGGCACCCCCGGCGCAGGCTCATCGGTCGAGTTCCGGCCGCTGGAGGGTCCCATTCGGGCCCAGCTTACCCGGCCGCAACCCATCGAACGAAAGTGACGACCCGAAAAGGCCGGTGGCGAGCGCCCGGACAGGCTCCTGGGCCGCGCGGCGCCGTTTTGGGGAGGAGACATCGCATGGGCATCCTGCGTCGATGGCTCGCGTGGATCGTGGGACGTGCTCGGCCCGACGAGCCTTCAGAGGAACCGATCTTCTGGACCCTGAGCGCGGTTTACCTCGCCCGGGCGTACTATGTGGCCGCCGAGTTGGGCATCGCCGATCTCTTGGAAAGCGGACCTCGCTGCTGCGCCGACCTGGCCGCCGCGACCGGCACGCACGAGCGATCGCTGTTCCGGGTGCTGCGCACGCTGGCCGGCTTCGGCGTCTTCGCAATGGACGACCAGGGCAGGTTCCGCCTGACCCCCCGGGCCGAACTCCTCCGCAGCGACGCCCCCGGCTCGGTCCGCTACTGGACGATGGTGGTCGGCCACCCCGCGCTCTGGCAAGGATTGGCCCTGGCCCTCGACGCGGTGAAGACGGGCAAGACCGGGTTCGAGCTGGCCCACGGAATGCCGTATTACGAGTATTGCCGCCAGCACCCCGAATATGCCGAGACATTCATCCGCGGCATGAGCGCGTGGTCCGACTGGCAGGCCCACGTCGTCGTCCGCGCCTACGATTTCGGCCGGTACGGCAAAGTGGTGGATATCGGCGGCGGGAACGGCAGCTTGATCATGGAGATCCTCGAGCAGAACCCCGCGGTCTACGGGGTGCTCGTCGATCAGCCCGGCACGACCGCGCACGCACGGCCTCGAATCGAGGCCCGCGCCCTGGATCGCCGCTGCGACCTGGTGCCGGGCAACATCCTCGAGGCCGTTCCCGAAGGCGGCGACGCCTATGTGATCAAGCACGTGCTGCACGACTGGGACGACGACGGCGTCTGCCAGATCCTGCGCGCGTGCCACCGCGCGATGCCGCCCCACGCCCGGCTTGTGATCGTCGAGGGGGTGCTCGATCCGGCGAACTCGAAAGACCGCCTGGCCAAAATGCTCGACATCGAGCACCTCTTGGTGATGGGGGCCGTTCGAACGCGCGACGAGTTCGAGGCCCTGTTCCACCAGACGGGCTTCCGCTGGTTGGCGGCGCACCGCACGTCAATTCCCGATGGGACGGTCATCGAGGCGGTCAAACGCTAG
>DYLT01000460.1 GCA_020721945.1 Blastopirellula marina
CGGTCGAGTCGCCGCGGGTCAAGGTCCAGACACACCGCGTGCTCGTCCATCTGCCCTCGACCGCGCTGTCGCACGGACCGAAGAAGACCGAAATCGGTCCGCGGCCGCTTTCGGTCCCCATCGCGGTGCCGATGCCGGTACCCGCATATCGCGCCCCGGCCCCGCTTCTGGAGCCGCCCCGCCGCCGGCTCCCGCTTCCCGACCAGTGGATGAGGACCGGGTCATGAAACGCCGCGGCATGGTCCTCTTGGTCGTCGTGGTGGTGGTGGCCATGCTGAGCCTGGCGGGCTTGAGCTTCGTGGCCATGATGCAGACCGAGTACAAGTCGATCCGCGTCCAGGGCGACGAATTGCAATTGGAGCAATACCTCGCTTCGGGCGTCGATTACCTCACGGTGTTTCTGGATGCGTCGCACCAGCGTCGCGAAGAGGCGGGCGGGACGCGCGATAATCCCGAACGGTTCCGCGACGTAGCTTTGGGTGGCGACGCTCCGAACGCCCCGTTCGGTGGTTTCGCCATCTTGTGCCGCGATCCCGAGGCGCCCGACGGAATTCGGTACGGTCTGGAAAACGAGTCGGCCAGACTCAATCTGGCGGTGCTGCCCGACTGGGAACGCCGTGTCCCCGATGCCGGACGCCGCGCGCTGTTGGCGTTGCCGGGCATGACCGACGCGGTGGCCGAGGCGATTCTCGATTGGGTCGATCCCGATAGCACCCCTCGGGCTGGGGGCGCTGAGGACGAATACTATCGCGCGATGGGACTGCCTTACGGACCACGCAACGCAGCGCCGCAGTGCGTCGAAGAGTTGCTGTTGGTGCGTGGCGTGACGCGCGAATTGCTTCTCGGTCCGGAGGAAGGATCTGACATCTTGTTGGAATCGCCCTCGATGGGCAACCGCGCGGCCTCGTCTGCCGAGACGATCCCGTGGGCCGCGCTCGTTACGGTCGTAAGTGGCGAGCGCAACAAAAGTTACGAGGGATTGCCGCGCGTGTGGCTGAACGATCCGGATTTGGTTTCGCTCGATCGCCGTCTTCAGGAACGGTTCGACCCAGCTTGGACCAGTTTCATTGTGGCGTATCGGCAGCACGGGCCCTATGTGGGGAACGAGCCCTCCACCAACGAGGTGGTTCCGTTGGATCCCATGTTGCCGGCCCGATTTGCGATCGAGTCGCCGCTCGACTTGGTGGGGGCTCGCGTGCGAGTCCCCTCGCCCGATGGGAAAAGTGGGACTGTGTACCAAAGTCCCTGGTCTTCGGACCCGGCTTCCCTGCGCGAGTCGCTTCCGAAATTGCTCGATCACGCGTCGGTCGAGGATGCCGCGGTGCTTTACGGGAGAGTAAACTTGAACGTAGCGCCGCGCGAGGTGCTTCGGGCGGTGCCGGGGATGGACGACGCCTTGGTCGAACAGATCGTCTCGGCCCGCGACTCCCGCCGCGACACGGCGGCGCGCCACCCCGCGTGGCCGTTGACCGAGGGGTTGGTCGATCTGGCCCGGATGCGGGCGGTACTGCCCTACCTGACGTCGGGGGGCGACGTGTACCGGGCCCGGATCGTTGCCCGCGACGCCCGCGTGCGGCGCGCCCTGTGCGCCGAGGTGGTGATCGACGCGACACGTTCGCCGCCGCGGCAAGCCTATTGGAAAGACCTGCGCCTGGTGCGCTTCGCTCTCCCGCAACCGGAGGAGGGGTCGGGGGCAAGGGGAGTGATCCGATGACGCGGGCCGACCGTGGGAACCGATCATGACTCGACTGCTGGCTGTCGACTGGGACCGTCGCGAGGCGCGTTGTGTGCTGGCCGCGACGAGCGGCAAGTCGTTCAAGGTGCTGTCGGTCGGCTCGGCCCCGCTGGTCGACGTGGCCGAAGGCGGCGGCTCCTATTCCGACATCGGCGGCTCGCTTCGCGCCGCACTCGACGAGCAGCACGCGGGCCGGGCCGTGACGTTGGTGGCGATCGACCGGGCGAGCGTGGACCTGATGAACTTCACGCTTCCTCCGGCCAAGGACTCCGAACTGCCCGAGTTGGTTCTCAACCAGGCGATGCGCGAATCGCAGTTGGCCGGTGACGACGCCCTGGTCGACTTCACCGCGTGTTCGGACGACCCCACCGAGCCTCGACCGGTGATCGCGGCTGTGCTTGGCCCTCAGCAGTACCAACGGGTTGAGGAGGCGTGCGCGGCGGCGAGTCTCCGCGCGCAGCGGATCGTGCTGCGCCCGCTGGCCGCGGCGTCGCTCTTCCTTCAAACGTCCCCGAACACCGAAGACGTATGCCTTCTGGTCAACGTCCTGGCCGAAGAGGCCGACCTGACCGTGGTGGGCGACGGCAAACCCCTGTTTCTGCGCACCGTGCGCTTTCCCGGCGGTTTGGACGAAGACGCGATCGCCGGCCGGCTTGCTGGCGAGATCCACCGCACGGTGCTGGTCGCCCAGCAAGGCGTGCTGGGAGGTCGCAGTATCGACCGCCTGGTGGTTTACGGCGGGCGGAACGAGCATGCGACGCTGTGCAGCCGGCTGGGCGAAGACTTCTCCCTGCCGGTCACGGTGCTCGATCCGTTCAAGGCGGCGGGAGTTCCCGGCGGGCTGGCCCCCGAACATCCCGGCCGGTTCTCCTCGCTGTTGGGAATGCTGTTGGACGAATCGGCGGGG
>DYLT01000080.1 GCA_020721945.1 Blastopirellula marina
GCTATATTGTGGGGGGTTTGGACGCCGGGCGGCAAGAAGCAGGCAAGGACGCGACCGATGCTGGGCGATTCGACCCGCGGAAGTGGGGTTCTGCATGGGCACCGCCGGACCTTCTTGCGGCAGGCGGCGGTCGTGCTCGTGGCCGCAGCGGCAGGTTCAGCCCAGGCAGCGCCGAAGGCGAAACGATCGGCCGGCAAGCCCGAGGCCCCGTCGATCGAATCGCGGGTCATCCGCGTGGTCTCGCGGAGATTCCAGGTCGAGCCCAAGGAGATCTCTCGGCGGACTTCGCTGACCGACGATCTGAAAGCCCAGCCCTCCGACCGCGCCAAGCTCAAGGCGGAGTTGGAGAAGGAATTCGCCATCCGCATCACGCCGACGGCCTGGAAGGACATCACGACAGTCGGCCAGGTCGTGGATCACGTCGAACAGGCCGTCGCCGCCCAAGGCGCTACGCGGCGGCGCCCCGCCAATGCCGCTGCCAAGGACACCAGCGCCAAGGCGCCGGCCTGGTGGAGCCGATTTCTCGAGATCTGGCCCTCGGCCAATCTGCTGAAGTGATAGGGAGGAAACCACCATGGGCCGGAATCATCCCCAAGCCCAAGGCACACGGGCAGGCGATCTTGGCGCCCGGGCGGAAGCGCCGCACCGCCGGGCGTTCTTCTGCCAGGCCGGCGCCGCGATCCTGGCGGTTACGTCCGCGAGGGTCCCGGTGGGCGCCGCGGTTGCGGCACCGGGGGGCCATGCCCCAGAAAAGCGCCCTGCGAAAAAGCCCAACAAGAAAGAGCCCACCATCGAAGACCGCGTGTTCGATCTGGCGGCCCGGCGGTTCAAACTCGACCGGAAGAAGGTCACGCGCGACACGTCGATCGAAAGGCGCCTCAAGAACGACTGGACCGGCTCTCTGCGGTTCCTGGAGGACTTGCAGAGGGAATTCCATCTGAAGATCTCTTTGAAGGCCTTCCGTACGTTGCGCACGCTTGGGCAGGCCGCCGACTACATCGAGAGGGCGACGCGAAAGAATAAACCACCCGACACCGACTCCGCGCCGCGCGGTTCGGCTGGCGCAATCCCCTAGAGTCCTGCCCCCAGGGCGCCGCTGTCGGGATCGACGGCGGGCCCTTCCAGCCGTGGCTGCCGGTCGGGTCCTTCAGCCACGCCCGATCCGCGTGAATCGCTCGGTCTGCTCGCGAATCGCACGCTCGGTCGGCAGGCGTTCCATCGAGCTGGCTCCGTAGAAGCCGTCGACTGCCGGGCAGTGTTTGAGCACGTAGGCGGCATCGTCCGGCTCGGCGATCGGGCCCCCGTGGCACAGCATCAGCACGTCGCTGCGCACGCGCCGTGCGGCCTCGGCCATCTGGGTGATCAGGGCGACCGATTCGTCGAGCGTCTTGGCGGTCCTGGCCCCAATCGATCCGGAGGTGGTCAGTCCCATGTGGGCCACGAGGATATCGGCCCCGGCCCGGGCCATCGCGACCGCCTCGTCGGAGTTGAACACATAAGGCGTGGTGAGGAGGTCCATTTGGCGGGCGAGGCGGATCATCTCGACTTCGCGGCCGTAACCGAACCCCGTCTCTTCCATGTTCACGCGAAGCGTGCCGTCGAACAATCCCACCGTCGGGAAGTTCTGCACCCCGGCAAAGCCGATCTCTTTGACTTGCTTGAGGAAGTACTCCATGCGTCGCATGGGGTCGGTGCCGCAGACGCCGGCGAGGACCGGGGTTTTCTTGACGACGGGCAGGACCTCGGCGGCCATCTCCATGACGATCGCGTTGGCATCGCCATAGGGCAGCAACCCGGCCAGCGAGCCGTGCCCGGCCATACGGAAGCGGCCCGAGTTGTAGATCACGATCAGATCGATGCCGCCGGCCTCTTCGAACTTGGCGCTAATGCCCGTGCCCGCGCCGCCGCCAATGATCGGCTTGCCCTCGGCGATCTTCTTGCGGAAACGAGCCAGGATGTCGGAGCGTGTTTCAGGCATGGGGTCCTCCAGTGGGTTCAAGCGGTTCACCTGTTGCTGGATCAGGGATTGGGGATTAGGGACCGAAGATGGGTCCACGGGTCCCCCTTGCCCCGGTGCCTCTCCCCCAAGCGGGCGAGGGGAAGTCAGACCGTTTGCGGAAGTTTCATCAGTGCCAGAAGCGTTTCGGCGCATTGGCGCGCGAATTCGGGGTCGTTCACGTTGCAGTCCAGTTCGACCAGCGGGATATCTCGCCGGAGATTCGCCTTGAGTGCTTCGAGAAACGCGTGGTTTGCCTCGGGCCACCAGAACGGCCCGCCCGGCGCGTCGATCATGCTCCATCCCCGCATCGGCAGCAGCACGCTTACCGGCCCGGTGCTTTGGTTGAGCTTTTCGGCCACGATCTCGCCGAGGCGACGGCATTCGTCCGGCGTGGTCCGCATGAGGGTGATGTTCGGGTTGTGCTGGTAGAACCGCCGGCCTTGGAAGCGAGCTGGCACGGTCGAGGGTGCCCAGAAGTTGACCATGTCGAGACAACCGGGGGTGACGACGGCGGGCACGCCGCGCCGCGCGGCGGCCTCGAGCCGGGTCGGACCCGCCGCCAGCACGCCGCCGACCAACTGGTCGGCCCATTCGGTCGTGGTGATGTCGAGCACGCCGGCGATCAGCCCGTCGTCGATCAGGCTCTCCATGGTACGCCCGCCCGTGCCCGTGGCGTGAAACACGAGCACCTCGTAGCCGGCGGCTTCGACCATCGCTCTGGCGGCCTCGACGCAGGGCGTGGTATTGCCGAACATCGAGGCCACGACGAGCGGTTGGTCGTCGCCGGGCGGGACCTCGGTTTCGACCATTCCACACACGGCCCCGGCCGCCCGCGCGAAGATCTCGCGGCTGATGCGATTGACGCCCGAAACATCGACGATGCTGGGCACCATGACGATATCTTTGACCCCCACGTAGCCGGATACATCGGTGCCCGCCACCGTGGAGACCATGACCTTGGGCACACCCAGGGGCAAGGTTCGCATGGCCCCGCAGGCCACCGAGGTGCCTCCACCGCCGCCAAGGGCCAGGATCGCGTCGAACCGCCGCTGGGCGAACAGCCGAGGCACGAGGATCTCGGCCCCCCGAGCCATGGCCGCGACGGCCTCGCCCCGATCACGCCGCGACACCAACGCATCGAGATCCACCCCAGCGGCCTCGGCCACCTCGCGACGGGAGACGTCCGGTGCGATCCGCGGGGGGTCGAGCACGCCCACGTCGATCAAGAGCGTCCGGTGGCCGCGGGCCTCGATGCACTCCTTGACAAAACCGTACTCGGCCCCCTTGGTATCCAGCGCGCCGAGCAGGGCAACCGTCTTCGGCATATGCTCTCCTCCCGGGGGCCGGGCAAGGGACCGCGGGATACGTCATGGCACCCGAGGAAGCCTATCCCCGTGGGCCCAATCGACCTGGGGCTCAGGCCCGAAGTCCAGGCGTGCATCATGGGCGATCGTTCCGAGAGAATCAAGAGGTCCGCGGCCCGTGCCGTCGTCGCGGAGGCCCTGGCCGCGTCCTCGATCGGCTCCTATACTGGCAGGCTCGGCTGTTGCGAGGGCATCTCCGAGGCTGCGATCAAGCCAGACCAGGAACGCGATCATGCCGCTGTCGATCAAGCCGCCCGACGCGTGCCGTTGGGACGCCGTGGCGTTGGGCGAAGTCATGTTGCGTCTCGACCCCGGGCCGGGGCGGATCCGCACGGCCCGGCAGTTCCAAGTATGGGAGGGCGGCGGCGAGTACAACGTGGTCCGGGGCCTTCGCAAGTGCTTCGGCCTGCGCACGGCGATCGTCACCGCGGTGGTCGACAACGAAGTCGGGCGATTACTCGAAGACCTGATGATGCAAGGAGGCGTGGATCTTTCGCATGTGCGATGGGTTCCGTTCGACGGCATCGGCCGCGCGGCGCGCGTGGGGTTGAACTTCACCGAGCGGGGGTTCGGCGTGCGCGCGGCGGTGGGGTGTTCCGACCGGGCGTACTCGGCCGCGTCGCAGCTCCGGCCGGGCGATGTCGACTGGGACGCGATCTTTCGCCGCGAAGGCGCGCGATGGTTCCACTGCGGCGGAATCTTCGCCGCGCTCTCGGCGACCACGGCCGCGTTGGCGATCGAGGCGATGGAGGCCGCCCGGGCCGCCGGCACGGTCATTTCGTTCGATCTCAATTACCGGCCTTCCCTTTGGAAGTGGCAGGGCGGCTCGGCCCGCGCCGTCGAGGTGAACCGCCGGATTGCCCCACTGGTCGACGTGATGATCGGCAACGAGGAGGATTTCACGGCGGCGCTCGGGTTCGACGTGCCGGGCCTCGACGAGCACCTGTCGGCGCTGGATCCCTCGAACTTCAAGCGGATGATCGCCGAGGCGCGCCGCGTGTTCCCGAACTTCCAGGTCGTGGCGACCACGCTGCGCCACGCGAAGACCGCCACGCGGAACGACTGGGGGGCGATCGTCTACGCCGAGGGCGAGTTCCACGAGGCCCGGTTGCGCGAAGATCTCGAGATCTTCGACCGGGTGGGCGGCGGCGACAGTTTCGCCTCGGGGCTGATCTACGCGTTGCTGGCGGGCAAGTCACCCGCCGAGGCGGTCCAGTACGGGGCCGCGCATGGGGCCCTGGCCATGACCACGCCAGGCGACACGAGCATGGCGACGCTCAAGGAGGTCGAAGCCGCGATCCGGGCGAAAGGGGCCCGCGTGGTGCGCTGAGCGCCTTTTGCCTCACAACCCTTTGACGAAGATCGCCTTGTCGTCGCCCGGAGCGTAGAAGTCCTTCAGCACCGCCTCGGTGGTATAGCCGCACCGCTGGTAGAAGGCGCGGGTGGGAAGGTACTGAGGGCGATTCGAGGTCTCGATGTACACCCGCCGTCCGCCCGCATCGCCGATGAGACGCTCGGTTTCGGCAAGCAGCCGGCGCCCCAGTCCTTTGCCGCGGCACGATTGCTCGACGGCGATCCAATACAAGTCGAAGCTGCCCACGGTCGCCGCGATCGGACCGTAGCACGTGTAGCCCACGGTCCGGCCATCGCACTCGGCAAAGACGAAGTGATAGCCGCTGGAAGGCCCCTTGACCAAGCGCTCGTCGACCAGCTCGACGGCCACGTCGATTTCGGCGGGGTAGAAAAAGCCGGAAGACTCGACAATGCGCCGCACGTGGTCGCGGTCGCTGGTGGCGGGCTCGTAACGAAACGTCACGGCGCACGACGCGTCGGGGGCGGGTCGATCGGATGCCAATGTCGTCAAGCTCCGGGGGCGATCGCAAAAGCAAGACGGGCTACGGCAGCGTTTCGAGGAACCGCCGGAGGGCCTCGTAATACGCTCTTGGGCGCGGGTCGTTGTGGTCGGCCCCGGCCAGCATATAGAACTGTTTGGGACCGACCGCCGCCTCAAACAGCCGGCGGCCCAAGGCGTAGGGCACTATCGTATCGCAGTCGCCGTGGCATTGGAAGAGCGGACCCTGGAATCGCCCGATCTTCTCGAGCGACTCGAGACGGGTGCGCATCAACAGGCGCACGGGGACCCACGGATAATGCCATGCGGCGACGTCGGGAAGGCTGGTGAAGGTGTTCTCCAGCACCAGGGCCCGGGCCGCGCCTTCGGCGGCCAGATCGACGGCCACAGCGCCCCCGAGCGACTCGCCCATCAGGACCACGTCCTGTTCGGCGATGCCTGCCCGCTTGGCCAGCCAGGCGCGGGCGGCGCGGGCGTCGGCCAGCACGCCCGGTTCGTCCGGGCTGCCGCCGCTTCGCCCGTACCCCCGATAGTCGAAGACCAGCACCGAGGCCTTCACCACGTCGCGCAGTTGCCGAAGTACGTCGTCGCGGTGGGTCACGTTCCCGGCATTGCCGTGGCAGAAGAGGATCTGGGCCACGGGTTGATCGTGCGTTACATACCAGCCATGAAGCCGTACCCCGTCGGCGGCCTCGAACCAGGCGTCTTCCGGCGTCAGGTCGTACGGACGCCAGTTGCCTTCAGGGTATTTCGCGGGGATAAAGACGAGCCGGTTTTCCAGCCACATGAGCCACAGAAGCGCCACAAGGTAGACGATCGCCAGGCCGCGCGCGACGCGCCAAGCCCACCGCAACCCGGCGAAACGAAACGACCCCGCGGCGCGGGGTTCCGCGGCGCGAGGCCGGTCGCCGGACTCAGGCGGCATTGCGCCGCACGGGGGCCTATTTGGCCTTGAATCCATAGTTCGGGTTGCGGATGTCGAAGTCCGCGTCGGTGAACCCGTTGTTCAATTTGATGTTAAGATAGGTGTACTCTTCGATCAACTCGGCTGCCCCGCCCGGTTGGCTAGGCCAGTCGTACGACTCGTAGCGGGTAGGCAGATTCAACTCGTCGTCGACAAAGATCCGCGCGACGTGAAACAGGAAGTTCCGCCGGGGCACGGGATGGACGACCTGCACGCACGTGTGCATGCGATCGTTAATCTTGGCGCCGGGGAAGAACTTCACCTCGCACTCGCCGTATTGGGTATCGCGTTCGCCGACTTCGATCAGGCGGCGAAGCAAGTTCACGATGCCGATTTCCGTGGCCGGATACCGGTTGCCTTTCATGGCGATGGGGCCCGTGGGGTCCAGCTCGACTGTGCCGAACACCTTGCGCAGCCCGGTGCCGTGGGCCCACATCTTGCCGTGATTGGCCCCCTCGACCCAGATGACCTCCTGGCCCTTCATGGCGGGCGGGCCGAGAAAGTACATGTAGACGCTGAACGGTTTGTGACGGATCTTGAGGAAGATATACTCGGGGTCTCCCACCTTGCCGTCGATGCGCTCGCGCTTGACCATGGTGGCCGAATAGTCCTTGATCTTCTCGACCTCGCACAGGCCCTCGCGGGCCCATCGCAGGGTGGGCATCAAGGGGTGCTCGTTGGGCTGGGCCGCGCCGAGCATCGCCCGAGCCTCGCTCGAGGGCAACGACCGTTCAGCCACCCGATAGGCAGGGCGATCGCTCGACGGCTGCTTCGCGGATGGCTGTTCCCAGGCGCGTGCCGCGACGGTTCCGGCCGCAAGGCTACCACCCGCAACGAAAACCAAGAGGCAGTTTCGCCACGTCAAGCACTTCCACGCCATGTGCGATCGCTCCTAGCTGCTCCTAAGCCCTGCTAAGAGTTATCGCTGGATTTCCTCGACACAATTACAATGTTTGGCACGATGCGGTGTCGTCCCGCAACCGGCCCAATCCCGACGACCGGTGCGATCACCCATCGGCTGCGCATTTTCCCCAGATTGCCTGGACCAAGGAGAGGCGTTCGTGACCCAGCAGCGCGTCGAGATCGCCGCCGTCATTTCGCGCGATTTTCAAGAAAACACCTTCGTCGTCCACCTTTCGGGAAGGGACGATTGCGCGGTCATCGATCCCGGGCTGGAGCCCGATCGCATCGAACAATACCTCGACGCCCACGGACTGACGCCTGCTGCCATCCTCAACACCCACGGCCATGCCGACCACATCGGTGGCAACGCGGCGCTAAAGCGCCGGTGGCCAAACTGTCCGTTGGTGATCGGGCGGGGCGACGCCTCGAAGCTTACCGACGCGGTCGAGAATCTATCGGCCCCCTTCGGATTCTCGGTGGTCAGCCCCCCTGCTGATGTGCTTCTTGACGACGGCGACCGATACACGACCGCTGGAATCGACTTCGAGGTGCTTGCCATCCCCGGGCACACGACCGGGCATGTCGTGTACGTCTGCCGGAGGGAGAATGGTTGTCTGGCGTTTGTCGGCGACGTCATCTTCGCTGGCAGCGTGGGACGAACGGACTTCCCCGGGGGCGACTGCCGCGCGCTGATCTCAGGAATCCACGGGAAGCTGTTTACCTTGCCGGAGCGCACCCTGCTCTATCCGGGTCACGGCCCGGCGACCACGGTAGGATACGAGAAGAAGCACAATCCCTTTGCCGCGATGCCGTAATCGTTCCATCCATCGGTCGTTTTGCCGATCTGCCGCGTCGATGCGTCACCCGAAGCTCGATCCCGCCCGATATTTGCCCATGACGCCCGAGCAGGTGGCAGCGCGGGGTTGGGACGCCGTGGACGTAGTGTTCGTCACCGGCGACGCCTACGTCGATCATCCCAGTTTCGCCATGGCCGTGTTGGGCCGGCTGTTGGAAAGCGAGGGTTACCGGGTGGCCATTCTCAGCCAGCCCGACTGGCGTTCCTGCGAGCCCTGGAGGCAGTTCGGCAGGCCGCGTCTGTGCTTTGCCATCAGCGCCGGCAACATGGACTCGATGGTCAACCACTACACGGCCAACCGCAAGGTGCGGAACGACGACGCCTACAGCCCAGGCGGCGAAATCGGACGCCGGCCCGACCGCGCCACCGCGGTGTATTGCCAGCGGGCGCGCGAGGCCTTCAAGGGCGTACCGGTCATCGCGGGCGGGGTCGAGGCCAGCCTTCGCCGCCTGGCCCACTATGATTATTGGAGCGACAAAGTCCGGCGTTCCGTGGTCATGGACTCGAAGGCCGACCTGGTGGTCTTCGGCATGGGCGAGCGGACCTTGCTCGAGATCGTTCGGCGCCTGGCGGCCGGTCAGACCGTCGAGCGACTGCGCGACCTGCGCGGCGTGGCCTATCGGCTGGGGCGAAACGAGTGGGCGACGTTGCGGGCAAGGTGGTTGGCGGGCACCGGGACCGGCTCGAGCGAAACCCTTGCGCCGAAGGCCCCCCGGTTCGAAGCCCGTCCGGCGCCCGACACCTCCCGAACCTGTCCGGCGGACTGGCCCACCATCGAGTTGCCGAGCTACGAGGACGTGGCATCCGATCGGCGCAAGTTCGCCGAAATGACGCGCGTGGCGCACCTCGAAACCAATCCCCACAGCGCTCGACGCCTGGTCCAGGCGCATGGCCCCGAGGCGGTGGTGGTCAATCCGCCGGCGATGCCGCTTTCCGAAGCCGAGATGGACCGGGTATACGGACTCCCGTACCAGCGCTATCCGCACCCCGATTACGGCGGCCGTACGATTCCGGCTTTCGAGGTCGTCAAGGACTCGATCCAGATCGTGCGCGGGTGTTTTGGCGGATGCACCTTCTGTTCGATCACGGCGCACGAAGGCAGGATCATCCAAAGCCGAAGCCCTCGATCGATTCGCGACGAGATCCGCCGCATGGCCCAGGATCCCGAGTTCAAGGGGATCGTGAGCGACCTTGGCGGGCCCACCGCGAACATGTACCGCATGAATTGCACCCAGCCCGAGGTTCGGGCCAGGTGCCGGCGTCTGAGCTGCGTTCATCCGGCGATCTGCAAGCTGCTGAACACCGATCATGGCCCGCTGGTGGAACTCCTGCGCGCGGCGCGCCACGAGAGGGGAGTCAAGAAGGTGTTCATCGCCTCGGGCGTGCGCATGGACCTGGCGCGGCGGAGCGACGTCTACATGCACGAATTGGTGCGGCATCATGTGGGCGGGCACTTGAAGGTCGCCCCCGAGCACGCCGACCCCGACGTGCTTTGCCTGATGAAGAAACCCTCGATCGACGAGTTCGAGGCCTTCGCGCGCCAGTTCGCCATGATCTCGGCGGCGGCCGGCAAAGAGCAATACCTGGTGCCGTACTTCATCGCGGGGCATCCGGGCTGCGGACTGAACGAGATGATCCGGCTGGCCGAGTTCCTCAAGCGGACCGGCTATCGGCCTGAGCAGGTGCAAGACTTCTACCCCACGCCCTTCGACATCGCCACGTGCATGTACCACACCGGCATCGACCCGATGACAGGTCACGAAGTCGAGGTGGCCAAGGGGGCTCGCGCGCGGCGGCTCCAGCGGGCGCTCCTTCAGTTCTTCGTGCCCGAGCGATATCCCGAGGTGCGCGAGGCCCTGATCGAGGCCGGCCGGCAAGACCTGATTGGCGACGGGCCGGAATGTCTGATTCCCTCGCGGCCGCCCCGCGGCGTCAAGACGCCGCCGACCCGCACGGCAAGACCGCGTCCGGGGGGGCCGGGCATGGTCGGCTACCGGCCGCACCGCAAGACCTCGCGCCGTCGCGGTCGACGCTAGAGCCCGTCCTGGTGGCGTCGCGCGCCAGGCCGGGCCAACCGGGGGCCCCCTTGAGATGGCCCGGCGCGCTTGGTACGATCCAGTTGGGGCGCCGGTCGAAAGCGTGCGCACGTGCGGGTGGGACCGTGCCAGGCGCCGCACGCGGTGGACGCTCGACGTCGTGTGCCCAGGGCGAGGCCTTCGGGCCGCGCGTTTGCCGGAGCAAAGCCTCATGAAGCTGATTATCGCCCTGATCCAGCCCGAGCGCCTCGAAGCGGTCAAGGCGGCGCTTGCCGAGGTCGAGGTCTTCCGCCTGACCGTGATGGACGTTCAAGGGTTCGGACGCCAAAAAGGGCATACCGAGGTCTACCGCGGCCACGAGTTCGCCGTGAATCTCGTGCGCAAAGTCCAATTGATGATCGGGGTGAACGACCATTTCCTCCAGCCCACGATCGACGCGATCATCAAGGGAGCCCGCACCGGTGCCTCGGGCGAGGTGGGCGACGGCAAGATCTTCGTCCTCCCGCTGGAGGACTGCATCCGCATCCGCACCGGCGAACGCGGCGGCGAGGCGATCTGAGCCACCTGCCCTCCTTCGAGGGCTGAAACGTGGTACCGCGCCCAGACATGGGCGGCCTCGATCTCCACCGCCTGAGCGCCTGGGCGCAGTAGACTCGGGCTTCGGGTGCAACACGCACCACTCCGCCCCGTCGGAGATTCAGACCCCCAACATCCCAATCAGGGCCGGCTTGATCACGTGCAGCCGGTAGAAAAACTCGTAGCCGTTGGTCTTGTCGGTCGCGCTGAACAGGCGACCCCCGAGTTCTGGCAAGACCGCGATCCGCACCTACTCGTTCTCCCGCCAGACGACGCCGGGCGCCGGACGCGCTCTGCCAACGTCGCGCGAACCCCGACGGCCTCGAAAGGCCCATCGACGGCAGAACTCGCCAAGTGCCGAAGGACCTCGCTTCGCGTCACTTTTTGGCTGGCGGGCCATCGAGGGCGCGAATGGGGAACAGGTCCGACTTGACGTGCTCGCGCGCCATGATCGCACGGAGATTCGCCACCACGTCAGGGTGCTCGGCGGCGACGTCGCGCGTCTCGGCCGGGTCGGTCGCGAGGTGGTATAGCTCGATGCGGCCCGGCTCGACCGCCTTCGCCTTCTTGGCCCGCGGCGGCGCGTTGAGGTTCTGCCGCACGGCCTTCCAGTCGCCCACGCGCACGCACTGTTGGCCGCCGTAGCCGGGCGATTCGCGGTAGAGGAAGGGGCGCGGCTCCTGGCGCTGGCCCAGAAGGGTCGGAGCGAAGCTGATGCCGTCCATGCCCGCCGGGATCGCCTCCTTGGCGCCGACCAGTTCGAGCAGCGTCGGCAACCAGTCTTCGAACCCGGTCACGCGGTCGCTTTGGGTGCGGGCAGCGACGCGGCCTTTCCACCGCACGATGCAGGGCACGCGGAAACCGCCCTCGTAGAACGACCCCTTGCGGCCGCGAAAACCCGCGGCGCTATGGAAGAATTCCGCGTCGGTGCCGCCGTACCGGTCGTACAGTGGCCCGTTATCGCTGGTGAACACGAAGATCGTCACGTCGTCCAGCCCCAGTTCCTTCACCAGGTCCACGATGCGGCCGATCTCGCGGTCCAGGCGGGTGACCATCGCCGCGTAGGCCGCGCGCGGGGTCCGCTGGGGCAGATAGCCGCGCCCCCCAGGGTAAGGCTCCTCGGGAAACTTGCCCACGTACTCAGCAAGCGAGTCCTCGGGTACCTGGAGGGCCAAGTGGGGCACGGTCGTGGGATAGTAGAGAAAGAACGGCCGCTGGCGCTGCTCCTCGACGAACCGGCGGGCCTCGGCGCTGATCACGTCCGGGGCATACTGCTTCCCCACGAACGAAGCATACGTGGCCGGGTCGTTCAAGTCGGCGCTCTCGGGCAGACGCTGGTGGGCAGCGAACTTCGGATTGTCCAGCGCCATGTGCCGCGAGTTGTCCCAAAGGTGCGTCGGATAGTAGTTGTGGGCCACCGCCTGGCAGTTGAACCCGAAGAACCGGTCGAAGCCCTGCTTCAGCGGATCGCCCGTGCTCCCGACCGGCCCAAGCCCCCATTTGCCGAACCCGCCGATCGCGTAGCCGAGCTTCTTCAGCGCCAGCGGCAGCCGCAGATAGCCGGCCGGCACGGGCACTTGCCCTTCCTCAAACGAAAGACCGATGGCCTTGGCTTGCCGATTGTCGCGGATGAAGGCGTGGCCCGGATGCAAGCCCGTCATGAGCACGCACCGCGACGGGGCGCACACGTTGTGGCCCGAGTAGTGCGCCGTAAACCTCATCCCCTCGTCGGCGAGCCGGTCGATGTTCGGGGTGCGAATCTTCTTCTGGCCGTAACACCCCAGGTCGCCATAGCCGAGGTCGTCGGCAAGGAAGAATACGATGTTCGGACGCCTTTCGGCGGGCGCAGCCAGCGCGGCCGACCGAAGGTCCGCGACAACGGCCACGCACGCCACCAGCAGACACCGCGGCAGCAGAGCGTTCATGGGTGGCACGCAGCGAAAAAACGAGGTTAGAACTCCAAGGCCCAGCCGTCCAGCGTATCCGGGAGACCGCCGAATCGCCATGCCCGCGCGCATCGCGCAGGCAGCCGCTTTCTGGGTGCGTTTGCCTTGCCGACGGGTCGCGCGGCGGTTAGTGCGCGAGCCTACGACGGTTCTGCCAACAGCGATCGGACTTCCCGCTCGACGGCCTTCGGATCGAGTTTCTTGCCGCCTTCCGGCGGAAACACCTTGCGGAGCTTGCCGGCGCGGTCGTAAAGCCGCAGGTGGGGCAACGTGCCGCTGCGGATCTGGAACCGCACCATCGACTCGTCGGAGGAGCCCCCCAGCCGGCTCTGATAATTCTCGAACACCGCGTTTCTCGAGGCGAGAAACTTGCGCACCTGGGGGGCGTCCTCCGGTTCGTCCATGCTCACGCCGAGGACGGCCAGTCCCTGATTGGCCAGATCGTGGTGCAACTTGACCGTGTGCGGGAAGTTCTCCACGCACGATTCGCACCACGTCGCCCAGAAATCGACCAGGACCACCTTGCCGCGGTGGCTCCGCACGACCTTGTCGAGGTCTTTCTCGTCGATCAGGCGGACGGGCGGTTCCTGAATTGCCGGCGGGCCAGCCGCCAGGGCAAGAACCACGCCGCACCACAGGGCGATCGAAAAGGTCCACCGCGCGCGGCGGCCGCGCGATTCCTCGGCGCTGGACATCGCGACTCCCAGGGCTAATCCCACTTGATGCTGCACCCACGCTGCTGGGTGACGGTCTTGGGCGGCTGGCCGCCGGCGAGCAGGGCATCGAGCGCATCGCGCAGGTAGTGGCGCTTCACCTGTTTGGGACTGTTGTTGTCGTCGATGGCCCCCATGTACGCGATCTTGCGTTCCTTGCCAAGCACGAACACATGCGGGGTGCAGGTGGCGCCGTAGTCGCGGGCGGTCTTCTGGCTCGAATCGTACAAGTAGGGAAAGTTGAACCCCTTCTGCTTCGCTCGCTCCTTCATCTTGTCGAGCTTGTCCTCCGCCAGATTATTTACATTGATGGCGATCACCTGCACGCCCTTCGCCTGGTAGTCCTTCTGAAGGGCGACGAGCCGATCTTGGTACGCCACCGCGACGGGGCAGTGGTTGCAGGTGAACACCAGCACGATGAGCTTTGCCTTCGAGTAGTCCGACAGACTGTGGCTCTTGTCGTCGACTCCGATGATGCCCGACCAGTCCGGAGCCTTGTCGCCGATCTTCACGCCTGCGGCGCGAGCCGCCGAAGCGACGACAAGGGCCAACAGCACGATCGCCAGAACCGACGCGTTCCAGACACTCTTCATGACGCAATTCCTCCTCGTGGAACCCAGCACAGAGACAACGCGGTAAATGATTCACCGGATGGGTCGCAAAGGCAAGGGGCCTTTCGCCCGAATCGACACGGCTTGCACCAGCTTCGCGAAAGCACCGATGGGGAGTCAAGTCCCACCCCTCTAATGGGTCAGCGCCCTGGAGGGCTATGCGGTTCGCGCCGGCTCGGCGATGCCAGAAACGGCTTGAAGTTCTGGTTTGCCCTGGTGGCATGGACGCACGAAGTTTGCCATACTAACGGTTGCCGGGGTGAGCGACAATCGAACGATGTCGTGCGAGGGCCCTGCGTCGGGCGGGCCCTTCGGCCGAACGCCTTTCTGAGGAGGCATTGCGGTGAACGGGACTCGGATGCGCACGAAGGCGGTCCTTGGTGGTCTGTTGGCGTGGGTGGCGACGCTGTGGCTGGCCAGCTTGCCATCGCTGGCCCAGTCGCCTCCCTCAGGCTCGTCGGGCCCTCCGGGCGAAATGCCGCCCGGCAGCGGACCGGTCGGCAGTGAACCGGCGGGCAGTATGCCGGTCGGGAGCGGTCCAAGCGGAAGCGCGCCGGTGGGAAGCGGCTCACCCGAAAGTCTTCCACCCACGTATATGGGTCCTGGTATGGGGGCGCCGGGCATGGCTCCTCCTGGGGCGCCCGGCGCGGCCGGTGCATCCAAGCCCAGTCCGGGTTTGCCGGACGACGTGACCCGGTGGGTCAAGGAGCACTACTACAAGGCCCGGTGGGACGGCGATCCGCGGCTCAAAGAGGCCGTCATCTACATGGCCAAGCACTTTGCGGCCAGCGGCGACGCCCAGACCATCGATCGGGCCTCGGTGTTGCTGACGCGGCTGATCAAGACCGAGCAGCCCAAGCCTGCCGAACCCGCCAAACCCGCCGCGCCCAGCGGTCCGTCGGGGATGCCTCCGGGATATCCGATGTCAGGGCCGCCTGGCAGCGGATCCTCGGGCTATCCAGGCATGTCGCCGGGTTATCCTGGGGGGTCGGCGCCAAGTTACTCCGGTCCTCCATCCAGCCCGGAATCGCCCGATGCAGGCAGCGGATCGCCGAGCGGCTCTCCCGGTGGATATCCCGGCGGATACCCGGGCGGATATCCTGGCGGATACCCCGGGGGCTATCCCGGCTCGGGTCAAGCGGGTGGCGGTCAAGCCAGGCCCCTGGACGGCGCGGCCACTCGCGCGATCGTGGTCGGGTTGAGCATTCTCAACACGAGCAAGACGGCGCAGGATACGATCCAGCAGTTGATCGCCGGTGCGATCAAGGTGGACGACGACCGGTCGGCGGCCGAAGCCGCGCTGGAGAGCCTGCTCGAACGGCCCTTCCCCAAGAGCGACGAGGTGTTTTTCACTGCCCTGACCACGCCGGAACGGCTGCGTCCGGAACCCAAGTCAACTGCCAAGGAAGGAGCCAAGACCGAAGGCGCGCCGTCGTACCCTGGCTATCCCGCGGGCAGTCCGGGTTATCCTGGAAGCACCATGCCCGGCTCCTACCCCGGCATGGCCGGCTATCCTGGGGCAAGCGGGCCTTCGGGCGGTCGGATGACCACCGCCGAGTTGCAGAAGAAGGCCCTTGCCCTGGCCGCGACCAAGGCCGACGAAGCGCTTCGGCTGCGGTTGGCGCGGTTCATGGTGTCGCCGCTGGCTTCCCAATCGACGCGCAACCTGCTTGCCCAGTTGCTGCTTCAGGCCGCACCGGAGAATCTCCCGGCGCAGATGGTGCTCAACACCCAACAAGGCGAGGCGTTTGAGCCCATCAAGGCGACGATTCGGCAACACTTCACGCAGTACAGTTCGACAGCGCTGGCGACGCTGATGGGCGTGCCGCCGCGCACCGCGGCGGAGCCCACGGCAAAACCCGGCAGCCGCCCCTACGGCTATCCTGGTGGATCCGGCTATCCTGGTGGACCAGGGTATCCTGGTGGGCCCGAAAGCGGGCCTCCAGGGTCGCCCGGGGGGCCGCCGGCCGGATATCCGGGAGCGGCACCGGGCATGGGACCGCCCGGCTCGCCCGGCGCACCCTCTGGGTATCCGGGAATGTCCAGTCCCGAAGGCCCCACCCGTCCCGAGGCGCAGCCGATGTTCGGCGCGCCGGGTGGAGTCGGCGTGGCGCCGCCGGTGGTGCTACCCGGCGCTCCCAAACCGCTCAGCTTGGCTTCGATCTTCGGTTTGGGCGGGGCCGGCGCATCGGCCGACGAAACCCACCTTCGTCTAGCCCGCCAGCTCTGGGGCCCCGAGTTCCTCAAGAGCATCGAGTCGGGCCTCGATTTGACCAGTGACGAGTCGCTTGGTTCGGCGGCCGAACAGATCGTTCTGGCCAGCACCGTTCCGGTCGACTCGGTGCGTGCCAAGCTTTGCACCCTGTTGTACGAGCGGGCCGACGAAGGTCCAGGCGACCTCGAAGGGGCCGGATTGACCAGCCGGTACTTCAATGACCCGGGTTTTCTCGTCGTCCTAAAGGCCCTGCCCCGCAAAGACCCGCCCGACCCGAACAAACCCCTGATGGTGCGCCCCCGCTTGCGGCGCAGTCGGGACCGGGGCGATTCGGGATATGGCGTGCCGGGCGGGCCCGGTGCGCCGGGCGGCATGCCCGGTAGCGCGCCAGGGGGCGCCCCAGGCCAGAAAGCCGAAAAAACCAGCCCCGACCAGAGCGCCTACGAATGGATGGCCACCAGCGAAGCGATGGCCCGGGCCTTGTGCTCCCAGTTCTACGCGGCGGTCAAGGGAGGGAAGTCCAGAGGTTCGGCCGAGACGCAGCCGTTCCAATTGCCCGCCACCATGATGCCATCGGCCGAATACCACTTCGCCTGGCCCGGCGATCTGCCGAAGGGCAAGCTGGCGGGCGTGCCGATGAGCCCCATGTCGATCCACTATGTGCGCATGGAACGCAAGACCACGCCCGGCAAGGTGGTGGATTTCTTCAAGCGTCAGTTCCCCCGGCCTGTCGAGCGTGTCGCGGCTTCGGGCATCTGGATGGATGGGCTGCGCATCGACGCGGAGCAAGGCCGGAGGCACTCGTTCGACCTGTTGATCACCCGGAAGGCAGCGGCCACCAAGGCGGGAACGAGAGCCCGGGCCCAGCCCGGTTTGCCCGGCGGCTCGCCCGAAATGCCCACCATGCCCGGCGGTGAAGGCGCGCCGAGTTACGGCGGGCCGAGCTACGGCGGGCCGGGTGGCTATCCGGGCTATCCGGGTCAAGCCGGCCAGCCGGGCAGTGTGGGAGAAAGGCTGGCAAGAGATGCCGAGGCCAACCTCGTCATCGAACTGCTCGCCATCGAGATCAACGCCCCCGACACCGGCCTGAAGGACGCGGCCCGGCGCAAGAAGCGCCCCGCCAAGGCCGACAGCGGCGACTTGTAACGCTGGCCAGCCAGGCAGCGCCACGGGCCGCGGCAAGGGCCAGCGCCGGCATGAGCGGAGCCCGCATGCGCAGGTCGGTCCAGTACAGCGCGTGGACCGCCATGAACGTCAGGACGAGGAGCCCTGCCCAGAGCCACGGCGCCCATGCCCGCGCGTCGGCGCGTGCTGGTGCGGCACGCCACGCGAGCCCCACGGCCACCGCGCCTGCCAAGGCCAACGGCAGCTCGGCAAGATACCACGCCGCGGCCGCGTAGCGCAGCGCCCGAGCGAGCGGGCCCTCGTGCGGCTCCGTTTGATGAGGAAATGGCGAGAACAGCCGGGCTTCGCGCACCAGGCACGCATAGGCAAACATGCCCGGCTCGGCCCGGATATTCTTCCACGCCTGGTCGTACGCCTTTCGATCGGCCTCCGTCTCGCTGGGCGGGATCTCGGCCAGCCACTGTCGGTCCAGGTCGTGCGAAAACCACGCGGTCCCCCACGCGCCGCGGCGAAGATACTCGTAGAAGAACGGGTTGTTCCCCAGAAGCAGGTTGTAGCCGCCGTCCCTGGT
>DYLT01000461.1 GCA_020721945.1 Blastopirellula marina
AGCGCCAGGCTCCGCCTGGCAGGGCCGACCGTCCCACTTCGCAGGTCGCCGCTACGTTTGGCTGCGGCTTTGCCGCGCTGCCGGCCGCCGTGTCCGACGCCCTCGGGTTGTCGGCCGACGACGCGGAACACCTTCTGGCCACCTACGGCGTCTCGGATCCGGCTGGCTCCGACGATCCCCTTCGCGAGGTCCAGGACGTGCTGACCGACATCGTCGCGGCCCCCCTGGCCGAGATCGTCGCCGAATTGAACAAGACGTTGGCCTATCCCGAACTGCACCGTTCGCGCCTGGTCCCCCAGAGGCTCTGGCTGTTCGGCGGCGGGGCCACGGTGCGCAACATGGCGGAGCACTTGTCGCCGAAAACGGGGCTTCCCGTGCAGGTATGGAGCTTGGCGGCGCGCGGCGACATGCGTCGATCGGCCGAGGCGTCGGCCCTCTTCGGCCCCGCGGCCGCCTTGTCGGCATTGGCGTGGGAATCATGAAAACGCACCTCAACCTGATCCCCTGGAAGGTCCGCCAAGCCCAAGTCGTTCGGCGCCGGCTGATGCAATGGGCCGTCGTCTGGGCCGCCGCGGCCGGCGCGATGGCGGGCATCGGCGTCGCCAAGGCGAATCAAAGCGCCGCCGTGCGCCAGACGCTGGACGCGCTGGAGGCCGAATACGCTCCAGTCGCCGCGCTGCGCCAAGAGATCCGCACCTGCCGCCAAAGCCTGGAAGCCTGGAGCCGGCGCGAGGCCGCAGCGGCCCAGTTGGAAGACACCCGGCCGGCCCTGACCCTGCTCGGCATGGTGGGCCGCAGCGCGCGGCAGTGCGAAGGACGCCTTCGCGTGGACCAACTGACCGTGCGCCCGCGCGAGCAGTCGCCCGGCGCGGAGAAGAAGTCCGCCGGCAAGCACCCCAACGCTGGGGTCTCGACCTTGGTCACCATTAAGGGCGTGGCACTGGACAATCCCTCGGTCTCGCGGTTCGTCGCCGCCCTGCGCCAGACCCAAGCGTTCGACCGGGTCGAGTTGAAGTCGTCAGCCGAACAACCGGCCGGCGACCTGAAAACCTGTTCGTACCTGGTGGAGTGCAGTTACTAGACGTTCTTCCTGCGGTCCAAAGGGCCGTGCCCCCTGATCACGGTTTGCCAGTCCCATCATGCTGCAACACGATCCCGACCGAAAGCTGAGGATTCTCGGCCAGGCCCTGCACGGAGCGGGCCTGGCCGTGACCCTGGCCATCGTGGGGTTGGGGTACGCGCTGGCGCAGCGCCCCATGGACCAGGATATCGACGATTGCCAGTCGCGCGTCGCCACGCTCGAGACCCTGCTGGCCGACCGTGCGAAGGTGCGTGCCGAGCATGCCGCACTGCGCCGTGCGCTGGACGAAACCAGCGCCAAGACCCTCGCCCTGGAAAAACGGATCCCCCGCGATCCCGCCGAAGCCGAGTTCCTCTCGCAACTCAGCGGCGCGGCCGAAGCGGCGGGTTTGGTGATTCGCGATTACCGGCCCGGGGTGGTGCGCCGACGCGAGAACCACTCCTGCCTGGAGATTCAGCTCGCCTGCACGGGGTCGTTCCGGTCCGTGTGCCGGTTCCTCGACCGGATGGCATCGCTGCCCAGGCTCTCCCAGGTGACCCAAATCGAGATGGCTTCTGCCGGCGAGGCCAAAACCTACCCGGTGACCCTGTCCGTCGTGGTGTTCTTCGATCTCCACGAGCCGCCGGCTTCGGGACCGCGACTTGCCCCGAAGACGCAGCCGCCTTCCGCACGCGCAGGTGCCTAGCAATTGACTTACGGCAGGTCAACGGCCTGCCCGACGACGATGGTTCGACATGACGACAATCCGAAGCCCGCCGTGACGCCGCGGCAGCTCGCGCTGATCGGTGTCTTGGCCGTGATCCTGGCCGGCGTGCTTTACGTGCAATTCGGCGGCCAGGGCGAGCCGGACCAGCCAGAGGCGCCGACACCGAGCCGCGCGGGCCCTCGGGGCCTTGCGCCCGTCGCCGCAACCCGGGACGCCCAGGCCAAACCGAGCGCCGGGCAACCGAAACCGGCCGGCGAGCCGACCCCGCCGCGCCCGGCCTGGCCAAAGCTCAGCGCTGACGAAGCCGCGGCATACGACCCCTTCGGGCTGCCCGAGGCCTTCGCGCGCACTGCCGCGGCCGTGCGCAAGAAGGAGGCCTCGCTGGGCAAGCGCCAGGCGCGATCGCAGCGCAAGGCGGAGCAGGATCGCACCCTGGCCGCCCTGCGCAGCACCGGCGTGGCCGCCGTGTTCCGCGGCCCGGCCGAATCGGTGGCCATCGTGGGCCGCAACCTGGTCCGCGTGGGAGACGAATTGAACGGATTCCGGGTCGTGTCGATCGACCCTGACGGCGTGCTCTTGGCGCCGTCGAATCCTCAGGACGGTCAAGAGGACCAGCCATGAAAGCCGCCATGAAGGCGTTCTCCACTACATCGCAACAGGCGAGGGCACGTCTTGCCGGCCGACGCCTTTGGATTGTCGCTGCCGCGGCTGCCTTGGGGTTCGCGGGCGCGGCCGTGGTGGCAAGCGGCGGAGGCCCACCTTCGGTATCCCGCGTCGACACCGCGGAGTCGTGGGAATTCGACCACTCGGCGCCGGCCGTCGCGCCCCCGCGCTATCCCGACG
>DYLT01000462.1 GCA_020721945.1 Blastopirellula marina
CCCCCGCCGTGAAGACCACTGCGGAACCCCTTGCGAAACCACCCGATCGGCCTTCAACCCCCTCTGGTGGGCTATCGCCGGATGCCAAGTCCGCCGCACCTGCCGCACCGGCGGTCCCGTCGGCCGTGCCACGATCCGTGCAAGAGGCCGTTCCACCCTTGTACTACCTGAAAGACAAGGAAGGGACCCTCCAGCCCGTCTTGGGCTTCTCGTTTGAGGATTTCGAGGAGTTGGTTCGGCGCAAAGCCCGCATCGACCAGCCCGAGTCCATGCCGCGCTACAGCCTTTTGGCGCTCTCCGTGCAGGGCGCGGCGCGGGGAGGCCAGGCGGAGCTGAAGGTCGAGGTGACCATCCGCGTGTTGGCCGAGCAATGGGTGCGCGTGCCGCTTCGCATGGATCAGGCGGTGCTTCGCGGTCCGGCCGACTACCAGGGTGCCGGTCAACACTTCCTGCATTTCGAGGAGGGGGCAGGCTATGTGAGCTGGATCCGCGGCGGCGTCAACGAGGAACATCGGGTCACGCTTCACGTGCTCGTGCCACTGACGACCTCCGGTCCCGAGGCGGGATTCAAGCTCTTTCTCCCTCGGGCCAGCCATTCGGAGATGAAGTTCTCGCCGCCGGCAGGGGACGTGGTGGCGCGAGTCTCCGAAGGGGCCCAGTTGCTGCCGCCGACGAAATCGGACGGCGCCCCGGCGCTGTACGTGGTGGGCCTAGGGGGCGACTTCGAGATCGCCTGGCGTACCAGGGCCGACGGGTTCGTCCCTGCCCGGCCCGTGCTCGAAGCGGTCGGCGCGATCCTGGCCCGGGTCGATGGCCAGGGGATCACGTTCGATGCCAGGCTCACGGTACGGAGCTACGGGGGCCGCTTCGACCATTTTCGCGTGCGTTTGCCTCGAGGAGCCCAGCTCTTGCCCGGCAACGCTTCGTCGTACTCGATCACGCCGGTGGCGTTGGGCGGACCGACCGGCGAGGATTGGAAGGTGGTCGAGGTGCGATTCGCGGGAAGGATGGCCGGGCCGGAAGAGGTTCACATCTCCAGCCGGGCGGAGTACGACGCGGGCTCGGGGATTTGGAGCGAGTTGGCCGGCTACGAGGTGCTCGAGGCCGACCGGCAATGGGGTTACCTGGCGATCAGTGCGGGCGACGACTGGCACGTGCTGCTCGGTCCGAACCGGGGTGTGCGGCAAGTCGATCAATTGCCCGAGTCCTTCAGTCCCCCGAATCTCGCCGCGGGATTCGAGTATTTCATGCAGCCGTGCTCGCTCATGGCGCGCGTGGTGCCACGCACGACCCGGATCGCCATCGAACCCGAGTACGTGCTTCTGGTCGAGGCCGGGCAGGTAACGATGCAGGCTCGGCTGAAGTACATGGTCCGCACCAAGAAGATCCGCACGCTGGACGTGGAGCTGGGCCAGTGGCAGCTTGACGAGGTGGGGCCCGAGAACCTCGTGGCCGTCGATTCGGTGGTCGACAATCCTCCCGGACCGCTCTCGATCACCTTGAAGCAGGAGTCGATCGGTCAGATCGAGCTGTTTTTGCGGGCGAGGCAGAAGCTTCGGCCGGGAACCAAGTCGTTGGTGCTCGAGCTGCCGAGGCTCCGTGCCCCTGCCGACGCGACCATTCTGCAATCGCCCTCGGCGGTCGTGGTCGTGCCCGACGACAATGTCGAACTGACTCCCGCCGAGGCCACGATGGTCGGCCTGGTGCGGCAGCACGTGGCGCCGACGATGAAGCTTCCTGCGCGCCGCCAGGAGCCGCTGTTCTACCGGGGCGAGCCGGACAAAGCAGTCTTTGCCGCCGAGTTCCGCATTCGCTCGTGCCAGGTGCGGGTGGCGGTTGCCAGCGAGGTCCGCCTCGACGAGCAGAAGGCCCAGGTCGAGCAGAAGTTCACCTATGCGATCGCGTACGAACCGCTGGAGCGGCTGGTTGTCGACGTCCCCCGCGAACTGGAGGCGTCGGATCAGCTCGACCTTCGGCTGGACGACGGCAAGCGGCTGGTGTGGGCCGACAGCCAGCCGAAAGACACGCCCGACCCCGCACTGCTTCATCGCAAGGTGGTTTCCTTGCCGTCGCCGAGGATCGGGCCGTGCGAACTGGTGCTGCGCTATTCCGTGGAACTGGGCAAGCTCCAACCGGAGGCGAGCATCAGCAGTTCGATTCCGCTGGTCATGCCGGCCGATGGGGAACTGACGAGCAACCAGGCGATCGTCGTCGCGAAGGAAGGCATTCGCGCGCAGGCGCGCGGCGGACCTTGGACCGTCCCGGAGACCGATTCCGGGGGAGGCGTGCGCCGGGGGCTGGAATTGAATGCTGCGGGGCGCGTCGCGGAACTCGGCCTGGCGATCTACTTGGAGGACCAGACCGCGTTGGGCTCGACCGTGGTGGACCGGGCGTGGATTCAGACGTGGCTGACCTCGGACGTTCGCATGGACCGCGCCGTGTTTCGCTTCACCAGCACCCAGAGGCTCGTCGAGGTCGTCGTGCCGACGGGCGTGAATCCCGGCGATGTCGAATTGTGGCTCGACGACAAGCGCGTCAGCGGCCAGGCCACGCCCGAAGGCACCGTGGTCGTCGCCCTGCCGGGCGGCGCCGGCGCGGGCCGGCACCGGCTCGAAGCGA
>DYLT01000463.1 GCA_020721945.1 Blastopirellula marina
GCAAGCCGATCCGCACCGCCGACGAGTTTCTCGATCTGGTCGAGAGCAAACAGCCCGGCGATACGGTCACGCTGGCGATCGTGCGCGCGGGGCGGCAGATCGAGGTGCCGCTGCGCCTGGAAGCAGGCGAGTGACGGGCCCGCGGCGCTGGGTGCCGAGAGTCCTCGCCGACGGCAGTTCAGCTTCCCCGTTCGGGGCGGGTGCGGGCGCGGCTCGCTTCGAGTTCCTTCGCCTTGGCCGTGTCGGCCGCGGCTTTGGCCTCGTCGCCCTTCTGCTGGTAAGCCTGCGCGCGATGCTGGTAGGCGTCGAGGTAGCCGGGGTCCAGCCGGATGGCCTCGGTGTAGTCGGCGATGGCGGCGTCGATGGCCCCCTGGTGGTGCCGGACCAAGGCGCGGCTGTGGAAGGCCTCGGGGTTCTTCGGATTCAACCGCACGGCCTCCTGGCAGTCGGCCCAGGCGCGGTCGAGGTCCTTCTTGACGAGGTGGGCCAGTCCTCGCGAGAGGAACGCCTCGTCGTACTTGGGCGCCAGCCGAATGGCCTCGGTGTAATCGGCAATCGCCCGGTCGTAATCCTGTTTGGCGTGATACGACAGACCGCGGCGGCAGTACGGCTCGGCGAACTTGGGCGCCAGCCGGATCGCCCGGGTGTAGTCCTCGATGGCCCGGTCCGGATCGCCCGAGTCGTGATGCGCCAGCCCCCGGTTCAGATAGACTTCGGGGTCGTCGGGGGCCAAGGTCGCGGCCTTGGAATAGTCGGCGATGGCCGCAGGGAGTTCACCTTGGAGGTAGTAGGCCATGCCTCGGTCGAGGAAGGCCGCGGCGAACTGCGGATCGAGCTGGATGGCCCGCGTGGCGTCGGCCAGTGCGCGGTCCACGTCGCCCTTGCCGAGATGCCCACGACACCGCGCCTCCCAGGCGTCGGCGGCCGAGGCGTTCAGGCGGACCGCCTCGCTCGCATCGGCGATCGCCTGGTCGTAGTCCTCTTGCTCGAGGTACACCAGGGCGCGGAACAAGCGCACGTCGGCGTTGTTCGGCGCGAGGCGCACCGCGTCGGTGCAGTCGGCCACGGCCAAGACGAACTCTTGTTGGCCCGCCTTGGCATATCCGCGAATCGCCAACGCCCGGGCGTTCTTGGGATCGAGTTCGAGGGCCTGGGTGCAGTCGGCCACGGCGCGGTCGTACTCTTGCTTCTCGACCCAGGCATGGGCGCGAGAGGCGTACGCCTCGGGATTCTTCGGATCCAGCCGGATCGCCTGACTCAACCGCCGGACCGCTTCGTCCAGTTCGTTCTTCACGAGGTGCGCGTTGCCCTGGCGCAGGGCCTCCGCCGCCGTGATGGGGACTGCGGAGTCCATCAAATCCGCCTCGCCCGACGGGGGGGCCGGCGAAGGAACGGTCGGGCCAGACGCCCCCAGGGCCACGGCGATCGCAAGCGTCCCCACGCCGAGGATGCAAGTCGGTCGGATCAGGACGAAGGCGAGAGTGTGCATCGGAATCCTTGGGTCAGAGAAGCGATTACCAAACCACCCAGAAGCCGTGCAACGTAAGCCACGCGGCCACTTCGGCAGCCGAGCGACCATCGCAGACGGGGAATTGCTCGCCCGACCGCCGACCGCACGTCCGCTCCTGATAGCCGCCCGGCGCCGTCGAGCTGCCCGCGCTCATCTGCGTGATGCAAATCGCCGCCAGACGATGGCGCAGCGCCGGCCGCTCGCGTGTCGAGAGCACCAGTTCCGCCCGGGGAAACGCGATCCGTAGCGCGGCATACAGGCGGATGAAGGTCTCGTCATCCACCGGGAACGGCACCTCGAAACCATCGGGAGCCTCGTGGATCCGCGGGAGGCTGAACGCCAGGGTACGGTCGGGGAACCGCGATTCGAGGTATCGGGCGTGGCGCATCAAGGCCAACACGTCCTCGCGTGGGTCGGCCAGGCCCAAGAGCACCCCTAAACCCAATCGCGGCATTCCCGCCTCGGCCGCGCGCTCGGGTCCCTCGAGTCGCCAGTCGAACGAGACCTTGGTCCCGCGCGGATGGTAGCGGGCGTACAGTTCCTCGATGTACGTTTCCTGGTAGAGCGTCAGGCCCGAGGCCCCGGCTTGGACCAGCGTCTCGTACGCCTCGGTGGACTGGGGGGCAATCTCGATGGAGGGTACAGCGCCGCGGGCCACCAGCGCGCGGATCGCCTCGACGTAGTAGGCGGTGGTCGTCAGGCTGGGAAAATCGCCCGCCACCAGCAAAATCTGCCGGAACCCGCGCCCCAAAAGCACTTCCGCTTCGCGAAGCACTTGGTCCAAGGGAAGGTGAATCCGCGGAATCGGGTTCGGATGCCGGAACCCGCAGTACAGACAGTGGTTGATGCAGTGGTTGGATAAGTACAACGGGGCATAGAGAAGCATGCGCCGGGCGGGTGCCCCGACGCCGTCGCGCACCGTGAAGTGCTGCCGCGTCAACTCGGCAGCCCGGGCAAGGGCCCCCTCGAGGCGGGCGCCGGGACGAAGCCACGGTTTGGCCTCGGCCAAGGTGTCCCCATCCAGCGAGGCATCGAGAATCGCTGCGCGCGGGCAGCGCGGCGCGCGGTCCGGCCGACCCGCCAGCCGGTTGGATGCCAGATCGA
>DYLT01000081.1 GCA_020721945.1 Blastopirellula marina
CGTTTCTCGCAACCGTCCCCAGGCTGGGGACTGGTTCGTGCTTCGGTTCGTTGCGGGCCGACAGAACCTGCCTGTCCCTGGACGCCGCAACCCTAGGGCACCCGTTGTTATCTGCCCGGCGGCACCCTGCAACGCATGACCGAACACGGTTTCGCGGATCGACTCGATGCTGCCGTGCGGCGGTGCGGCAATCCGGTGCTGGTGGGCCTGGACCCTCGGGCCGAATCGCTTCCGCCCGGACTGATCTCCAGCCCCGGCGACTGGAATGCCGCGGCCGAAGGGTTCCGCGTCTTCTGCCGCGAGGTGATCGACGTGGTCGCCCCGCTGGTGCCGGCCGTAAAGCCCCAGGCCGCGTTCTTCGAGCAACTGGGCCCGCCCGGCATGAGCGTTCTGGAGGATATCGTGCGCTATGCCCAGCAACGTGGCCTGCTGGTGATTTTCGATGGCAAGCGGAACGACATCGGCAGCACTGCCGCGGCATATGCCGAGGCGTACCTTGGCCGCCAGGGCCAAAGCCCCTGGGGCGCCGACGCCCTGACGGTCAGTCCGTACCTGGGCGACGACAGTCTCCAGCCGTTTGTCGAAACGGCCGTCCGGCGCAAGGCAGGGGTGTTCGTCTTGGTGAAGACCTCGAACCCCGGCGGAACGATGCTTCAGGACCTGGTGGTCGCGGGCCGACCCCTTTACCAGCACCTCGGCGAGTACGTCGAATCGCTTGCCGCGCAGACGGCAGGGGCCAGCGGCTACGGAGCGGTGGGAGCCGTCGTCGGAGCGACCTATCCTGACCAGCTCCTCGAGCTGCGCCGAGCGATGCCGCACACCTGGTTCCTTGTGCCGGGGTTCGGGGCGCAGGGCGCCACGGCCCGCGATGTCGCAGGGGCCTTCCAGGCGGACGGCCGCGGCGCGATCGTCAACAACTCCCGCGGGATCATCTTCGCCTACTCCGCCCCGAAATACCGTGAGGCAGGGGGCACCACGCGGTGGCAGTCGGCGGTCGAACGGGCCACGCGGGACATGATCGCCCAACTGCGGGCCGAGACCCCCGCCGCGCGGTTGTCGCCCGCAGACTCCCGTAGCGCGTAGGCGCGTGGGGCACGCGCGAAAGTGGCATCGACGCGGAGTCGGGTTTGCGGTAAGAAGGCCCCTTGGCTCATCCCGACCCTCATTACGACCGCGTCGATCGAACGCCTTTTCCCCAGTATTCCTGGATTGCCACCTCTTTCCTCGTGTTCTGATCGTGTTTACCGAGAGTCCGGGCCGCTGTGCAGGGGGAGCGACCCCTACCGCGTGGAGGCACTTGTGCCGTTGATGCCTCGAGGCGGTCTCATCGTGCGCTGGGCGCTACTCGCCTCGGCGGTCGTGTTGACGCTACTGCCGGGTCTGGGTTGCACCCTGTTGGACCGCCCTTCGAACCGGCGCGACTGGTCGCCCGACCAGGCGGTGCTTCCCCGCGCCGAGATTGGCGACCGCATGGTGGCGGTTCACCAGGTGCGCCACTGCACGTATCTCGACGCCGAGACGTATGTGGCGCATTACGACGATCGCGCGTACGACCTGGAACGGTTGGAGTCGGTCGATTTCATCCTCGTGCCGTTCGGCGGCCTGCCGGCCGTGGCCCACACCATGCTGAGCTTCGGATTTGCCGACGGGCAGTACCTTTGCCTGTCGGTCGAGATCCGCCGCGAGAAGGGCGAAGCATACCAGTTCCTCAACGGCATTCTCAACCGCTACGAACTTATGTACGTGCTGGGCGACGAGCGCGACCTGGTCAAGCTCCGCACGAACTATCGCAACGACGATGTCTACATCTACCCCCTGCGCGTGTCACGCGACGAGGCCCGGGCGATCTTTCTCGACGTGATGGAGCGGGTCAACACCCTGGCCCGACGTCCTGAGTTTTACCATACCTTCACGAACAACTGTACGACGAACGTGCTGGCGCACCTCAACCGCGGGTTGGGGGGCCGGATTCCGCGTGGCCTGGGCATTCTCTTGTCCGGCTACGCCGACCGGGTCTTGTACGACGCGGGGGCAATCGCCACCGACTTGCCCTTTGCCGAGGCACGCCGGCGCGCCTGGGTCAGCGGCCCTGCGCGGGAGTTCGCCGAGAGCCCCGACTTCTCGCAGCGCATCCGTCGCTAGCATCGCGCCGCGCCCCAGGTGCGCGCGCGCCGACCCCCCCTACGCGCTCGGGTCGCCTTCCAGGCGCGAGGTCCCCGGGCCGCCGGAGCAGCGGAGGACCTTCCGATAGACCACGGAGTAATAGCGGAACCTGGCCGGCATGTGCGACCCGACCGAGGCCAGCGCCACCACGACCAGCAGGATGGCAAGCCGCCATTCCCAGAGCCATGCGACCGACACGACCAGGACCAGCTTGGCGAGCGTCATCAGGCCGCGGCCCTGGTGCAGCCACACGGTCCCCCCGCCGGCCTCGACCAGGCCCAGGGCCACCCCCGTCCCCACGGTCGCGTACAAGGCGGGCAGCAATCGCTGGCTTGGCATATCGAAGGCGTGTCCACCCAAGAGCACGCCCATCGCCGCCAGATGTGCGGTGCGCAGGGCGATATTCCACGCCCGGAGGCTGGTCAGGAGTTGCACGATGGCACCACGAAGGTCCAAGGCAGGTATTCTACTTTCCTTTGGGGCGTTGCTTGGCGGCGTTTTTCTTCTCGCCAACTTCGCGCTCGGTGCGGAGCTTCTGGCGTACCTCGGCGCCGCGGCGCTCGTTTTCTTCCATCTCCTCGAGGGTGACCTTGGTTGCCTGGGAATGGCGCTTGTCGCGGACCAGGTTCTCGCTGACAGCCGGCACGATCTCCTTGATCACCACGTCGTCGAACTCGACGACTCCCTCGTTCAGATAGCCGTACAGCATCACGCGGCCCCACTTGGGCGAGTACCGCGTGTGTTTCGGAGTGAACTCCTGGGTGTGGACGTTCCACCGTTGGTTTGGCCCCTTGAGGTTCTGCTGGCTGCGGTAGACCTCGCGGCGGTCGGCGCCCGACGGAGCGTTCATGCTGCCGCCAGGGGCGATGCGCTCGTCACCGGGCTTTCCGGCCGCCGGACGCTGGCGGCGGTACTCGGTGGCAATCTCGTCGTAAGCCTTGATGAAGACCTTGGGGCTTGGCCCGTTCGACCGCCAGCGGCATTGGAACCGGTACGTCGCGCCGTCGTGGATGGGAAACTCCTTGCTGTAGTACATGACCCCCTCGGCCTCGGCCACCGCCCGAGGTAGGGTCAAGCGAACGACATGGTTGCGCTCGTTGCCGACCTCAGGCAGCCACCGGACGAGGTTCCCCAGCGGCTCGCGTTGTTGCCCCCCGCGCGGTTCCCAACCGACCGGCACGCCCCGGTCGCCCTGTTCGAAGTCGCCGCCGGTAACGAGGTTCGGCCCGGTCTTCCAGCGCTCGTCGGCGGCGGGGCCCAGGTCGGGCGTGGCGCCCGGCTGCCGATCGCAAAGCCGGTCGAGCATCTCCCGCACATACCGGTGCGGCACCTCGCTGACCGAGTTCGTCCGGGCCGACTTCTCGTAGATCGCACGCGGCGAGTCGCCCGAAAAATCGTAGCACTTGAGGACCAGATCGTAGACCTCGCCCTCGGTCCCCGGCACGCGCTCGATCGCACCCCAGATGCCCACCTGGGCGTCGAAGTCTTTACGCACCACCTGGCGGACCTTGTCCAACGGCGTCTGGGGGCCAAGCCGTATCCCGTTGGCCGAACACAGATCGCGCACCTCGAGCATCGACTCGGTGGTGACGACCCGCTTTTCCTGCGAGAGCTTTTTCCAGATCATCTCGCCAACCATCGCGCCGTAGCGGCCTTGGTCCCACTTCGACTCGAAATCGAAGGGGATCACGACCTTCGGCGCGGCGTTCTGCGAGCCGGACGAAACGTCGGCCCCCAACGCGGCGCCGCATGACCCCAGCGCGACCGCCAGGACGCGACCCAGGCACAGCAACACGTTCATTCGGCGACCCACGGCGCTACGACTCAGCTTCGTTGGGCGACTACGACGCGAGGTTAGACCTTCTGCTATTCTCGACCGGCCCGCGGTGCCCGTCAATGGAAGGCCGCGGCGTCGCGTGGCACGCCCTGAACACCCGGGAAAGACGTGGCCCGGCGACGCCAGACGACGTCCCTCGCCGCGCTATTGCCTGGGCCAGCCGGCGCAGGAAGAAGTCCGCTTTCGCCGCAAGACGAAGGCGTGCGGGGGTCTCGGTCACGTCCACCGGAACCATCGGAGTGCCAAAGCGAACGTGACGACGGCCCAGGCGGAGAGCATGGCCAGCTCGGGCACGAGCGAGGCCAGCCCCATCCCTTCGAGCATCACGCTTCGCATGGCGCTCAACAGCGGCGTCAGGGGCAAGAGCACCAGGGCCGGCTGGACCGCCTCGGGAAACCGCTCAATCGAGAAGAAGATGCCCGAACCGATGTACATCGGCAGCATCACGGCGTTCATCAAGCCCGAGACCGTCTCGATGGTCCGCGCCCGGCTGGCGACCAACAGGCCGATGCCGGCGAAGGTCAAGGAGCCGAGGACGATCAACAGCAGCACCGCGAAGTAGCTGCCGTGGTTGGTCACCCCGAAGACGACGCGGGCGCAGGCCAGCAAGAGGACGGCCTCGGGGATCGTAAAGACGAGCCGGCTGAGGATGACCGAGGCGAGGAAGTAGCGGTGTGGCATGGGGGTGGCCACGTAGCGTTTGAGCAGCTTGCGGATGCGCATATCGACGATGGCGTAGCCCACGCCCCAGAGTCCGCCGCCCATCAGGCCCATGCCCAAGAGTCCGGGCACGAGGAAGTCGATGTACCGGCCGCCGGGCTCGCTGACCGGTCGGTCGTCGACCGAGGCGGCGTCGCGCCGGCCGGCTGCCCGCTGAAGCACGTCGTCGGCGGTGTTGCGGGCCAGCACGCTTTCGGTCCGCGTCGGATCGAAGACGTACGCGTATCTTGGCGTCGGATCGGTAGCCGCGGCCACGACGAGGTCGGCCCGGCCGGTGCGCAGGGCCAGGCGGCCTTCGTCCTCGCCGCGCACACTCGCCCGGAACCGCGCATCGGCGCCGAGCGCCGCCTGGATGGTCTCGGCCTGTGGCCCCGCGCAGACCACGACGCGGAAGACCTCGACCGGGCGGTTGCGGAACGCCACGCCCAGCGCCACCATCAGGAGCAAGGGGAAGACGTAGACCCAGAAAATCGCCTCGGGCTCGCGGAGGAACTCCCGCAGCCGCGCAGCGACCAGGCCCGCCAGCGGATGGTACCGTCGCAAGGGCCGAACCGACGGGTGGCTCATGGCTCGGTCTGTTCCTTGGGTTCGAACTGGCGGCCCGTCAAGGCCACGAACACGTCGTCGAGGCTGGCATGCCGCGTCACGAGGCTGGCCAGCTTCCAGCCCCGCTGGGCGAGCCAAGCCAGCAGGGCGGGAAGCACGAGGTGCGGCTCGGCGACCGAAAGCCGGATCGTTCCGTTCTCGAACCGGCAGCCGGTTACCCCGGGCAGGGCTTGCCAGGCGCAAGCGGGCAGGGGAGCGGCCTCGGACGATTGGAGGGAAAACTCGACCACGTGCTGGCCGCCTAGGCGCGCGATCAATTCGCGGGGAGGACCCTCGGCGATGATTCGCCCGTGGTCGATGATGGCCACCCGGTCGCACAGCCGCTCCGCCTCGTCCATGTAGTGCGTCGTCAGCACGGTGGTGCGGCCCTGGCGGCGGCACTCGGCCAGGATCCCCCAGAGCTGGCGGCGCGAGTGGGGGTCCAAGCCGGTCGTCGGCTCATCGAGGAACAACAGATCGGGGTCCCCCACCAGGGCCACGGCCACGGCCAGGCGCTGCTTCTGCCCGCCGGAGAGCTTCTTGATCCACGCGTCGGCCTTGTCCTCGAGCGAGACGCGGGCGATGGCTTCGTCGGGCTCGAGGCCGCGGCGATAGAAGCTGCGGAATAGCGTCAAGGTCTCGCGCACCGTGAGCTTTTCGGAGAACCGCGTTTCCTGAAGCGAGATCCCGATCCTCTGGCGGATCGCGTCGGGGCGATCGCGCCACCTCAGCGAGAGCACTTCGACCTCGCCGGCGGTGGGTTCGAGAAGCCCTTCGAGGATTTCGATCGTCGTGGTCTTGCCGGCCCCGTTCGGCCCGAGCACGCCGAAACACTCGCCCTCGGCCACCTCGAGGTCGATGCCGCGCACGGCCTCGACCGGCGGCTTGCCCTCGTAGGTCTTCTTCAGTCCGGCGCAGCGGATGGCAAGCGACAAGGAACCTCCTCCGTGCGTTGCCGGCGATCAGAGGTAATCGCCGAAGAGTTCCTTCGAGGGGCGGGGGATGACGATCTCCGAGACCAACAGCCCGCGCTGGCGCACCACCTCGGCGCCGGCCTGGACACCGGCCCGGACATCGGCCACCGTGCCGGTCATCAGGCACAATCCCTTGCCGCCCAAGGCCATCGCGACGTGGATGCGGAAGAGCGTGACGCGGGCGGCCTTGGCCGCCGCGTCGGCGGCGGCCAGGGCGCTGGTGCCGCTGAAGGTTTCCACCACGCCCAGGGCGCCGGAGTGGTCGCCGTGCAGGGTGACCGACTGGCCCAGGGCCGGGAAGACCGATTCGTGCACGTTGGGGATCACCAGGTGGTCGATGATCGCCTCGCCCGCCGACGCCAGGCCCGTGCGCACCGCCGTCTCGACGTTGCTCACCGGGCCCCCGACCACGATGAGGTACTTGCCCGAGCAGATCGTCCGCGCCAGCAAGAGTTCGATCGAAGCCGATTTGAGCATGTCGTCTTCGATCCGATAGCCGATGCCGATGCTGGACAGTTCGATCGCGCCGATGGATTTCGGAGGCATGGTTTCTTCCAGGAACGTAGAACCCTACGATGTCTCGATCCACACCACGCCGTCGGCAATCTCGGTGACGATGCCGTCGATCGAGGCATGGACCGGGGCGCCCAGAACGGGCTTGCCGCCGACGACCGCCGGGCGGCCGACGGCCTGGCCCTTGGCCACCCGATCGCCCGGCCGGACCACCGGTTCGCACGCAGCGCCCAGGTGTTGCTTCAAGGGAATGCCGACTTTGGCCGTCTCCAAGAGCCGGTCTTCCAAAGGCCCCTCGTTGCGGAAGCGGTCGAGCCCGAGCTTGTGGAACAGCCGCTTCATAGGCGCCTTGCGGTTTTCAAGGTGTGCCTTGGGCCGTTCCGGTTGGAACGGGGGATTCTCCCATCGCTTCCTTTCGGCCGCCAGGCGGCGCTTGTTCTGCGTGCAGACATTCTTCGGATCGAGGTCCTCCGGACACGAATACAGGCTGCACAGATTGCACTCGCAGCAGAACTGGGTGCCGATCGTGTTCGCCTCGCCCACCAGATTGAACTCGAGGCTGCGCATGGCGCGATGGGGCTCGATCGGGTGCCCGAGCAACCACCGCGGGCAGAGTTCGGTGCAGAAGCTGCACTGGTCGCACGCGCTGCGGCCGATGCGCACGATCTGGCGCCAGTCCTGGCGGCGGCGGCGGACGACGACGTGATCGTCCGGCAGCACGATCACCCCGCCGGTGGTCTTGTCGACCAGGGCCTCGTGCCGGTCCTCGAGGCGGCCCATCATCACGCCCCCGACGACGTAGTTCGCGTCGGGAATGGTCGCCCCGCCCGCAGCCGCCACGCATTGGGCCAGCGTCACGCCGACCGGCACGCGGAGGGTCACGGGCCGGGCCACGTCGCCGGCAATGGTCAGGTACTTCTCGGTGACGGGCTGGCTGGCGGACTGGGCGACGTTCAGCGCGGTCTCGACGTTCATCACGACGGCCCCCACCGCCAAGGGAATCTTGCCCGGCGGCACCACCCGGCCCAGGCAGTCGTACACCAGGATGAACTCATCGCCGGCGGGGTAGGCGTCGCGCAGGGGGACGATCTCCATGCCAAAGGCCAGCTTCGGACGCAGCAGGTCGATCACTTCCTCGTACTTGCCCTTGATGCCGATCAGGCCGCGCGTGGCTCCGACGAGGTGCATGGCCGCCGCCATGCCTTCGAGCACGGCGTCCGCGTGCGCGCGAAGCACCTCTTTGTCCTTGTGGAGCAACGGTTCGCACTCGGCGGCATTGAGGAGCACGGTGTCGGCCTTGGCGGCCAGTTTGACGTGGGTGGGGAACCCGGCCCCGCCGGCTCCCACCACCCCCGCCTCGGCGATGTGCTGGAGCGTGATCTTCGTCATTGCGGCCTCGATCGACAAAGCAATCCTTCTAGTATAGCAGAGCCGCCGAGGTCCGAGGTAGAGGTTGGGAGAAATGCGCCGAGTGTGCGGGCTGAACCATGGCCCCGGCGGTCGGAACCTGACGGTGGCGACGCCGCGCGCCAGGCCCTCAGGGCCTTCCGTCGTGCTCGATCCGGCCGTCGCGCAGGCGCAGCACGCGATGGGCGTGGGCAGCGATGTCGGCCTCGTGCGTGACCATGATGATCGTCCGGCCAGCCCGGTTCAGGGCATCCAATAACCCCATGATCTCCTCGCCAGTGGCGCTGTCGAGGTTGCCCGTGGGCTCGTCGGCGAGAATGACATGGGGGTTGTTGACCAGCGACCGGGCGATGGCCACGCGTTGCTGCTGCCCGCCGGAGAGTTCCGTGGGCCGGTGGTCGAGCCGGTCGCCCAACCCGACCAGCTTCGCCAACCGCACACAGCGCTCGAGGGCGGCGGGCGAGTCGTCGCCCTGGTACTGAAGCGGAATCTGGATGTTCTCGACCACCGAGAGCTGCGGAATCAGGTTGTACGACTGGAAGATGAATCCCAGGTAGCGGGAACGCATCTTCGACAGGGCGTAGTCGTCGAGCTGCGAGACGTCTTGCCCGGCCAGCATGTATCGGCCCGACGTCGGCTTGTCGAGGCACCCCAGCAGATTCAACAGGGTGCTCTTGCCCGAGCCCGAAGCCCCCATGATCGCGACGAAATCGCCTTGCCGGAACTCGATCGAGACGCCGCGCAGGGCATGGACCACGTTCTTTCCGAGCAGGTAGTCCTTGCGCAGATCGATGGTGCGGGCGACGATTCGGCGGACGGGCGAAACGACCGCGGCGGTGTCACTCATGGCGGAGGGCCTCGATGGGGTCCATCTGGGCGGCACGCCGCGCCGGATACAGCCCGAACAACATCCCCACCGCCACGGAAATGCAGAACGCGGCCACGATCGACCACAGGGCAATCCGCGGCTCAAGGTTCTGGAGGTTCGGCGGCAAGCTGGCGATCACATGGGGGAAGAAGGCGCTCACGAGGCGGCGGATCGTCGGCACGGCGGGAATGCAGAGGAACCCCAACATCACGCCCAAGAGGCCCCCCGTGCTCGACAGGACCACGGTCTCGGTGAGGAACTGCCGGATGATGTCGCCCTGGGTGGCGCCCAGCGCCCGGCGGATGCCGATCTCCCGGGTGCGTTCGGTCACCGTGGCCAGCATAATGTTCATGATGCCGATGCCCCCGACCAACAGCGAGATCCCCGCGATAAGCACCAACAATACGTTGAACAACATGCGGAGCATTTCGGCCTGGCGCAGGAGTTCCTTGGGCACGACGATCGCGTAATCGCGCACCTTGTGGTACTTCTCCAAGAGCGATTGGATGATCGCGGCCGCCTCGTCGACTTCGTCCAGATCGCCGACGGTCAGCGTGATCTGGCTCAGCTCGACGATCTCGCCCTCGCGGCTGCCCGCCCGCGCGGTCATCACCATGTCGCCGATGCGCCAGCGGAGGGTCTCGAGCGGGATGTAGACGTCGAGGTCGTAATCGCGGGCTTCGAGGCTGCCGCCGATGGCCGCCGATGCCCCACGCGGCTCGGTCAATCCGACCACCACGTAGAAGTCGCTGCCGATCTGCACGCTGCGGCCGATCGAATCTTCGTGGCGGAAGAGCTGTTCGGCCGTGTGCGCCGCCAGGACGGCCACGTTGGCCACCTCGGTCAGGTCGCGGTCCTCGAGAAACCGTCCCCGCGCGATCCGAAGCCGGTTCAAATCCAGGTAATCCGGCGTGCAACCGACCAGCTTCGCATCGACCGCGCGATCTTCGTTCCGGACTTCCTTGCGGATCTCGCGCATGGGGACCGCGTTGCGAATCGTGGGCACGTTGGCGAGGATGCGGGTGTAATCCTCGCGCAACAGGCCATAGGGAATGAAGAACCCGCCCGCGGTGCGCGACGAATCCTCGGGCGGCTTGACGCTGCGCACGATGATGTTCGTCGCCCCGAGGTCCTTGATCTGCTGTTGGGCCTGATAGCTGACCCCCTCGCCCATGGCCACCAGCCAGATCACCGCGGTCACGCCGATGAGGATTCCCAACACGGCGAGTCCCGAACGGAGCTTATGCAACAAAAGGCTGTTCAGGCCAAGGCGGAGCTGCTTGAGCAAGCGTTTGACCATGCGTGGTCCGTACCGGCGATCTGCTCGGGGCCCCCAAAACAATAGGAGGGACAAACCAGACAACGACCCATCGCGCCACCCTTACCGACCGGGACCACCAGGCGCTGGCGGCCGGTCGCCGGTCCTGGGCGGTCCCATACCGGGCAGTCCGCCGCCGGCACCCGGCGGTCCGCCGCCCGGCCCACCGCGCGGCGGCCTCGGCATGGCGGCGATCTCGGACTTGTCGAGGAAGCCGTCCTTGTTCGTGTCGATCCGGTCGAAAAAGCCCAGCATGCGTTCGGGGACCTCGGCCTTGCTGACCTTGCCATCGCCGTCTTGGTCGAACTCCATCAGGGTGCGCATCTTGCCGCCTGGTCCAGCGGCGGAGCCCGTTCCGGCGGGCCCGCCGGGAGGTCCGAAGCCCGTTCCACCCGCGCCGCGACCCGCGTCCTGGCCGCCGGGCCCTTGGCGACCGCGGTCACCCACCGGGCCAGGCGCCGACTTGCCCCGGCCCTCGTCGGTAGCGGGCAGCTTGCCCTCGGGCGAGGCGCCGAACTTCTTGCCGACATCGACCGATTCGGCCTCCGGCTCCTCCGTGCGGGCCTCGGCGATGACGGCCCGGGGATTGAGCACCACCTCGTCGCCCGCGGCCAGGCCATCCCTGACCTCGATGAACTTGTCGTTGCTCATGCCCAGGACCAGCGGGCGGCGTTCGACCTTGGCCTCCTGACGCACCCAGCAAAAGAACTTGCCCCGCTGCTCGACCACCGCCGCCACCGGTACGCTAAGCACGTTCTTGAGGTGGGCCACGAGGATCTCGACCTCGGCCGTCATGCCCGGACGGAGGTCCTTCGCCTCGCCGTCGATCTTGACGAACGTGGCGTACTCCTTGACCTGCGACGAGAACCAACTCGAGGGCTCGGGCTGGTTGGCCACGTTGACCACGGTTCCCTGGAACTCCTGGGCTTGGATGCGGATCCGCGCCCGCATCCCCGGCCGGATGCGATCGACCTTCGACTCGTGGACCGTGACCTTCACCTGCATCTGCGACAAGTCGGGCAGCCGGAAGATGGTCTGCTGCTCGCGGACCATGGCCCCTTCTTCGATCTGCGGCGTCTGGCTTCCCATGCGACCCCGCATGGGGTCGTTCGCATAGACGACCATTCCCGGCCCCGGGGCCTTGATCACGGTCTTCTCCAAGAAGCCTTGCAGCCGCTTCAGCCGCGATTCCTCCAAATCGAAGGCGGCTTTTTCGGAGTTCTTCTTCGCCTCGGCGGTGTCGCGCTTGCTCTCCAGGTCTTCGACGGTCTTGACCTTGGTGAACTTCTCGAGCACCTCCTTGGCAGTCTTCGCCGTGTCCAGGTCGAGCTTGGCCCGCTCGACCGAGAACTGCTGCGTTTCGAGCTGGAGCGGGCTGACGTACCCCTTGCGAAACATGCCCTGGGTGTGCTGAAGGGCGTTCTCGGCGCTTCGCAGATTCTCCATCGCGATGGTGATCTGCTTGTCGAGTTCCTGCACCTCCTTGCGGTACGTCCCCTCGAGGTACTCTTGCACGGCGATCTTCGCGACGTTGTAGTCCTTTTCGGCCTGCACCAGCGCCGCGCGGGCCTTCTCGTAGTTGATCTTCTGCTGGTTGATCTGGTCCTCCAATTGCGAGGAATCCAGCCGGGCGAGTACCTCGCCCTTCTGGACCAGGCTGCCGTCCTTGACGATCCAAAGGATGGTGCCACCGCCGGCCACCTCGCACTTGATGTCCACGTTGTTGGCACTTTCGAGGTTTCCGTCTTCGGTAACCGTCACCAGAAGATCGCCGGCTTGGACCACATGGGTGAGCATCGCGCCGGCCGGTCCGCGTTCGCTGCCGCGCCACTGGGAAAACCCGTAGACCGCGGCACCGGCGGCCCCGACGAGCACGACCGCTAGCAGCAGCTTGCCCGTAATCCCGCCGCGCTGGGGAGCCCCCGAAAAACCCTCGGTGGGATCCAGCTCGGCCAATACGTCTTCGATCGAGTGCTGTTTGGGATCGGCCGGTGTGGCCATCGCGTGCTCGCCGTGAAAAAAGTCGTACTTCGTGACGCGGCACCCACTGCCTCACGCCCGTGCGCAGGCCCCGAGGCGAACCAACGCGCCAGCCGCGTCCGGGGGGGTCTATCCGCCATTCTAACTCCGCAGGGTACGGGCGGGTACTGTCTGCTTTGAGAATCGCCGCCGAGGCGACCCAATCCACGCCGCGTTGGAGTGCCCCGACACGGTCCCCCTCCTTGCGAACGGGCCGGCCCGCTTGCTTCCCACCCATCGAGGCAAAGGCCATGATCTCGGCCTGCCTGGCCGCCGAGGCCGTCACCGGCGACCCCGCCTGGGATACCCTGGCCCACGTCGCATTCGACTGGTTCTTGGGCCGCAACGACTTGGGCGTGCCGCTGTACGATCCCGAAACGGGCGGCTGCTGCGATGGACTGCACGCCGACCGCTGCAATCAGAACCAGGGCGCCGGATCGACGTTGGCCTTCCTTCACGCGCTGTTGGAAATCCGTCTGGCCGAGGGACGGCCCCGCCCGCTCGATCATCGACGCCTGCGCGGCACCGGCTCGAGGTGACGCAACTCGATCTGGACCTGGCGCGGGGTCGCCGTTACCTTGGTGGAGGAACGGAATCGAATTCGCGCAAGGGATGGGTAAGGGCTTCGGCCATGGACCAAGGGAGGCAGGATTTCTCGAGCCATTCCACGGAACCACCCGTTTTCAAGGACGCGAACAAGATCGGCCTGTCGCCGCCGCCGATCGAAACCCCCGAGGGGTGGCTCATCCTCTACCACGGGGTTCGGCACACCGCCGCCGGCGCGCTGTATCGTTTGGGCCTGGCCTTGTTCGATCTTCAGACGCCCGAACGTTGCCTGCTGCGTGGCGACTCGTGGGTCTTCGGCCCCGAAATGCCCTACGAGCGGTACGGCGACGTCGACAACGTGGTCTTCCCTTGCGGCTACCCCATCGACGCCGATGGCGACACGCTCAACCTCTACTACGGCGGGGCCGACACGTGCATCGCCCTGGCCACCGGCAGCATCCGCAGGTTGCTCGATTGGCTCAAGCGGCACGGCAGCCCCGACCCTGCGCACCGAGATCACGCCGGCTGACTGGTGAGCATGGGCACCGGCACCTCCTCGACGATCTCGTCGACCAGTTGCGCGACCGAGACCTTGCGCAGCCGGCTCTCGGGCTTGAGGATCAGACGGTGGGTGAGCACGGGCGCCGCGATGCGCTTCACGTCGTCGGGTTGGACATAATCCCGGCCCGAAATCGCCGCGATCGCCTGCGCGCATCGGAACAAGGCGATCGACGCGCGCGGGCTGCCGCCCAGGGCCAGATCGTCCGCCGTGCGCGTCGCGTGGACGATCTGGGTCAAATAGCGGCGGACCTTCTCGTCGACGTACACCTCGCGCACCGCGCGCTGCGCCTCGCGCAACTCGTCGGCCGTGAGGACCGGCTGAAGGTCCTCGACCGGGTGCTTGCGCTGAAGCATCTCGAGCATCTTCAGCTCTTCGTCGAGGCTCGGATAGCCCAGGCTGAAACGCATCAGGAAGCGGTCCAACTGGGCCTCCGGCAGCGGGAAGGTGCCCTCATGGTCGATCGGGTTCTGCGTGGCGATCACGAGAAACGGCGGGGTGAGCGGGCGGGTGATCCCGTCGACCGTCACGCGGCCCTCGGCCATCGCCTCCAACAGCGCCGATTGCGTGCGCGGCGTGGTCCGGTTGATCTCGTCGGCCAGCACGATCTGGGCGAAGATCGGACCGGGACGGAACTCGAACTCCGTGGTCTTCGGATGGAAAACCGAGGCCCCGGTCACATCGGTGGGCAACAGGTCGGGCGTACACTGGATACGCTTAAACGAGCCGCCCACGCTGGCGGCCAAGGCCCGGGCGAGCATCGTCTTGGCCACCCCCGGCACGTCCTCCAGCAGAATGTGCCCCTCGCAGAACCACGACACCACCGCGAGGATGATCTGCCGCCGCTTGCCGACAATCACGCGCTCGACATTCGCGATGATCCGCTTCGCCACCGTCGGAACATCGACCATACAACCTCCGTCAAGCCCCAGGCATCGAGACTCCGGAAGGCGCCCCTCGGCCATCGAGGTTCCAGTGTAATCGAGCCGCGCGAACCAAGCGAGCGTTAAGCATCCAGGCCATCGTCGCCGCAACGCAAGGTCAGGGGCCCTTGGCCGCGCGCGAGAAGCACAGCGAGTACAACTGGGCGTTTTCCATTTCGAATCGCAGCCGTACCGGCTTGCCGGCCAGCCGGCCCACCTCGGGACCGGCCGACCAGGCCACGACCTGGTCGATCGCGTCGCCGCGAAGCGGGGCGCAGTCCGTGGCGCGGAAGCCATCCAGCGGCTTGCCACCGGCGTCCTGGATCTCCACGCGCACCCGGCCCTGGGGCGCCGCGTAGTTGATCACGAGCCGGTCCCCGTCGAATCGCAAGGGTTTGGTGACCAACTCGCCCTGGGTGGCCGCCCGGACCGAGACGAAGCCGTCGATCCGGTAGGTGAACCGACGTACCCGGCTGCTCGGTCCCCGGTAATATGCCTCGGTGGCATACACCGAGTACTCGGTCGGGTTTCCCGGCAAGCGCACGAGGCCCCACGTCATGTAGTTGCTGCGATTGCCGATGCGGTCCTGGGGGGCCGTCACGGGGATCACCGCCTCCGAAAAGCGATGGAACGTGCGGCCGTCGCGGCTGGACATGAAGATCGGCTCGACCTGTTCGCCCCGTTCAGGGTGAAACCGTGTGGGGAAACCGATCCACAGGTGGGGCGCACGCTCGTACGGGCGCACGGCGTTGGTATACAGATGTTCGCGCGGCGCCCCGGGATAGTCGAGGAACACGGGCTGGGTCCAGTGGAGAAAGTCCTTCGAGCGGCACGTCATGATGTCGCGCACCCCGTCGCGGAAATGCCGGTGGAAATCGACGTACTCGCCCCGCAAGGCATCCCAGAAGGCCAGGTTCTGCGAGTCGAACGCCCCCAGGGTGATCACGGGTTCGTCGCGAAGCAACTTCCAGTGGATTCCGTCGGCCGACTGGAACGCGTACAGGCCGCGCCGCGAGCCCCTTTCGCCGTAGGCCAGGGCTTTGTAACGGGCCTCGGGCGGCGCCGCGGGGTTGGCGTCGCGAAACGGCGTGAAGTTGTGCGTCCCCAAGCCGTCCCACACGATGTTGTTCTGCTTCGAGCCCTCGAACTCGAACAGGCCCAGGTCGGGCCGGGTCCAGCGAAGGCCGTCGCGGCTTTCGGCATAGCACGTCACCTCGCGGTGCGTTTCGCGGCGGGTCTTCTCGTCGTAGTGCGACCCCCGGTAGTACATGCGGTACAGATCGGCGTCCTGGAAGATCGTGTAGTAGGCGCTGGTATTCCCTTCCCAAGGCCGGTCGGTCACCAGCACGACCTCGTGCGGCGTCGGCTTCTGGAGGGTCCGCCGCGCGTCGCCTCGAAGCTCGCCAATCAGGAAATCGTCGACAAACAGCTCGCGGCGCGCGCCGAGGTCCACGACCGGGTCGTTGCCTGGGGCCGCGGCCCCCGGCAACCAGCAAACGACCAAGGCGACGATCCGTAGGGCGTGGTTCATGGGAGGGCCTCTTTGGGGAAAACGGCTGCTTCGGAAAACGGCACCGAGGCCGATTATCGCCCTGGCGCTGCCCGGCGTACAAGAGACCTGGCACCATCGCCGGTCCCTTCGTCACGCGCGCCGCAGGGCTCGGATGGGGTCGACCCGCGCCGCGCGTAAGGCGGGATACACGCCCGCCACCACACTGACGGCCGCCGAAAACAGCACGGTCGCCGCGAGAAGCCCGAAGGGAAAGGCGAACAGGCGGAGCGGCTCGAGGGTGCCTTGGGCGCGGGCGTAGGCGTTGGCGGCGGCCTCGAGGACCCAGGAGACCGCGCCCCCCAGCAGCAGTCCCCCGAGGCCGCCCAGCATCCCGATGACGCCCGCCTCGGTCAGAAAGAGCACGAACAGGTCGCCGTCGGAGGCGCCAAGGGCCTTGTAGATGCCGATTTCCTGGTAGCGTTCGACGACCGACATCAAGAGCGTGTTGATGATTCCCAGCGCGGCGATCACGAGCCCGACGGTGCCGACCGCCGCCAAGAGCACTTGGAGGACGACGAAGAACGTCTTCATGCCCTGGAGCCGGCTGAGCAGAGGACGGGCCCGGTAGCCCATGGCTTCGATGGCTTGCGTGACCGCGTCCAGATCGTTCGGATGGCGCACCCGCACCGTCGCGCGGGAATAGCCCGGCGCCGCGGCGGTTCCGCCGGCCTTGAGCCGTTCGAGTGCCGCGTCGAGGTGGACGCCGGGGATCTCTTTCATCAGCTCGATCGGCAAGAGGATGGCCTGCCGGGCCGCGGGGGGCATGATCGGCGGCGGCTCGTACACCCCGACGATCACCAACGAGAGCTCCTTGCGCTGGAACGTGAACGAGCGGCCCTCTTGGGGCGACAGCCCTGCCGCCTCGAGCCTCACCCGCTTGCCCACCGCGTCGTGCGGCGACGCGAACCCCAGGCCGCGGACCAGGTGCGTGCCGAGGATGGCCTCGGGCTGGTCTCCTGGGCTGAAGAAACGTCCGGCCACGAGCAGCTCGTCGGCCACGCCGATCCACTCGGCCTCGCGGGGCATGGCCAAGGCCAGCCCAGTCTCGGTCTTGTCGCCCTGGCGGATGAGAACGCCCTTGACCCGGATGTCGGGGTAGGCCGCGGCCACGCCGGGCAGGCGGGCCAGGCGAGCCAGCGCGTCGTCGTCCAACGGCGGCGATGGCTTGCCTTCGTGCGGCGATACCTGGATGTTGTTCAACAGCTCGAGCACCCGAAACGGCGTCTCGACCTCGTGCTGGAGGCCCAGCGCGAACGCCACCATCGAGACCAGCGCCCCGCTGGCGATCGAGACGCCGAGCGTCGTCAGCGCCACGCGCAGCGGCGTGCGGCGAAGCCCCTCGAGCGACATGGCCGCGATCTTCAGCGCCCTCATGGCACGCCGCTCCCGTCGGATAGGCGCCCATCGCGGAGGTGGACCACCCGGTCGGCCACCGCGGCGGCGGTCTCGCGGTCGTGGGTGACCATCACGACCGTGGTGCCCGACTCGCGGTGGACCTCGTCCAAGAGGCGGACGATCTCCTCGGCCGTGGCACGGTCGAGGATGCCGGTGGGTTCGTCGGCCAGTAGGAGCGGCGGCCGG
>DYLT01000082.1 GCA_020721945.1 Blastopirellula marina
AGCCGGTCCGCGGTCGCGGAGCACCACCAGGGTGGGCACCGAGAAACCGCCCCACCACAAGCCCATGATCACGATTCCCGCGCGAAGCTGATCGGGCTTCGTCTCGATGCCGAGGCGGTCTCCCAGGAACAACACGCCAAGCGCGAGGATCAGCGCGATCGCGCCGCCGACGTATCCCAGCCCGAACCCCATCGCCGAGACCCGATTGACCGTCGATGTGTCGGTAATCTCGGGCAAGAAGGCGTTGTAGACGCCCAGCGACAACTCGAAGCACAAGCTCACGAGGATGAACGCGGCGACGACGACCCCCGGCCACGCGGGAGAGACCGCCGCCATGACGAGGGCACCGGCCGCGCCGCCCAGCGCGGTGGCGGCCAACCAGCGGCGCTTGCTGCGGTTGACGTCGGCCATGGCGCCGACGACGGGCGAGAGGATCGCGGCCACGACCATCGAAGCCGAGATGCACCAGGCATAGACCGTCTCGCCCCAGGCATCGCCCGGATGTCGCGGCGGAAATACCACCTGGCTGATATATAACATCACTACCGTAATCAGAATGGTTGAGTAGGCGCTATTGGCCCAGTCGTAGAGGGCCCAGGCCCAGACTTCGGCCCGTCGAGCCTGCGGAGGCGATGAACCGGTGCCGGTGTGCCCGTCAGGCATGAAACCACTCCCATACCGGGTTGAATTGAGTCTGCCAGGGTAGGCGCCCAAGCCGGTGCCCACTTCCCTATCCGCGAATCGCACGGAGAGCAATGTACCAGATGAAGGGCCGATGGGGTGAGGTCAAGGCACCCCTCCAATAGCGGATGGCTTGGGTCGTCAAGTTCGGCCCAAACCGAAATCCTTACGCACTTGTCGAGTTGCGACCGTCCCGGTTCGATGCTGTAAAGAGAAGCAGCCTTCGATCAAGAGGATTGCGGTCGCTGGCAGGCTACCACACGGGCAATCTGGGAAAGCTGCGCGGGGATGGTACAATCGGGTCGTTCGTCCAGTTCCACCAGGCCCGCTGCTTTACGGAGTGACCCATGCCGCGACGTGCCGCACACCCCCAATGCCAACTCACGGCGCCGTGTGCCGTGGTCGTGTCCGCGACGCTCTGGTTCGTCCTGGCTGGCGAATCGGCGGCCTTGGGAATTCGCCAGTACTGCGCTAGCGTGCCGATGCGCGACGGCTTGGCGTTACCCACCGACGTGTATCTGCCGCGGATTCCCAAAGGCCCGTATCCGGCGCTGTTGTTCCGTACGCCGAACCGGCGCGACGAGGTGACGCGCCTTCAGGCCCGGTTCGTGTGCAGCAAGGGATTCGCCTTGGTGGTGCAGGACATGCGCGGATCGCGCCCCGGCCTGGGCGAGGAAATGCTCTTCGTTCACGACCAGCGCGACGGGCACGATACGATCCAGTGGATCGCGTGCCAGGCCTGGTCGAACGGTTGCGTTGGAACGTGGGGGCCGTCGGCGATGGGCTTTGCGCAGAACCTGCTGGCTCCCGGCGCGCCGCCGGCGCTGCGGGCCCAGCACGTCGTCATGGCCTTCTCGAACATGTACGCTCAGGCGGCGTATCAGGGCGGCGCGTTCCGCAAGGAACTGGTCGAGAGCTGGCTCCACGGGCGCTACCGCGGCGCCGAAATGCTCGCCACGGTGCGGGCGCACCCTTTGTACGACGCCTTCTGGGCCGAGTTGAATCCCGAGATCCGCGCCGAGCAGGTCAATGTCCCCGGCGTGTTCTGGGGCGGCTGGCACGACGCCTTCGTCGAAGGAACCATCCAGTCGTTCGTGACGATCCACAACCAGGGCGGGCCGCGCGCCCGGGGCCAGTGCCGGTTGATCCTCGGCCCGTGGTCGCACCACGATCTGCGCACGCTGATCGACCCGCGCAACGCCGCGTGCGTGCCTCGGGCGTGCGATCCGGTGCGGTTCTTCCGCCACTGGGTGCAAGGGGTGCCGACCGGCGTGCCATGCGACCCGGTCGTGCAGTACTACGTGATGGGCGACCCGTGCGACGGTTCGGCCGGCCACCGCTGGCGCACGGCCGACCACTGGCCTCCTCCGGCGACCCCGGCACGCTGGCACCTTTACGCCGATGGCACGCTGCGGCCCGAGGCGCCCGGCGGCGATGGGAAGTTATCGTTCCGCTACGACCCGAACGACCCCGTGCCGACGTGCGGGGGCCGCAACTACGAGTTGGCCGCGGGCCCGTTCGACCAGCGGCCGGTCGAGTCGCGCCCCGACGTGCTGTTGTTCACCGGCGATGCCCTGACCGAGCCCCTCGAAGTCGTCGGCCCGATCGTCGCTTGGCTTCATGTGTCCTCCGATTGCCCCGACACCGATTTCACGGTCAAGGTGACCGACGTGTGCCCGGACGGCCGGTCGATGCTGGTGGTCGACGGGATCCTGCGCGCGCGGCTTCGCGAGGGTTTGGACCGCGAGGTCCCGCTGGAGCCCGACCAGATCTACGCGCTGCGCATCGAGCTGGGAACCACGGCGTATGTGTTCCAGCGCGGGCACCGGATCCGCGTGGCGGTCTCGTCGTCGAACGCGCCGCGGTTCGAACCCAACCCGAACACCGGCAGACCTCCAGACGACGGTGCCCCGGCGCGCGTGGCGACGAACACCGTCCATGCGGCCCGGCAGTACCCTTCGCACCTCGTGCTGCCGGTGTTCCCGGGGGAGTGACGAGATCACCGTTCGTCGGCGAAGGACTGGCTCGTTATTCGGCTTCTTACGGGCCGGAAAACGACACGGTTCCCTTCACGCCCGAAGAGGGGCCGTCCCCGTACGCGGTTCGCGTGACAGGTGCGGGCGTTTGCCGGTGGGTCTTCAGGTCTTCTTGGGTTCCATCTTCACCGGCGGGTAGGTGCTTTCGGGGGTGGATGGCGACTTGGCTGGTTCCTTGGGCGCCGCGGCGCTGGGCGAAGGGCTGGCCTCCGGGCGAGGCGTCTCCTTCGGCATGGCCGGGGTCGGCTCCGAGTCGACCGGTTTGGGCAAGTCCTCGAGCTTGGGTTTTCCCGTGCTCTCCCCGGTGCGCGGCGGGGCGGGCGTCGGCGCGGGTTCCGGGCGCGGCAACGAGGTCGATGCGGCGCCTTCGCTTCCCGTCGTCGTGCCCGTGGGACCGTAGATGGGCTGGCCGCAGGCATCCAGCGGTACCCGGGTGCAGACCACCCGCGGCACGTATTGGGTATAGGTTACCGGTACCCGCTTCTCGACCACCCGCGGCACGCGCACCGTTTCGGTTACAGGCTGCATGCGGCAGACATGCACCGGCGTCTGCTCGGCCCGTTCCTCGTACACCGTGCGGTAGGTCGTCACGGGGATGCGCTCGACGGTCTCCTCGGGCACCATGCGGCAGACCTGGTACGGCACTTTCCATTCCACCCGTTCGGTCACGGGGCGCATCACCTTGACCGGTACCTTGCGGACGACCTCCTGGGGCACCATGCGGCAGGTCTGGTACGGCACGGTTTCGCAGACTTGCTCGGGCTGGTAGCTCGTGACCTGCACGGGCACCTGTTGGGCCACGACCCGGGGCACGTAGCTGGTCTGCGCAAACGTCTGCGGAACGACGTTGGGATGATAGACCTGCTGGACCTCCGCGCGGTAGCGAGGCGCCCAGTACAGGCCGCCGCGCTGGGCGACCACCGCCCCGGTGACGGGATCCATGGCCGTGCTCGGCGGGGCGTAGGCCAGCCGATAGCGGAACAACCACGGCTCTTTAAGCACGAGTTGTTGGGTGGTGTAGCTCTGATCGATCCACTGGGTCTGGCACGTCGTGACGGGCTCCATCATCGTCGTGTACTCGGTGCGGTACACCGTCTGTTCGACCGGGCGCATCACCGTGCGGACCACTTGGCGCTCTTGCGTTTCCCACACGGGCTGCCAGACCGTCTGGCGTTCCTCGCGTTCGGCGGTTTCTTCGATGTACCGGACGCGGTCGTAGCTTCGGTCCTCGACATGGGTTTCCCACACGGGACGCCATACGGTGCGGCGCTCTTCGCGGTGGGCCGTCTCGGCCACCTGGCGCGCGACGGTGTACCGGCGCTCCTGGTACTGGGTCTCCCAGACCGGCCGGTAGGTCACCACCGGACGCTCGTCGTACACCGTCTCGTACTCGATGCGATAGGCCGTGATTGGTTGCGGCTCGTAGTACGTCTGGTACTCCAGCCGGTAACTTACCCCAACCTGGGGCGCATCGACCGGCGACGCGGCCACGGAAGGCAGGACCTTCGTGGCCAAGCCGGTGCAGCACTCCTGGGCGGAGGCGGGCAGCCAGCACGCCGCGAAGACGGTTGCCACGGATGCGAAAACGACCGCCATTCTCATATTCCATCACCTCGCCGCGCAACGCACGGCCAACAACCATCGGTTAGGCGCAGTAGGTTCGCAAGGCCCCTTGAGAACAATTTGGCAAAAAAAACGCGGATGGGCAAACGGAAAAGTTTCCCAAACAAAAGGACATGATTGGTTACCCGATGCGCCACAATGGGTTAAGAATCGGAAAAAAGTTTGAAGTTCTGCGCGGGGGCGTCCGACACGCGATGGTCCGGGCCACGGGCCACGGCCCGCGGGCCCCCTAGCGTCTGCGCAGCCGGAAGAACCGGCACATCCAGAAGAACCCCCTTGGGGGTCGGCGGCCCTCCCGCGAACATGGTGTTTTGTATACCGTGCGGCGGGCGTTGCCGGAACTCCCTTGCCAGCCGGCGGCAGATAGTGTACATTTGTTCTTATGGCAAGCCGCCTCCGGAGAACCCCCCTGACGTGCCCCACCACACGTTTCCATGCCTTACGCCGAACTCCACGCCAAGACGAACTTCTCCTTCCTCGAAGGGGCATCCCACCCGGATGAACTCGCCGCCCGGGCGGCCGAGTTGGGCTATGCGGCCCTGGCGGTGACCGATCGGAACAGCCTGGCGGGCGTCGTGCGGGCCCACGTGGCGGCCAAGGAGGCGGGGCTGAAGCTGCTGATCGGCGCCGAGATCACGCCCGAGGACGCCCCCGCGGTGGTCCTCCTGGCCACCGACCGCGCCGCGTACGGCCGGTTGGCCCGGCTGATCACCCTGGGGCGCCGCCGGGCCGAGAAGGGCCGGTGCCGGCTGGAGTTCTGCGACGTGGCCGAGCGGTCGGCGGGGCTTTTGGCGTGCGTGGTGCCCGACCCCTATGACGAACCGCCCTCCCCGCGGCCGATCCAGGACTACCGCAGCGCCTTCGGCGACCGCTGTTACCTGTTGGCCGAGTTGCATCGCGGCTCGGACGACCAGGCGCGGCTTGCGCGTCTGGCCGAGCTGTCGCGCCGGGCCCACGTGCCTCTGGTGGCTGCCGGCGATGTCCATTACCACGTGCCAGAGCGTCAGGCCCTGCACGACGTGCTGGTGGCCACGCGCCTCGGGTGTACGGTGGCCGAAGCGGGCCAGCGGCGGTTCCCCAATGCCCAGCGGCACCTCCGGTCGCCGGCCGAGATAGCCGCCCTGTTCGCCGCCGTGCCCGAGGCCGTGCAGCGCACGGTGGAAGTGGCCTCGCGCGTCGCGTTTTCGCTCGACGAGCTGAGGTACGCGTACCCCGAGGAACTCGCCCCGCCGGGCATGACCCCGATCGAGTACCTCAGGCGGCTTGCCTGGGCCGGGGCCAGAAAACGCTATCCCCAGGGCGTGCCCGAGAAGGTCCGCGGGCTGATCGAGCACGAACTCGCCCTGATCGAAGCGTTGCGGTACGAGGCGTATTTCCTCACGGTGTGGGACTTGGTGCGGTTCGCCCGCCGGCGGGGCATTTTGTGCCAGGGCCGCGGCTCGGCAGCCAACTCGGCCGTGTGCTATTGCCTGGGCATCACCTCGGTCGATCCCCAGCGCATGGACCTGCTGTTCGAGCGGTTCGTCAGCCGCGAGCGGAACGAAGCCCCGGATATCGACGTCGACTTCGAGCACCAGCGCCGCGAGGAAGTGATTCAATATCTCTACGAGAAGTACGGGCGCGAGCGTGCGGGCATGACGGCCGAGGTGATCACCTACCGCCCGCGTTCGGCGGTGCGCGACGTGGGCAAGGCCCTGGGCCTCGCGCTCGACCGCGTCGACGCCTTGGCCAAGAAGATCGAGCATTTCCACCACGAGCCCGATCTGGCCGGACGGTGCCGCGAGGCGGGCATCGACCCCGACTCGCCGCTGGGGGCGCGCCTGGTGTGGCTCGTGGAGCACCTGGTGGGCTTTCCGCGGCACCTCTCGCAGCACACCGGCGGCATGGTCATCACCCGCGGCCCGCTCTGCGAACTCGTGCCCATCGAGAACGCCGCCATGCCCGACCGCACCGTGATCCAGTGGAACAAGGACGACCTGGACGAACTGGGCATCCTCAAGGTCGATTGCCTGGCCCTGGGCATGCTCTCGGCGATCCACCGCGCGTTCGACCTGGTGCGCCGGCACGGCGGGCCGGAACTGACGTTGGCGAACATTCCCGAGGGCGACCACGACGTGTACGCGATGATCCGCCGGGCCGACACGATGGGCGTGTTCCAGATCGAGAGCCGGGCCCAGATGAGCATGCTCCCGCGCCTGCGCCCGCGGTGCTTCTACGACCTGGTGATCGAGGTGGCGATCGTGCGTCCCGGACCGATCCAGGGCGACATGGTCCACCCCTATCTGCGCCGCCGCAACGGGGAAGAGCCGGTCACCTATCCCAACGATGCGATCCGCCAGGTGCTCGAAAAGACGCTGGGCGTGCCCCTGTTTCAGGAGCAAGCCATGCGCCTGGCCATGGTGGCGGCGGGGTTTACGCCGGGCGAGGCCGACCAGCTTCGCCGCGCCATGGGCGCGTGGCGCCGGCCGGGCCTGATCGACCAGTTCCACAAGCGGCTCATCGAAGGGATGCTCGCCCGGGGGCTTTCCGAAAAATACGCGGAGGCGGTCTTCCAGCAGATCCGCGGGTTCGGCGAGTACGGGTTCCCCGAGTCGCACGCGGCGAGCTTCGCCCTGCTGGTCTACGTGTCGGCGTGGCTGAAGTACCACCACCCGGCGGCGTTCACCGCGGCCTTGCTCAACAGCCAGCCGATGGGGTTCTACGCCCCGGCGCAGCTTGTGCGGGACGCGCGGGAACACGGCGTCGAGGTCCGGCCCGTGGATGTGAACCACAGCACATGGGACTGCACGCTGGAACCCGCCGGCCAGGGCCTGGCGATCCGTCTTGGCTTTCGCATGCTCCACGGAATGTCGGAATCGCACGCCGCGAAGATCGTGGCGGCGCGGGGCGACCGGCCGTTCGGCTCGATCGACGAGTTCGCCCGGCGCACCCGCCTGGCCCAGCGCGCTATCGCCCGTCTGGCCAAGGCCAAGGCCTTTGCTTCGTTGGGTCTCGACCGGCGTGGGGCCCTGTGGCACGCCCTGGCGCAGCACCAAGAGGAGTTGCCGCTGTTCGATCGTGTTTCTCCCCACTCCGCCTGTGGGAGAGGGGTCGAGGAGGAGGGGATTGCCCTTCCGCCCATGTCTCCCGCCGAAGAAGTCCTGGCCGACTATCGCACCGCGGGCTTGTCGCTCGACGCCCACCCCATGCAGTTCCTCCGCGAAGGACTCGCAAGGCTCGGGGTGGTTCCGGCCAAGCGCCTGGGCATGTGGCCCCACGGCAAGCCGGTCCGCGTGGCGGGGATCGTTCTGGTGCGCCAGCGGCCCGGCACGGCCAAGGGCATTACCTTCGTCACGCTGGAAGACGAAACGGGCATCGCCAATCTGATCGTCCGTCCCGACGTGTGGCTGAAGTTCCGTCTTGCGGCCCTGGGGGCGACCGTGCTCTTGGCCCACGGGCGGCTCCAGCGCGAGGGGCTGGTGAGCCACGTGCTCGTGACGCGGTTGGAGGACCTCTCGCCACGACTCGCAGACCTCGGGCCGCAATCGAGGGATTTCTGCTAGCCCTCGACCTGCACCGCGTCGCGCTGAAGGATCTCGTCGGCCAGGTTGCGGTAGTCCTCGGCGCCATTCGAGGCCGGGGCGTATTGGAAGATCGACTGCCCGAAACTCGGGGCCTCGGCCAGGCGGATGTTCCGCCGGATCCGGGTCTGGAAGATCCGGGCGCCACCCCAGGGAAGTCGTTCGCCGTTGGCGCGCCGGAAAAACGCATCGACATCGTTGCTGACCTCGACGGCCAGGCGCGTACTCGGGTCGTACATGCAGAACACCACGCCTCCCAGTCGCAGCCGGTTGTTCAGCCGCCGGGCGACCAGCTCGATCGTCTCCAAGAGCTTGCTCAGCCCGTGCAAGGCCAGAAAGTGCGGCTGCAAGGGGATGAACACCTCGTCGACCGCCGCCAAGGCATTGAGCGTAAGCACACCGAGCGACGGCGGGCAGTCGATGAAGAGGTAGTCGAACTCGGCTGTGTCCTCCGCGAGTTTGTCGCGCAGGATGACCTCGCGGCCGACCACCCCGGCCAACTCCAGTTCGGCCGCGGCCAGATCGAGGTGCGATCCGACGACCCACAGGTTCTCGCCCACCTGCCGGCGCACGTCGGCCAGGCTGAGCTTGCCCACCAGAACGTCGTAGATCGAGAGCGTTTCGGGACGAAGCTCAAGACCGAAATGGAGCGAGGCGTGGGCTTGGGGATCCAGATCGATCAGACAGACCCGCTGGCCCGTGGCCGCCAGTGCCGCAGCCACGTTGACCGCCGTGGTGGTCTTACCCACCCCCCCCTTCTGATTCATGATTGCGATCGAACGCATCGGCCACCTTTCCGTGGGGCACGCTGTAGCAGACAACAGCAGGACTTCCGTCGTCCGACGATAGGTCGATGAGGCCGCATTATAAGCGGCTGAAGCAGATCGTTCCAGGCAAGTTTGGGGAAAACAGGCAAATCGGTTAAAACGCTCCTTGGATGGCCCCCAGGTACGCGCCTGCCAGCCGGAAGATCATGAAGATGATGATCGCGGCGACGCCCAGCCAGACGGCCCAACCTGCCAGCATGGTCAGCGCCCGGAGCGAGGCCTCGGCCTGGGCCTGGTACATTCGGGCGACCCGCTCCATGGCCTCAACCAATTCGCCGCTCTCTTCGCCTATGGCTACCACATCGAGGAACTCGGGCGGAAACACCCCGGTCTGGGAGAGCGCCTCCAGCACGGTTTCCCCGGCCTCGATCGCGTCGTTCACCTCGCGCAAATGATCGGTGAAATACGGGGTCTGCGTGCTCCGAAGCGACAGGGACATGGCGCGGCGCACGGGCATGCCCGATTCGAAGGTCAGTTGCAGCGTCCATGCCAGGCGCGCCAGGGCGAGCGTGCGCAAGGCGGAGCCCAGCCACGGCAGACGGTACAGCAGGCGCTGGAGGGGCCGCACCCAACGCAAGCCGTGCCGCACGGCGTGCACCGAGAGAAAGATCCCGGCCACGCTCGCGCCCACGAGGGCCAGATAGACCGTCAATCCGCGCGCGCCCGACAGGCCGAAGCCCAACAGATCGACCGCGTGGCCTCGCACTCCCGACAACCAGCCCTGGATATAGATGAGCCCTCCGACGATGAGCACGGCCAGCGCCAGTTCGATGACGGGCCAGGCGATGGCCCCCAGGAACGATCGCCGCAAGCGCACGAGACCGTCGTAGTGGTCGGCCAACTGGGCGAAGGCCTCGCCGAGGTGACCAGTCTGGTCGCCGACCCCGGCGATTTCGCAGAACAGCGGGGGGAAAAAATCGCCGGCCGCGCGCAGCGCGTCGCCAAGACTCTCGCCCTGCTCGATGGCCTCGAAGACCGCGCGCATCCGGGCGGGGCCGGCCCAGCCGGTCATCCGCTGCGTCTCCCGTTCCCACACGGTACGGATGGGCAGGCCGGCCATCAAGGAGATCGAAAGCCGGCGGCACAGCCCGGCCAGTTGTCCAACCGAGATCCGCTGCCCGAACATCAGCACCCCCGCATAGTGACTGGAGCCCTTCCCAGCATAGCCGAAAGCCACGCTTGCCGAAACGGGCTACGGGGAACGCTTGGGCAAAGTCGGCAACCGGCCTATAATCCATCGAGACCCAGTGGCCCTGCGCGAGAGGAACCTGCATGTCGATTCCCGAACGCTCCGAATCGCTTCCACCGCCCGTGTTCTCGACGCCGGCCGGCCCAGGACCGGTTCGGCGCGGGCCGAGGACCCACCTGCCTGCCTTGCTGGTGTTCCTGGGAGGCTTGATCATCCTTTTGGTCGTGCCCTATTTGGCCCAGGAGATCAGTTACGCCATCACGCGCGGCGAAGAACGGGCCAAGTACGAGGCTGCTCGCGAAAAGCTGGGCGAGTTGGGCGAGCAAGTTAGCCGTTACCGGCTCGCCGCCAAGGTGATCGAGCCTAGCGTGGTCGGCATCGATACCGTGCGCGTGATGGGGCCGGCCCTGGTCGACGAGTGGTCGTTCTTCCCGCAGCAACCCCGCTTCGAGTCGGTTGGACAGGGTTCCGGCGTCATCATCGATCACGAGGGGCACATCCTGACCAATGCCCACGTCGTCAGCCAGGCCTCCAGCGTGGCGGTCCGACTGAGCGACGGCCGGGTGTTCCGCAAGGTTCAGATTCTCGGTGCCGACCCGGTCAGCGACCTGGCGGTGCTGAAGATCCATGCCAACAACCTGATCGCCGCCGAATGGGGCAACAGCGACGAGTTGGAGGTGGGCGACGAGGTGTTGGCCGTCGGAAACCCCTATGGCCTGGCCCGATCGGTCACCGCGGGCATCATCAGCGCCAAGGACCGCCGCGTCGACGTGGAAAACGCCGGGTTGCGCGATTTCCTCCAGACCGATGCCGCGGTCAATCCGGGCAACAGCGGCGGGCCCCTGGTGAACATGAAAGGGCACGTCGTGGGGATCAACACGGCCATCGTCGGCCAGAGCTATCGCGGAATCAGTTTCGCCATTCCCAGCCGGCTGGCCCAGCGCGTCTTCGAGCGGCTGACCACCACCGGCATCGCCCGCGGCTGGCTCGGCGTGCAGATGCAAGACCTCACCCCCGAGTTGGCGTCGCAGTTCGGGCTGAAGGAATCGCGCGGCGTGATCGTGACGGCCGTGGTGCCCGACTCGCCCGCGGCCAAGGCCGGCATTCTGCCGGGCGATGTCATCGTCGCGGTGGGCGGCCAGCCGATCCGCGATTCGGAGGACCTTCGCTTGGCCATCGCCCGGACCAAGATCGGTGCCCAGACCGACGTCACCCTGCACCGCGAGGGCAAGGAACGCCACGTGCAGGTGACGATCGAGCAGCGTCCCGAGAGGGTTTTCGCGGCGCCGCGGTAGCGCGTCCGATCGCGCAAGGCCGGTCCGAGGCCCATGACGATGCAGCCTTGGACTTGCGAAACCCGGTGGTCGGGGTTGAGAATGGCCCCGCATTCGAAGACTTCGCACACCCGGCGCATGAGGATCCGGTCTTGCGGCCGGTCCCGTGCGATTTCGACGCAGGCGGCCACGACCGAGCCTTTCTCGGTGCCGCGGGGCGGCAGTAGGCCCAGGTGAACTCCTCCTCGGGCGTGCCGCGGAGCGACACCGGGCGCTGGGCCGCCCAGGCCGAACGCGCCGCCTCGACCGCCGCCTCGCCCGTGTGCTTGCCGCCGAACCCGCTGCCGAAATCGGGCACGACGACCGCGCCCGGCTCGACGCCCCATTGCCGGCAGGCAAGCTCGACGAGGACCTGACGTACCGCCGCGGCCGCCTCGCGCACGGCCGGCACGGTCGAGGGCGTGGTCCGGCTGCCCGCCGTGATGCCGTCGTCGGGGGTCTGGCTTGTGTCGCCCAGGACCATCTCGATCCGGCTTGGGGCCACGCGCAGTTCCTCGGCGGCGGCCTGAGTCAGTTCGGCGCGGGCCCCCCGGCCCATCTCGACCTTGCCGGAGAGCACGGTGACCGCGCCGTCGGCGCCGAGGTGGGTGCGCGCGGCGATGCTGCATCCGCGCCCGCTGCCCGCGCGGCCGCGACCTGCCAGCGCGTCCAAGGGGCATCGTGCCGCGGATCCTGGCGGGGGCCGGCCCGGCGGGTTATCATGGGCCCAGATCGGTTCCGTCGTCCTCCAATGCCTTGGCCCGCCGAACCCATGGGAGGGAATATGACGAGCATCCTCGTGCGCAACGGCATGGCGATCGGCGTCGTGTTCTTGTTCTTGGCAGGCTCCGCGCTTTGGGCCGCGGATTTGCCCGATTGGACGCAGCGAATTCGGCAGGACCATCCCCGCCTGTTCTTCAACCGGGAGACGTGGCCCACGGTGCGCCAGCGCGCCTTGGGCGCCGAGCGGGAGTGGTACCGGCAGATCCAGGCCCAGGTGGACCGGCTGCTGGGCGCGCGCGGCGCACCGGAGGGCCGCGCGCCCCGCGACCTGGGTGTCGAGGCGGCCAAGGCGGCCTTCGTGTTCTTGGTGACGGACGATCCTCGCTACCTGGCCCTGGCGAAGCAGTGCCTGGCCGAAAGCGTGGCCTTCTACGAGGCTTGTTACCAACAGCGCAAGGCGGTGAACTGGTACTCCACGAGCCGGGTTCACGCCATTCTGGCGTGGGACTGGCTTTACCCACATCTCGCCGAAGCGGAGCGCAAAGACATTCTCGTTCGCTTGGTCCAAGTGATCGACCGCGTGATCCAGGCCAGGCCTCCCATCTACCGCGAGAACCTCTCGGGCTACGATACCGGGTTCTACGGCGTGAAGAACTGCCTTTGGTTTCTCGGCTGTACCGGCTTCGGAACCGGGATCGAGACCGAGAAGATCAACCCATGGCTCGTCTGGGGCCGGACCGAGAACCTCAAGATGCTCGAGCACCGGCGCAAGGCGTGCGGCGACGACGGCGGCGGGGCCTCGGCGACGCTCGGCTACGTGCTGGGCGCCTACCCGTGGGCCGAGCAGAACTTCTTCTATACGTGGCGCTCGGCGACGGGCGAGAACATCGCGCCCGATTGGCCGCACGGCGCCTGGCTGGTCCATTACGCGCTTTGGAACTGGATCGCGTCGCCGGAAGGGCCCCTGGAGTTCGGCTACGGCGACACCCCGCACACGTCGAACCGCCTGCCCGTGCACCAGCTCTTCACCCACGCCGCGAATATCCGCCACCTTTACGGGAAGAAGGTCCCGCAGGCCGCCGCGCTGGCCCGAACCGTGCAGGGCATGTTGCCGAGCCAGGCGTATTCCTCAAGCTGGTTCATCTACCCGTTCCTCTGGACCGAATTGGATTCGTCGCCGGCAGCCTTCGCCCCCGAGACGCTGCCCAAGGCCCGGCATTTCGAGAACATGGGGCAGGTCTTCCTTCGCAGCGGCGTCGGGCCGGACGACACCTATTGCCTGTTCTCGTGCGGCGGCACACTCGCGCAGCACCGGCACTATGACGCGTTGAACTTCGTGATCTATCATCGCGGCTTCCTGGCGATCGATTCCGGCACGCGCTACGACGAATTCACCAACGGAGAGCACCTGGCGAACTACTACGCGCAGACCGTGGCCCACAATGCCGTGGTGATCCACCAGCCGGGCGAGCCGCCAGCGCCCTACTGGGGCGGCACGGTCGCCGGCAATCACGGCGGCCAGCACCGGCAGGTCGGCTCGGTGGTTCGCGCGTTCGAGACGCACGACGAGTACGTTTACGTGGCCGGAGACGCCACCGCGTGCTACCGGCACGGCGCGGCCAAGACCGCCGACGGCAAGGCGCTTCAGGAAAAGGCCTCGCAGGTGACGCGCCAACTGGTGTTCTTGCCGCCGTGCCATTTCGTCGTGTTCGACCGCGTGGCAAGCACCGATCCGGCGTATCGCAAGGACTGGCTCTTGCACACCGTGATGGAGCCGCTCGTCGAAGACCGCACGGTGCGGGCCGACCACGGCCGGGGACGGATGTTCTGCCGGACGGTGCTGCCGGCCGACGCCCGGCTCGCGCGGGTGGGCGGGCCGGGCAAAGAGTTCTGGGCCGCGGGAAGGAACTGGCCCATCGTCGCCCCCGGGCTGAAACCGCACGAGCGGGCCATGATGGGCCAATGGCGGGTCGAAGTGACGCCGGGCGCGCCGCGCAAGGAAGACCTCTTCCTGCACGTCATCCAGGTCGGCGACCTGGACCTTCGCGCGATGGACCCCGTCACGCGCGTCGACCTCGACGGGCGCGTGGGCGTGCGCCTCGCCGTCGGCCGCGACACGTGGCAGGTCGTGTTCAACACCCAGGGCCCCTTGGGCGGGCGCATCACGCGGGTGGGCCAGCGGCGCAACCTCGATGCCGAACTTTCCGACCGCGTCCAGCGGCAGGTCGGCATCCTCGCGCGCGAGTACGGCGGCATGACGCACGCCGAAGCGAAGGCACGCATCCCCCGCCGGCAACTCCCCCCGTTCTGGATCGGCGATGTCGGCGGCCTGGCCGAGCGGTTCGCCCGGCTGAAGTCGGCCGACGTCAGCGTCATCGCCCGCTCGCCCGGCGGACGCCCCATGCACCTCGTCCGGTTCGGCCCGGCGGACGATCCGCCGTCACGCGCTAACTTCAATTCCGCCATGGGCGCCGGCGACCCCTCGGCCTACCGCGACAAGGCGGCGCGGAAGGAACCGGTGATCCTCTTCGTCGGGCCGGTTCACGGCCACGAGGTGGAGGGCCTGACCGGCCTGGTCAACCTGATCGAGATCCTCGAGACCGGGCGCGACCTGCGCGGCCGCGACCAGGCCGCTTTGCAGCGGTTGGCCAAGCAGTGCCGCCTGTGGATCATTCCCGAGGGCAACCCCGACGGGACCGCGCGCTTCGCGCCGCGGGCCCTGGAGGGCATGTCGGGCGACGACCTGCGGTTCTGGGGCCAGGGCACCTGGAACGACCACACGTTCTGCGGCTGGCCGGAGAGCAAGCGGCAGCACCCGATGGCGGGCGCGAACGTCGGCTTTCTCGGCTGCTACTTCAACGATCGGGGCGTCAACCCCATGCACGACGAGTTCTTCGACCCGATGGGCCCCGAAGCACCAGCGATCTTGAAGGTCGCCAGGCAGGCGGCCCCCGACCTGGCAGTTTCGCTGCACAGCCACGAGAGCAACCCGGCTCTGTTGCGGCCCACGTACCTGCCGCTGGAGACGCAGGAAGCGGTGCGCGAACTGGCCCAAGCCTGCTACGACCTGCTGGCAAAGCGCGGTCTGCCGCGCGCCCAACCGTTTACGCCCGCGCCCGAGGGCGGACGCCGACCCGCCGCCTTCAACCTGGCCAGCGCGTTGTATCACGTCTCGGGCGCGAGGTCCTTCACCTTCGAATGCCCTCACGGTTTGGCGGAGAAATCGTCGTGCCGGGTCAACCTGGAACAGATCCTCGACATCCAACTGACGCTCTACGAAGCGATGATGCGTTTCGAGCTGAACAAGAAACCGCAGTACCCGTAGAACCTCGCGGCACACCCGAACAACGTCTGGGCTTGCCCCGGGAGGCACTCATGCACAGAATCGTCAGTCTGCCAGCCTCGGCGTCGAACCTCGTCTCCTTCGCCCTGATCATCGCGCTGGCGACGGCCGCGCTGGTTCCGGCCGCCGAGCGGTTCGAGGGCCAGTTCTATCGCGGCGAGGGGGACGTCGAGTACCTCCAACTTCTCGACATCGCCCGGCGCGTGTTCGAGCCGAATCCCGAGTTCCAGCACCTTGGCATGCTCTATACCCCCGCGTGGAACGGGCTGGTCGAGGGGCCCACCTGGGGTGCGTGGTGGATCCAGAACAGCTACGGGCCGACGTACTGCGCGCTCCCCTTCTGGGAAGAGCCGTGGGTGACCTTTATCCAGAACTCGCAGGATCTGTGGTTCGACCAGATGGGCGACGGCAAGCGGTCGGGCGAGCGGGGATGGGTCGCGCCCGACGGGTGCCTCTGCGACGCCGCCGCCCCGAATTGGATCGTCTATAAGCAGGGCGACGGGCGCGTGGACATCCACGACTGGGGCATGGAGTTCACGGCCGCCGGCATTGTGCTCCAGGCCGAGGCCTTGCTCATCCAGCGCGATCCCAAGGTCCTGGCCCGCTACCTGCCCAAACTCGAACGATCGGCCGAGTTCATCGAGTCGCGGCGCGACCCCAAGACGAACCTTTTTCTGGCCGGCCCGGCGGGCAACCTGTTGGCGCCGAGCTACGCGGGCTGGAAGAAGCCCGACGGCACCTACGACAAGGCGTACCTGGCGGGGCTTTCGATCACGTACCTCGCGGCCCTCGACCGGCTCATCGAGTTGGAGAAGATGGCCGGCGCCTCGGAAAAAGTCGTGCTCTACATGACCCGCCGCGATCAGGCCCGCAAGGGGCTCCCGCAGCTCGTGACCGACGAGGGGTATTTCATCAAGTCGCTCGACCCCGATGGCATGAAGCACGGCGTGCACGGGGCGAAGAAACACGGGTATTTCGAGGCGGTCTGCAACCACGATGCGATCTGTTTCCGCGTGGCCGACGACGAGCAGTCCCAGAAAATCTACCGCAAGATCGCCTCGATCTGGGAACTGCGCCGCAACGACCTCATCATCACCAATGCCCCATCGCTTGACGACATGTACGAGCCGCCCCACGGGCTGTGGGAGTACGGCCGATGGGTCAACGGCGGACACTGGTCGACGTGCGAGGCCCGGGCCCTTATGGCCTACTACCGTCTGGGCAAGCACGACGACGCGCGCAAGTCGATGAAGCGGATCCTCGATTACTACCGACGGTTCCGCACCGATAATCCCCTGGTCGCCTTCGGCGGCGATGTGTACCAGCCCAACGAGCCGATCAACTGCGTGTACGATACCTGGGGCGTGCCGGCGGGGTTTATTCGCGGCTTGTTCGAGTACCTGTACCTGGCCGACGCATTGGTGCTCGTGCCCCACATCCCGCCGCGCCTCGTCGAGATCCAGCAGCGGTTTCCGATCCGTTTCGGCACGAAGCGGGTGTTCTTGGCGACGGCAGGTAGCGGGCCGGTCACGGGCGTTCTGGTCAACGGCCGGCCGTGGCGGTCGTTCGACGCGAACACCGTTACCCTGCCCTTCGACCAAACGCCCGAGGTGGCCGAGGTGCAGATCCTGTTGGGGCAGGCGACGCCGAAGCCGCTCGAGCTGGCCAAGATCGACCGGTCGTTGCCGCCGGTTCGGCCTGTCGATGCGGCGGCGCTCCGGGCCGGCCTCTTTCCCATCATCTCGCCGAACGAATTGCCCCTGCGCCTTGGGGCCGACAGCAACGGACAGAACCGCTTTGTGGGCGACATCGGCCGGACCCGGATCTATACCCGCGCGCTACGGCCCGACGAGATCGCCGCACGGGCTCGCCGCCAGCCCGGCAGTCTGGAACGCGACCCGGCCTTGGTGGCCGACTGGAAGTTCGACGTCTCGCGCCAGGACAACCTCAAAGAGACCGTCTTTCCGAACGCGCTGGGCGATCACTTGCCGGCCCGCGCGAGGGGCGAGTTCCAGGTGGTCGATGCACCGGGCGGCAAGGCCATCCGCCTTGGCGGCAAGGGATACCTGGAAGTGGCCAACGATCCCCGGCTGCACCTGGCCCGCAACGCCACCCTCGAGGCGTGGATCCGCCCCGGTACGCTGCCGGCCACGGGCGGGCGGATTGTCGACAAGTGCCGCGCGGGCACGGCAAACGGGTACCTGCTGGATCTCTTCCCGGGCAATGTGCTGC
>DYLT01000464.1 GCA_020721945.1 Blastopirellula marina
CCGCACCGATGCGGCCGAGACGGCCGCGCTCCAGGATCCCGCAAGTCCATTTAGCTGCCGGGAGGATGCATCGGCCGGATCGAGCCGGCCCGACGCGCGCTCGACAAGTCGGCGCCGGAGATCGCCAAGGCGGTCCAACAACCGGCCGCCCGGGTACTTGGCGTGCCGAGCGCGATGCCTTCGCGCGTCACGGCCGCGGGGTCGAGCGTGCCGGTGCCGAGCGTGGCGCGGTGCCACGTGCCGATGCGGAGTACCCGCCGAGCCTCGGCCTGCCCGGCTTGCCAGGTGTGGAGGCATGCCCGGGTGGCCAGCAGCGTCTCTTGGAGTGAGGGCCGCTGTCAAAACCTCTCGATGCGAAGCTTGGAATCGACGAGACATGGCTGGAGCCCGTCGAACGATCGGAGCGATCCGGGTTCACGCCGGCTCACCTGCTGGCCGAAACCGCGCATCGGCTGATGACATTGGGAGGCCTGCGCGGCGATTGGCCGGCCCTTTGCCGGAAGCGCGGCCCGGTTGCGGCGTCATCCAGCGCAGGCTCAGACACGGACGCGCTTTCGCCCGATGCAGCCTCACAAACGGACGCATTTGGCCAGCCACGATGGCGCCTTCGACCGTGTGCCGGGGCTGACCCGCCGCGCGCCGACGTGAGCCTCTCACCGCAGCTCGATCACGGCCACGTCCTCGCCGTCGAGCGTAAGCGTCGTCTTGCCGTCCTTCCACGAGACGACTCCGCCGCGGACCAGTTCGCGGCTTTGCGCGGGGGCAGGGCCTTCCAGCGCAATCGTGGCGGTGCGGCGGTTCGGGCTGTCGTTGAACACCGTGAGGTACCACGGCGACTGCTGGCCGAATCGCTCGACGTAGACCTTCGCGTCGCTCGATCGGGCCTGGGTCAAAGGCGACCAGCCCGCCTCGGCCACGAGTTTGCACCACGGCACGTACTTCTTGAACAACGGCCGGTCGCGGTCATACAGCTCGGGCCGGGTGAAGTAGTGCCCCTGCGAGGCGTTGTGGCTGAAGAAGCCGGGGAACATGCCGTAGGCCAACGACCGCTTCATGTACTTCTCGACCAACTCGGGCCCGAATTGCTCGAAATGGGTGTTCATGAGAAAGCAGTACGGTTTGCCCTTGCACAAGGCGCGGCGGTAGAGCAGGTCGGCATCGGACATCGGCGACCAGCGCCCGCCGTGGTTCCAATCGGTCTCGGTGCCCAACACATCGAGCATCGGGCAAAGCCAGGGAAGCTGCGTGGGTGCGCCGTTGGCCATCATCAGCTTGCCCATCCCGTGAACCTCGCGCTCGATGCCCCGGACGTACTCGAACGCCACCAGGCCGCGGAAGATGGCCGGCCGGTGCGTCTCGGGCGCGAAACACAGCGGCGTCTGGGCCGCGGCGAAGTGGTCGCGGCGGAAATCCAACTCGTCGGTCACGTAGCCCTCGCTCGAATCAACGTACTCGCCGTCGAGGTCGCCGCGGCGCTTCGACCCATAGAGCGATTCGCGGATTTCGGGACTCCACTTGTTCTTGAAGTCGGTCACCTCGCCCGCGATGCCGGGCATCGAGTTCATACTCCATACGGCCCCGTTGCACCAGGGCGTATCCAGCAGCCGGGCCGAAAAGTCGCCCTGGGCGTTGTGGTAGCCGCTGGTCCAAAGCGCCTTGGCCTCGCGCCGGCCCTTCTCAGCCAGCCGGCGGGCCTCGGCCAAGGCGGCCTCGAGCGTGCGAGGCATCTCCTTGGGCATCGACATCCACCAGGTCATCGGCTCGGTGTAGCGGAAGGTGAGGATGCCGTGCGCGTCGTCCCAGGTGGTCTCGTCGTTGCCTTCCTTGAACTTGAATCCGAAGTCCTCCCATCCCCGGACACGGCTGATCTTCGCAAAGGGCATCCATAGCCCCTGCTCGGGCGTGCGGCAGCGAAAGTGGTCGGGGAACAACTCGTAATACCGGGCCAAGGCCGCGCGGAAACCCCAAGCCGCATCGAACGCGAATCGGCAGAAGCGCACCCGGGCCGAGGGCTTCTCCGGCGCCAGTCCCAGGTCGTAGGCCAGAAACAGCTCCTCCGTGCCCGCGTTGTAGCCGATGCGGAAAAAGGCGGGCGACATCATATCGATGCCCAGGGCCGTGCCTTGCGAACCGCGGGTCACCGCGCCCAGCGGATAGCGCGACAGGCGGCCGCCCCCGGCGTGGAACCGGCCCGTCGTCATGTACTCGCCCCCCGAGGCGACCGGCGTCTCGTGCCGAGGGCCGTCGAGCCAATGCAATGGGGCGCCGGAAACGGGGATGGCGTACAGAAGCGTCACGGCCCGGTCGGTCCCGCGGGTGTCGGTGACGGTTACGTCGAAGAACCGCGCGCCGCCTTGCTCGCTGGATTGACCCTGCATTTCCAGACCGATCGCCTGCTTTTCGATGCGGACGAAGTCGCCGCCGGCCGCCACGTCGCGCACTTGAAACCCCTCGACCGGCGCGTGCCGCCGCACGACCGGCACCCCGTCGAAACGCGCGGCACCCTCGGGCGTCTTCACGACCCGAAGTTCCGGGTCCTTGAAGTACGCCTTGCCGCCGTGGCCACGCAGCAACAGGTAGAAGCTCACGCGCTTGACGGGC
>DYLT01000083.1 GCA_020721945.1 Blastopirellula marina
TCGGCCTTCGCTGGCGGCATCTGCGCCGCGGCCGACCCACACCACAAGAGGGCCAAGCCGACAACGCCCCATCGCACGAAACGCGGTAGACAACGCACGGCTCTCGATCCCTCGCTTGATCAGCCTTGGACCAGCGCAAGGCCTGCCGCCGCGACCGCCCTCGGAGTGGACTAGGGAACGCAGCGCGAAAAAACACCCCTTCCAGTCTAAACTGGCTTGAGCATTTCTTGAAGCAACAAATCGCCGAAACGGCCCCCCAGACGGACGACCTACCCACGTTCAGGCGGGAAGGCACCCTGCTGCTTCGACCATACCCAACGCCTTGGCGTGCAATGCCTTATTGGCGGAAGCAAGAAAAGGACCATGCTCCAAGGGCAGCCGAGTTCCATCCATTCTGGTGATCACGCCGCCGGCCTCCTCCACCAAGAGCTTCCCGGCGGCCACGTCCCAGATCTTCGTCGTGAACGACCAAGCCAAGTCGAAGCGGCCCGAGGCCACGTACGCGAGGTTCAGCGCTGCCGAACCCGTGCGCCGCATGGACTGGCAGACCGTGGCCGCCTCGGCGAACAACTTCAGATCGCGGGAACCGCGCGTGACCGAGGCGGGAAACCCGACCGCCGCCAGGGCGTACGAGAGGTCGATTACCTTGCTGGTCACAATGCGCGAACCGTTCCGATACGCCCCCTTGCCTCGGACCGCCGTAAAGCACTCGTTCGAAATCGGATCGAAGATCGCACCGCAGACCATCTCGCCTTGGTGTTCCAGTCCCAGGGAAACGCAGAAGTGCGGAACCTGGTGCACGTAGTTCGTCGTGCCGTCCAAGGGGTCGACGATCCAGCGGAAGTCCGCGGGTTGGGCGGGCGCCTGGGACGGTTTGTCTTCTTCGCCCAGCACCTCGTGGTTGGGAAAGGCGGCCAAAATGGTCCGGCGCACGGTCTCCTGGGAGGCATGGTCGGCCTCGGTGACCAGGTCGGCCCGGCCCTTCTCGCGCACCGTGACCCGGCCGAGCATGTCCATCAGGACGGCCCCGGCCAGCCGAACCGCCTTTTCGCAAACAATGATGTAGTCAGACATTACGACGTTTCCGAGAGGTTGCGCGCGCATGAGACTGCCGATGATTATAGGGCGCTGGCCAGGACCTGCAATGTGGACCTCGCCCGGGCGCGAGAGCCGAACAGGTTCGCGGATTTTTTTTTGCGAAAGGGTCTGGACAACCTTGTTGCACGTGTTATCATAGGAGGCTGATGGAGAAGGGTCGGGGGACTGCCCGGCATCCCGTTGCCTCCTAATCATCGTTAGGATACCAGTTAGCCGATTGCCTTCGGCCTCTTCTCTGTTCCGGCCCCGCCGTTTCGCCTGACTTGCGAGCGGCGGGGTTTTTTTGTATCCATGTGCTTCTACGGAACGATTTCCCCCACCGGGCGCCGAGCCGCCCGGGTTGCGCTATGCCCCCATCGCGAATCCCCCAGTGGCAACTTGAAGCGGGTCGCGCCACGCTCGCCCTGGACGGTTTCTTCGGCGAGATCGACTTGAGCCGGACCGAGGCAGGGCTGCGCGTGGTGCTGGCGGAGTCGTCCGTGGTGGTGGGAGGGCTCTTGGGCGTCGAGTTCCCGGCGGGCTTCGACCCCGGCCGGCCGCATGGCATCGACGCCCGAACGCGCGGGCCGGACCTCTTGGCGACCTGGGGCGCGGTTCCCGAAACGCCCGTTCAGATGGACGCCATGTGGCGGGCGGTTCCGCCGGGCGCCAACGATCGGTTTCTTGCCGCGGTCGACCTCGTGGTTTCGGTACGGACCGAACTCTTCGACGTGGAGCCGCGTCTGGTCGTCCAAAGCATCGTGGCTGGGATCGAGGCGGTCCGGATTGCTGCGGACGGGCAGTCCAGGGCGCTAAGGCCCGGGCAGGACGTTCTGGTGCGCGCGCCCGGCGCGGGGGCCACATGCCTGCTGATCCGCACCGCCATCGAGGGCCTCAGTTACGCCGAGATGGTCCACCCGGCCGATATCCACGAAAGCCTCTGGCGCGCCGGGGCGGACCAGGGGGGATCGAGCCTCGTGCGGCACGGTTTGTTTTGCGAGCGTCTGGAGCGGGGCGTGATCCTCCGCGCGCGGATGCGCGGCGTGCTCTTGCCCCGCAATGGCGACGCCTCGGTGGCGGCCGCCTGCTACGCCGCGTTTGCCGCGGCCGACCCACCGCTGGGGGCCTAGGCGCCCGGCGCGTGCCGGGCGGACTAGGCGCCCGGCGCGTGCCGGGCGGAACGAGAAAGGACGTCATGTCAGACATCTTCATCACCGAGAACTTTTTGCTTGAGAACCATGCGGCGATCCGGCTGTATCACGAGTACGCCCGCGACATGCCCATTCTCGACTACCATTGCCACCTGCCGCCGCGCCAGATCGCCGAGGACCACCGCTTCGCCAATCTGACCGAACTCTGGCTTTACGGCGATCATTACAAGTGGCGGGCGATGCGTGCCAACGGCGTGCCGGAGCGCTACGTGACGGGCGACGCCTCGGACTTCGAGAAGTTCCAGAAGTGGGCCGAAACCGTCCCCAAGACCCTCCGCAACCCCTTGTATCACTGGACGCATCTGGAACTGAAGCGACCGCTGGGCATTTCCGATCGGCTGCTCGGGCCCGACACCGCCAGCGGCATCTGGGACGAGTGCAACGCGAAGCTCGCGCAAGCGGAGTTCTCGTGCCGGGGCATCCTGCGGCAGATGCGGGTCGTGTTGGTGTGTACGACGGACGACCCGGCCGACGACCTCGAGGCCCACCGGGCGATCGCGGCGGACCGCCATTTCCCCATCCGCGTGTTGCCCGCCTTCCGGCCAGACAAGGCCCTGGCGGTCGAGTCGGTCGAGGGGTTCAATGCTTGGGTGGACCGGCTTGGCGGGGCGGCTGGGATCGACATCCGCGATTTCGCGAGTTTTCTCGAGGCCCTGCGCCGGCGTCACGACTTCTTCCACGCGATGGGGTGCCGCCTGTCGGATCACGGTCTGGAGGCCCCCCTGGCCGAGGACTACCCCGAATCGGAAATCCGTGCGTCCTTCGCGCGAATCCGTTCCGGGTCGCCGCTTGCGCCCGATGCGATCGCCCGGTTCAAGTCGGCGATGCTGTACGAGTTCGCCGTCATGGACCACGAGAAGGGATGGACCCAGCAGTTCCACATCGGGGCCTTGCGCAACACCAATACGCGGCGGTTCCGTTTGCTCGGGCCCGACACCGGTTTCGACTCGATCGCCGATGGGCCCCTGGCCCGACCTCTGGCCCGCTTCCTCGACCGGCTCGATCAGCAGGATCGGTTGGCCAAGACGATTCTCTACAACCTCAATCCGGCCGACAACGAGGTGATGGCCACGATGATCGGGAACTTCCAGGACGGCCAGACGCCGGGCAAGGTCCAGTGGGGCAGTGCCTGGTGGTTCCTCGATCAGAAGGACGGCATCCAGCGCCAGCTCGACAGCTTGTCGAACCAGGGTCTGCTGAGCCGGTTCGTGGGCATGTTGACCGACAGCCGCTCGTTCCTTTCCTTCACCCGGCACGAGTACTTCCGCCGTATTCTCTGCAATGTGCTGGGCACCGAGATCGAGAAGGGGCTTTTGCCGCGCGACTTCGACCTGCTCGGCAGCATGGTGCAGGATATCTGCTATCGCAACGCGGTCGCGTACTTCGGGTTCGAAGGGATCGTCCCCGGGCCGCGGGGGTAGCGCTTTCCGGTCAGGACATGGTTTGCGCGGGCGAGGTGCTCCCCATGACCCCTCCCTCGGCCTGGTGGAAAAAAGGCACGATCTACCAGATCTATCCGCGGTCGTTTCAAGACGCCAACGGCGATGGCGTCGGCGACTTGCCGGGCATGGTTCAGCGCCTGGACTATTGCCGATGGCTGGGCTGCGACGCGATCTGGATTTCGCCCATCTATCCGTCGCCCATGGCCGATTTCGGGTACGATGTGTCGGACTACACCGCGATCGACCCGGTATTCGGCACGATGGCCGACTTCGACGCGCTGGTTTCGGAGGCGCGGCGGTTGGGGCTTCGCGTCCTCTTGGACCTGATCCCCAACCACACGTCGGACCGCCATCCCTGGTTCGTGGCCTCGCGCCGGTCTCGCGACAATCCGTATCGCGACTGGTACATCTGGCGGGATCCGGCCCCGGGCGGCGGCCCGCCCAACAACTGGCAGAGCCACTTCGGCGGCCCGGCTTGGACGTTCGACGCGGCGACCGACCAGTATTACCTGCACACCTATTTGAAGGAACAGCCGGATCTGAACTGGTGGAACCTCGAGGTGCGCCGAGCCCTCTACGACGTCATGCGATTCTGGCTCGATCGGGGCGTCGATGGCTTTCGCGTGGATGCCGTCGCGCACCTGGTCAAAGATGCCCAACTGCGCGACGAGCCGCCCAATCCCGACTACCAGCCGCACCAGCCGCCCTATCACCGGCAACTCCATGTGTACTCGATGGACCAGCCCGAATTGGCCGACGTCCTCGCCGAGATGCGCGCCGTGGTCGATGCGTACGGCGATCGCGCGCTGATCGGCGAGTCGTACCTGCCGATCGAGCGGCTTTGCCGGTACTACGGGCCCGAGGGCCGCGGGCTGAGTTTTCCGTTCAACTTCCAGTTGATCAAGACGCCGTGGGACGCGGCGAGGGTTCGGGCGGCGGTCGAGTCGTGCGAGGCCCGGCTGTCGGCCTCGATGTGGCCGAACTGGGTGCTGGGCAACCACGACCGGGCTCGGGTGGCGAGCCGGATCGGGCGGCCGGCGGCCCGGGCAGCGGCCGTCTTGCTGTTGACCCTCCGCGGAACGCCCACCCTCTACTACGGCGACGAAATCGGGATGGTCGACGTGCCGATCCCGCCCGAGCTGGTGCAAGACCCCTGCGAGAAGAACTTGCCCGGCTATGGCGTGGGCCGAGACCCCGAGCGGACCCCGATGCAATGGGACGCCGGCCCTTCGGCGGGCTTCACCACGGGAAGGCCGTGGCTACCCGTGGCCCACGATTATCCCACCTGCAACGTGGCGGCCCAGCGGAACGACCCCACCTCGATGCTGACGCTCTACCGCCGCCTCTTGCAGTGGCGCGCCCGGCACCCGGCCCTTCACCTGGGCGAGTACGTGCCTGTCGAGCAACCGGTCGAACAGGTCATGGCGTACGTGCGCCGGTCGGCCTCCGAGCAGTTTCTCGTGGCGATCAATTTCCGGCCGCAGCGGTGCGACGTGCTCCTGGCGGGGTTGGGGCTGGGCGGACGCGTGCGCGTGTCGACCCATCTCGATCGGGACGGCGAACGGTTCGCCGGCCTCGTCCGGTTGCGCGGCAACGAAGCGGTGCTCGTGGAACTCGGCGACCACCGGTAGCCGGCCAGCCCGTCCGTTCCGGCCAGCGCGGTGCGCCGGGCGGTGGGCGAGGGCTCAGGGTTGCGCCGACAGGGCCCGGACCGCGTCGACCTCGCTATCGTACATCGCGACGATCTTGTCGAGGTTCGTGCTGGCGAATACCTCGCGCACGCGCGGCTCGAGTTCGCACAGGGCGAACTTGCCTCCCTTGGACTCCATCTTGCGGCGAAGCATCAAGAGCTTGCCCAACATCAGTGTAGTCAGGTGGTCCACGCTGGCGAAGTTCAACAGCAGTCTCTTGCAGTCGGCGTGGTCGGCCACGCTGTACAGTTCGTCGCCGAGCTTGTTGACGGTCAGTTCGTCGAGGATCCGGTGCTCCCCGAAGCGGACGATCGTCACGTCCTTTTCCTTCCACACACCCAGGTGGCGATAGACGGGCGAGACAGTCATGGCATGGTCTCCCGAGACAAAAGGCAACGGCCGGTGCCCAGCCCCGCCAACGTCGCCAGCAAGAGTCCGCTGGGTGTGTCGGTCATCGTGGCCTCGGCGAGACGGTGGGAATGCGGTCGATGCACCGAGTGGCATTGTAGTGGCGGCGTCTGGGCCGCACCACGAGGGAGGGCCCGCCGTCGTGCGGGTCGTCCCTTCACTCGAAGATGCCGGCGCCGAACTCGGTTCGCGGGCGATCGGCGCCGCGGTGCGAGCGCGGGGGGGGCCGGTGGGGACCTCGGGGCTTCTCGGCCGGCTGGACCTGGGAGGGCTGGACCGGCGCTGGAGCCGCGGGGGGCTTTTCGGCAGGCAGATCGTACTCGTCGCCGCCGTCGAAATCGTCATAGCTCGACACGTAGCCGGGCAGTTTCGCACGCGCCTTCTCTTCCTCGAAGGCGGCAATGACCCGATTCTGGATCATCTCGCGGCAGGCGGAATTGATGGGGTGGGCGATATCGGCGTAGAGTTTCGCCCGGCCCTCGTCGTCCTTGGCGGGCTGGGCCTCGCGCAGCCGGGCCCCGCACTGGTTGCAGTGGCTTGCCCGAAGATGGTTCTTGCAGCGGCAGTAAGGACAATGGGCCGTGAGCTTACGGCTGGGCATGGCCACAAACGGCCCGTTGGCCCCCTCGATGATCTTCAGGTCGCGAACCACGAAACAGTCGTCGAAGGTGATGGAACAGAAGGCCTTCAACCGCTCGCTCGGCTCGTCCATCAATTTGATGCGCACCTCGGTGATTTCCACGGCCGTCCTCCTTCCCCACGCGGCTAACGGCTAGCATGGACCGCCCATGCAATCCCCACTCCTTTTGCCCGCAAACGACTGGCCACGCGGCGGGCATGGCGCGCGTGGCCGCACAGCCCGAAACAACAGGTGCCACTGCCCGTCATCAGGGAACCAAGACACCCGGCGGCGTCGAGTTCGGCGCGCAGCCGTCCGATCCAAGAACAGAGGGATTCGGCCGCGTGCTCGAGCCGATTGAACAGCAGGCGTCCGACCGCGCGGAGGTCGCCTTGCTCGAACGCGCGTCGCAGGGGGTCCACGGGGCGCGGGGGGCAGCCAGGTTGGCAGGCCCCATAGACCGCGGCGGTCGAGAGGCCCTCCGGCGGTCGAACGACGACGAACTGCCACGATCCCGGCGCGCCGATCGGCTCCACCTGCTCACCTCGGCCACGGCAAATGGCTGGTCCCTGCGCGAAAAACAACGGCACGTCACTCCCCAATTCAGCCCCCACCTCGGCCAACGAGCGCCACGACCAGCCCAGTTCCCACACGACATTGACGGCAACCAGGGCGGCGGCGGCATCGCTCGAGCCACCGCCTAACCCCGCGGCCGAGGGGATCCGCTTGACGAGCCGCACGTCCGCGCCCGAGGACACCCCCGCGCGCCGGCGGAGCAGTTCGATGGCTCGGAGCACCAGGTTTTCGGGTCCTTCGGGCACGTCGCCCAGACCGCCGGGATCCCCGAATCCCCGGCCACGGCGAACTGCCAGCGTCACCCGTCCGTCGTCCCGACCGCGCACGTGCAGCCAGTCGGTCCGATCGATCGGGATGACCAGGGTCTCGATCTCGTGATACCCGTCCGACCGTTTGCCAAGGACCTCGAAGAAGAGATTCAGCTTGGCCGGGGCCTCGACGATCACGCCCGATGGAGCCCGGTGAAGGCGCATCCCTCCCGTCCTTTCGGCACCCCAGCGCCCCCTACTGAAGAGGTGGAGAAACCCCGGAGGTGCAAACGAGGAGCCGGGGCTGCCTACTACTCCGGTAGGCGATTCTATATCTGCCTGTCGGTCACGTCAACGGAAACGCACCCTGCCGCCGAGATTCTCAAGAGAAATTGGGCCAGAATCTCGGAATCTGAAGAAATCAGGGGGACTGGGCATTACGATGCAAAAGTCTCTACGAAGTCTCGGCTTGCTCGCGCCGCGCGCGAACGACTTCGTACGCCAAAGGCAAGACCGAGATGAAGACGATGGCCAGCACCGCGAGGCTAAAATGCCGTTGCACGAGGGGGATCGTCCCGAAGAAATACCCCAAGAACACAAAGCTTGCCACCCACGCGCCCCCCCCTATCACGTTATATGCGACGAATCGACCGTAGTGCATTGCGCCAATACCCGCCACAAAGGGGGCAAACGTGCGGATAATGGGTATGAATCGGGCCAGGACGATCGTCTTGCCGCCGTGCTTCTCGTAGAAGCGGTGGGTACGATCGAGGTACTCCTTCTTGAGAAACCGGTAATGCCCGGTAAATGCCCGGGGGCCAATGGCGGCCCCCACCCAGTAGTTCACCGTGTCGCCCAGGATCGCGGCCGAGGCCAAGAGCAAGAACAGCCAGCCTGCCTCCAGGGCGCCCATGCCCGCGAAGGTGCCCGCGGCAAACAGCAGGGAATCGCCCGGTAAAAAGGGCGTCACCACCAGGCCCGTCTCGCAGAACACGATGACGAAGAGGATGAGGTACGTCCACGTGCCGTACTGGGCGATGACCTCGCCCAGATGCTGGTCGAGGTGGAGAAAGAGGTCGATCAGGCCGGTCAGGAGGTCCAAGGGGCGTCGCCGCGGTTGAAAAGTGGTGAGACGAAACCGGCCGATCAGCTCCGTGTGAGCCGGTGGAATTGCTGCATCAGGTCCCGGGTCATGGGTCCGGGACGGCCGTCGCCGATCTTCCGGCTATCGACCTTGACCACCGGGACGATTTCGGCCGCCGTGCCGGTCAGGAAGCACTCGTCGGCAATGTAGATGTCGTGTTTGGTCAGGGGGATTTCGAGGACTTCGATGCCGGATTGGCGTGCCAGGCCGATGACGGACTCGCGCGTGATCCCTTCGAGAATTCCCGCTTCGTTTGGCGGCGTCATCAGCTTGCCGAAGCGCGCGATGAAGATGTTGTCGCCGGTACACTCGGCCACCTCGCCCTTGTGGTTGAGCATCAGGGCCTCGATGCATCCGGCTTGGAGCCCCTCGATCTTGGCGAGGATGTTGTTCAGGTAGTTGAGCGACTTGATTCTCGGGCTCAAGGCGGCGGGGTGGTTTCGCAACGTGCTGACCGTGATGATCGAAAGGCCGTCGCGGTAGTATTCCTCGGGATACAAGGCGATACGATCGGTGATGATAATCACCTCGGGATGGCTACACCGGTTGGGGTCCAGGCCGAGCGTCCCGCAGCCCCGGGTCACGACCACGCGGATGTACCCGTCTTCGATCCCATTGACCGCGAGCGTGTCGCGAATGGCTTGGGCCATGGCCTCTTGGGTCATGGGGATCTCCAGCCAGATCGCCTTGGCCGAGTTCCACAACCGATCGAGGTGCTGCTGGAGCCGGAACACCTTGCCGCCGTAACTGCGAATGCCCTCGAAGACCCCGTCGCCATAGAGCAATCCGTGATCGTACACACTGATCTTGGCGTCGTCTTTGTCGTAGTGTTTTCCGCTGATGTAGACCTTCAAGGGCATGGCGCTCGGTGGGGTTGGTGGTGTTCGGGATCAAGGCCGCGGGGATCGTCGCGCCCGAAGGGGACAACTGCTCGGGTCGCGGTTCTTGCCGCGAGGGCCTGGGTAGTCCCCGTAACCGGTGAGGGCCTGCAAAACCATACCACGCAAGACAACGGCTTGCCCGCCGCGGTTCACACGTTTTCCACGCGGCCGTCGACCAGCCGGACCACGCGGTGGGCCCGCGCCGCGATCGCCGGATCGTGCGTCACCATGACTATAGTCAGGTTTTGCTGTTGGTTCAAGGAGCCGAGGATCTCGAGGATTTCTTGCCCGGTGGCTTGATCGAGGTTTCCGGTGGGTTCGTCGGCCAGCAGGATCTCGGGGCCGGCGACCAATGCCCGGGCGATGGCCGCGCGCTGCATTTCCCCGCCGGACAGCTCGCGCGGCTTGTGTTTCAGGCGGTGGGCAAGCCCCACCTTTTCCAGAAGCTGCACCGCGGTCGCCCGGTACGCGCGACGCCGGCGCAAGTACCCCCATACGCTGTGGCGGATCAACAACGGCGTGAGGACGTTTTCCAGGGTGTTCAGTTCGGGCAGGAGGTGGTAGAACTGGAAGATCATGCCGAAGTGGCGGTTGCGCAGCACGTCGCGTTCCGCGGCGGGCAGGCGGTCGATCCGGTGTCCGCGGAAGCGGATCTCCCCGCAATCCGGTGCGTCCAGCGTCCCTAGCAAGTGCAGGAGCGTGCTTTTTCCCGAGCCGCTTTGGCCCACGATCGCCAGAAACTCGCCGCGGCAGATGCTCAGCGACACCGCTTGGAGCACGGGAATGGTCACTGGCCCCTTGCGGTAGCTCTTCGCCAGCCGAATCGCTTCGAGTTGGGAAGGGGTGGTTCGGGCCATCGCGGGTCGTTCCCTCGCCGGGGCTACGGTCGCCATAGATTCCCTTTCTCGGTTGCGCCTATTCGTATCGCAACGACTGCACCGGGTGGAGCATCGCCGCCCGGATCGCCGGCAGCACGCTCGCCAAAATCGCAATGCCCACCGCGCCCAGGACGATCGACGCGACCGTCCACGGATCGACGATCGCGGGGATGCGGTAGAAGTAGTAGATCGAGGGATCGAACACGGGTTCGCCGGTGATCTTGCCGAGGGAATCGGCCACTTCGTTGATGTGCCAAGAGAACTCCAATCCGAGCACCATCCCCACGCCCGAGCCCACCAATCCCAGCGACAGCCCGTACGCCAAGAAGATCCCCATCACGCCAAAGGCCGAGGCTCCCAGCGATTTGAGGATGCCGATATCACGGGTCTTCTCGACGACGATCATGAAGAAGATCGCCAGGATACCGAAGCCGGACACGGCGATAATCAGGAATAACAGCACGTTGAGGATCGCCGTCTCCATGTGGACTGCGGCCAAGAGCGGCCCTTGGCGGTCTCGCCAGGTCTGGATCACGTAGTACCGCGGATCGAACGCCGCGCGAAGCCGGTCGCGGATCTCATCGGCCTTGGCCCCGGGCTTGAGCTTGATCTGGATCGAGTTGAACTTCGCCAGCCCGCTCGTCGGGTCCTTCATCCCGCGCAATTCCTGGAGCGTCGACAGCGGCACGAACACGAAGCTCGAGTCGTACTCGCTCATCTTGCTCTCATAGAAGTCGACCACCGTGAAGGTGCGGCTGAGGATCTTGGGCGGCTCGCCGGCCGGCGCGTTGGGGAACGTCAGCGTGACGTCGTCGCCCGGCAACAAGAGGAACTGGTCCTCGGCGCTGCCGGGCAGCCGGTAGGTCGCCAGGATGATGCCCAGCACCACGCCCGGGTGCTGCTCCCGCGCCGGATCGAACCGGGCCGTCTCCGCCTGCGCGCGCGCGGCGAAGGGATCGTGCGGCGCCGACTCGGGAAACGGGCCGGCCCCCGCGCCGGGCGCGGCGTCGTGCGGTGCGCCCGGCCCGAAAAGCCGCTGGTCGATCGCCCGGGCCTGGGCCATGCGCCGGCGGTACTCCCAGCCGGCGTGCTTCATGTCGGGGCGTTCGGGCGTGTCGGGCCCGGCCTCGGCGCCCCGCGTGTCGTACCCCCCTTCGCGTAGCGCGAAGCTCGGTTGCATCCGGTTCCCCGGATGCTGAAGGTACTTTGCGAAATCGCTGACCCGGCCGACCGTCTCCTCGTCGACGCCGATGAGCTGCACCTGGCGGTTGATCCAATTGTCGCCACGCCGGAAACTGAGCATCGCCGGCACCGCGACCGTGGTGGTCATGGCCTCGACCGAATCCCCCACCGCATCGAGAATCACCTCTTTGTGCTTGCGGTCGTCGAAGACCCCGCTGAAATCGCGGGTATCGAGGACGATGTCGGCCAGGATGCCGTGGATGCGGTTCTGCATCTCCGTGGCGAACCCCGACATGACCGAGTTCACCACGATCATCGTCGCCACGCCGAGCATCACGCTGATGATCGAGGCCAGCGCGATGTAGCGGGTCCGAAGGTATCGCAGGCACAGCAGAAGTTGGTACATGGGCAGTCCCTTGCCGTCAAACCGCGGATGCCGAAGCTTGCGTCACGTGCCGTTCGACATTCCTCCCTACTCCGGCCGCAACAGCGGGAACAGGATCACCTCGCGGATCGTTTGGCTTCCGGTCAGCAGCATGACGAGCCGGTCGATGCCGATCCCCAGCCCGCCGGCGGGCGGCATCCCGTGCCGCAGCGCGCGAACAAAATCGCGGTCCATGCGGGCCATTGAATCCTCGTCGGGCAGGCCCTCGAGCTGCTGGCTGAACAGCATTTCCTGAAGATCGGGATCGTTCAGCTCGGTGTAGGCGTTGGCCACTTCCATGCCCGCCACGAACAGCTCGAATCGCTCGGCGATGGCCGGGTTGTCGCGCTTGCGCTTGGTCAGCGGGCAGATGCTCGCCGGGTAGTCCATGACAAAGACCGGCCCGGTCAGCCGATCCTCCACGCGCTTCTCGAAAACCTCGTTCTTGATCACATCGGGATGCCGGCCCGACGTCTCCAGGCCGAGGCTTCGGGCATACTGGGCGACGGCCTCGGGGTCGTCGGGCAAAACGCCGGTGTGCTCGACGAACAACTCGTGGTAGGTCTTGCGCGCAAACGGCGGGGTGAAGTCGAGTGGTACTCCGCCCCAATGCAGAACCCGCGGCTGGCCCGACGCCCGGATCGCCTCCACGATCAACCGTTCGGTCAGATCCATCATCGCCCGGTAGTCGCCGTACGCCTGATAGACCTCGAGCATCGTGAACTCGGGGTTGTGCCGCGGGCTGATGCCCTCGTTGCGGTACACCCGGCCCAGTTCGTAGACCCGCTCCATGCCGCCGACCAACAGCCGCTTGAGGTGCAGCTCCAAGGCGATCCGCAGGTAGAGGTCGATGTCCAAGGCGTTGTGATGGGTGACGAACGGGCGTGCGGCCGCGCCACCGGCAATCGCGTGGAGGGTCGGCCCCTCGACCTCGACAAATCCCTCGGCCGCCAGCGTGCTGCGGATCGAATGCACGATCTTCGTGCGCTTGAGGAACCGATCGAGCACCCCATCGGTGTGGATAAGGTCCAGATAGCGCATGCGCTGGCGCAGCTCGGGGTCGCTCAAGCCTTCATGCTTGGCCGGCGGCGTCTCGATCGACTTCGTGAGAAAGTGAACCCGTTCGGCAAAAATCGTCGGTTCGCCGGTCTTGGTGCGTTTGAACTCGCCGTCGACGCCGACGATATCCCCCAAATCAAGGCATTCCACGACCGCCCAGTTCTCGTCGCCGACGAGCGATTTCGAAAGGAGGACCTGGAGGCGACCTGTCCAATCTTGAAGGTGCAAGAACTGCATCTTCTTGCCCTGAATCCGGCGCAGCACAATCCGGCCGGCCGCCCGGACCTGGGGACCGTGCAGTTCCGGCGGTTGCCCTGCCGCGCCATCGCCCTTGGGCTCGACGACGATCTCGTCTTGCCGGGCGAGGATTTGGGCGATCGAGGCATAGCCATCGAACCGGCCGCCCCAGGGATCGATTCCAAGTTCCTGAAGCCGCTTCAGCTTATCGCGACGGGAGGCTTCGAGCATGCGCCCGCTTCCCCCAGTCGCGTCGTCGTTTGCCTTGGCCATCTTCCGATCCGCAGGTTCACCTCCGAACCCGGAGGCCACGGTGCCATTAACTTGAAGAATCCCAAGATTTTAGTGAATCCCGGCCGGGGGTCAATGTCAAACCGGTCAGACGACCAGCCTGCTTGACGCGGCGTCCGCCCGTTGACACACTGGCCCCCGTGGTCCCCTTGCGCGGTGTCGTTCGCCCCGCGAGGCGGACCGTCCGTTGCTGAGCACGAGGAGCCCATTATGTCGAACCACCAGCACCCGGGTCCTAGACACCACACGTCTCGGCGGCAGTTCCTCAAAACGGCGGCGGCGGGGACGCTGGCCGCGGGCTTGAGCATCCCGCGCGGGGCCCACGCCGCGGGCAGCGGGGCGATCAAGATCGGCCTGATCGGCTGCGGCGGGCGCGGCAGCGGGGCCGCGGTCAATGCCATGAACGCGGGCGACGAGATCCGTCTGGTCGCCATGGCCGATGTGTTCGAAAACTACGCTAAGGGCGCGCGCGACCGGCTCAAGAAGCTCCGGCCGCAGCAAGTCGACGTGCCCGACGACCGCGTGTTCGTGGGCTTCGACGCCTACCAGAAGGTCATCCAAAGCGGTGTCGAGGTCGTGCTGATCGCCGCCGCCTCGCACTTTCATCCGATGCATTTGAAGGCCGCGATCGACGCCGGCAAACACGTCTTCTGCGAGAAACCGCACGGGGTCGATGTCCCAGGGCTCAAAATGGCCATCGCCGCCGGCGAAGAGGCCAAGAAGAAGGGCCTGGCCTTGGTCTCGGGCTTGTGCTGGCGTTACGACCCCGGGGTCCGCGAGGCCATGAAACGCGTGCGCGACGGTGCCATCGGCGAGATCCTCGCGATTCAAGAGACGTATATCACCTCGCCCTACGGACTGCGCGAGCGCAAGCCGGGCTGGTCCGAGATGGAATACCAGCTTCAGAACTGGTACCACTTCAACTGGCTTTCCGGCGATCAGACCGGACAGCAGCTTATCCACAGCCTTGACAAGGCCTCGTGGGCCCTGGGCGACAAGCCGCCCGCGAAGGCCTGGGGCCTCGGCGGCCGGCAGGTCTGCGTCGAGCCCAAGTACGGCGACCAGTTCGACCACCACGCCGTGGTCTTCGAGTATGCCGACGGCGTGCGCGTGTTCGGCTTCTGCCGCGACCAGATCCATTGCTACAACGAGACTTCGGACGTGATCATCGGGACCAAGGGCCGGGCGATTTTGCCCAGCCGGCCCCGCATCGAAGGCCCCAACGCCTGGGAGTACAAGGGCCCCAAGATGAGCATGTACGACGTCGAGCACAAGGAACTGTTCGACTCGATCCGCGCGGGCAAGCCGATCAACAACTCGGACTATATGTTTACCAGCACGATGCTGGGGATCCTCGCCCAGATGGTCTGCTACACGGGGCAGCAACGGACCTGGGAGCAAGCGATGGCGTCGGAACTTCGCCTGGCGCCCAGCCGCTATGCCTGGGACGCCGAGCCGCCGGTCCGGCCTGGCCCCAACGGCCAGTACCCCTGCGCCCTGCCCGGAGTCACCCAATTCAAGTGACTCCGGGGGACGGCCAACCGGCCAACTGGCGATGGCCAACCGGCCTTGACCCGGCCCGCGGCCTCGGCGTATATTGCCGGCCCCGTGGCGCGCCCGGTCTTGGATGCCGCGCGCCCCTGTGCTCCCGACACCCGGTTTAAGGAGGAACCGCGATGACCCGGAGCGATCGAAAACACCCCGCCACGCCGGCCCATGGAAGGAGACGCCGCGTGGCGTTGGTTTTCGCGGGTTTGGCCGTGCTGGCCGCCTGCGGCACGATCCGCTATTACTGGGGCGCCGAGCCCGCCAGTGCCGAACCCGGTGACGTGCCGGCGGTTGCGGTCCCTGAGCCTTCGACCCCGGTCGCCGCGCCCCAGGCCGCGGCGCCCCAACCCACGGCGCCAACCGGCGCGGCGCCGCTGAAGATCGTCGCGACGGTCAATGGAGAAGACATTACCCGCGAGGAACTCGCCAAGGAGTGCCTGCGCCACTACGGCCAGCAGGTGCTCGAAGCGCTTCAGCACAAGTACCTGATCATGCTCGAGTGCCAGAAGCACGGCATCTCGGTGACCACGGAGGAGGTCAACGCCGAGATCGAGCGCATGGCCAAACGGTTCGGGTTGCCGGTCGATCAGTGGCTGAAGATGCTCAAGCAGGAGCGGGGCATCAAGCCCGCCCAGTACGCCAGCGACATCATCTGGCCCATGCTGGCCCTGAAGAAGCTGGCCGGATCGCGCCTTCAGACCACCCAGGCGGAGTTGGTGGCCGAGTTCGAATCGCTCTACGGTCCGGCCGGCAAGGCCCGGCTGATCGCCTGTTCGGACCTCCAGAAGGCCCAACAGGTGCGGGCGCACGCGGTGGCCAACCCCGCCGAGTTCGGCAATCTGGCCAAGACGTACTCCGAGGATCCCACCAGCGCGAGCCTCAAGGGCATCATCCAGCCGATCCGCAGACATGTCGGCGACCAGAAGATCGAGCAGGTGGCTTTCTCGCTGAAGGATGGCGAGGTCTCGGAGGTGATTCCCGTGGCCGGGCAGTTTGTGATCCTCCAGCGCGAGGAACTCATTCCCGCCCAGAACATTCCCTTCGAGAAAGTCAAGCCGCAGTTGGAAAGACTGGTCGAAGACCGCAAGCTGCGCGCGGTGGCCAGCGAGACCTTCCAGGGCCTCCGCGAAGCGGCCAAGGTGCAAAACGTGCTCAACGATCCCGAGTTGAGCCGGCAGATGCCGGGCGTGGCCGCGCTGATCAACGGCAATCAGGTGACGATCCGCGAACTGGCCGAACGATGCATCGAACGGTACGGCGAGGAGGTTCTCGACGGGACGATCAACCGCCGGCTGCTCGAACAGGCCTGCCGCAAGAAGAACGTGACGGTCACCGAGGCCGAAATCGACCAGGAAATCGCCCGGATGGCCGCCACCATGCTCAAACCCAGGGAGGACGGCGGCCCCGACGTGGCCAACTGGCTGAAGCTCGTGACCGAACAGCAGGGGGTCACGGTCGAGGTCTACCGGCGCGACGTGGTGTGGCCCTCGCTGGCCCTCAAGAAGCTGGTCGAGCACACGGTCCAGGTGACCGACGAGGACCTCAAAAAGGGCTACGAAGCGAACTACGGGCCGCGGGTCCGATGCCGGGCGATCATCCTCGACAATCTGCGGCGTGCGCAGGAGGTCTGGGCCAAGGCCCGCGATAACCCCACCGAAGAGTACTTCGGTCGGCTAGCCGAGCAGTACTCGTGCGAGGCGAACAACCGGATCATGAAGGGCGAGGTCCCGCCGATCCAGATGCATGGCGGCCAGCCGGTACTGGAAAAAGAGGCGTTCACCCTGAAGCCAGGCGAGTTGTCGGGCATCATCCAGGTCGGCGCCGACAAGTACGTGGTGCTCTTGTGCTTGGGCCGAACCAACCCCCAGCCGGTTGATTTCGCCAAGGTCCGCGACCTTATCTACGAAGACATCCGCCAGAAGAAGCTCCGGCTGGCCATGGCCAACCACTTCCACGAACTCCAGGAGGCGGCCACCATCGACAATTACCTTGCCGGCGTGACCCGCGCGCCGCGCTCGAAGGCCGAGCGGGTCTCGCCCCAGGGGCCCGCCGCGGCGGACGATGTCCGGGCGGCCCGCCGCGCCGGCACCGCGATCGCCCCGGTGCCCCGGTAGCCTTCGCCGGATCGCGGTCCGAAATGGGAGAGGGGGTTTCGCGGGCGAAGTTTCTGCGGAAGGAATACCGCCAGGATGTCGCCGTTCGCCGAACTGCCAGGCCTGCCAACGCTCGGGTTCCTGGGGGCGTTGGTCCTGACGATCGCGCTCGTTTTGCTGCGAACGCAGCGCTATTACGCCCGGACCACCAGCGCGCGACCCTCGCTGGCCCCACCTGAGCGAACGGCCTGTTCGCCTTCCGGCCCCACGCTGGGTGCGCCCACCCCGATGGTCAACTGGGAAGTGGAAATGCACGACATGGCGCGGCAACTGGCTGCCCAGTTGGACAGCAAGATTCGCGTGCTCGAGCATCTCCTCCACGAAGCCGACCGCGCTGCCGCGCGGCTCGAGGCGGCGATCGCGGCCGCGCCGTCGTGCGCCCCCCCGCCCGAGGCCACGGGGTCACC
>DYLT01000465.1 GCA_020721945.1 Blastopirellula marina
TATCCCGAACGGATCTACTACTATTACTGCGTCCACCTGCGCCTGGTGGGGCAGCCGGCGTTCGTCGTCGACATCAGCGACTTCTGGGAAACGAAGCTGGCGGCCCTGACGTGCTATCGCAGCCAGTTGATCGAGGGCCGCCCCGACGGGCCGCCCACGTTCCTCGACCGGCTGCGCGATCAGGCGGCTTACTGGGGATGGTCGATCGGCACCCGTTATGGAGAACCGTTCGCCACGCGCGAGCCGGTGGCATTGCGAAGTCTGGGAGGACTCGCCTGAGGCGGCCTCGCCCTTCGTGCGCTAGGCGTCAAGGCTTGGTCGTCGTGCTGCGGAGCGTGCGGGCGAACTCGATGTTCTCCTTTTCGCCGTCGGGGTCCGATCGCAGGGCGTGAATCGCCGGATCGATCAACCCTTCGAGCCACTCGCCAAAGCGGACCGCCTGCGGGCGCTGGTCGAACCGCTCGAAGGCGTTGAGAAACACCTCTTCCACAACGTCGTCGAGCGACAGGGTCCGGCCGAGCTGTAGGCGGATGCTGGGATACCGCTCGATCCAACGTGCCACCCGGTCCCGGATCGGGCCCTCGTAATCCATCGCCGCGTCGCGAAAGGCCGCGTAGTCGCCCGATTGCACGGCCTTCGCCAGGCCGTCGCTGTCGGGGGGGACTGCCGGAAAGATTTCCTGGCGCGTTCCCTTGAGCCGCTTGCGTGTTTCGGGCGTGTGCGCCAGGTCGCTGACATACGACTCAACCTTGCGCACGAGCTTGGTCGCGCACCGTTCGAAGGCGGGGTAGACGTGCACATCGTGATCGGCCGTGAACAGCGTGGTGTTCATCAGCACAAGACTCGTCTTCACGTGGAAGTCACCGCCCCGCACGTGGTGAAACACCGAGACGAACAGGTCGGCCACGGGAAACTGCCGCGTCATGCGACGGAGCGGCTCCAGACAGCGGTCCATCTTCTCGAGGGTCTCGGCCGGCAGGCGGCACTGCTTGGCTTCCACTTCCACACGAAGCCCATGGCGGTTCTCGGAGGGTTGCATGACAGGGTTCCCTTGTTCGTGTAGCGATCCGGACAAATCATATGCCCGACCCCGCGCGCCGGAAAGACCGGTAGGCACGAGGCGTGGCCCATGATACCCGACCGTGCGCACCCAAGCGTAGAAGTGGCCCGTTCTTCGGGCCGTCTTCGGCCCGTCTTCGGGCCCAAAAGCGTACCCGTCCCCTTCACGCCCGACGCCCAAGTCACGGTCCTCGAAATCCTCAGTAATTGAACTGCATGCCGCGGTGGCGGAGTTCGGCGACCAGGTCGGCGGTTCCGGTGTAACGCACGGCATCGAACCCCACGGCGCAGGCGCCGGCCACGTGCCGGGCGATATCGTCGACGAAGAAGATGGCGTGCGGCTCGACGCCGGCCGCTAGGGCGGCGGCCCGAAAGATGGCCCCATCGGGCTTCATGGCCCCGACGCGGTAGCTCAGGACGTGGACGCCAAACAGCTCGTCGAGCAGGCAAAACCGCTGGCGGCAATGCTCCCAGTGGGCTTCGCATGTGTTCGACAGGATACCGAGCCGATACCCAGCCCCGGAAAGCCCCGCGACGACCGGCACGAGGCCGACGTTCAGCGTGAAGATATCGCAGGCGGCGGCGCGCAGGGCCTCGGCGTCCGGCGCGGCGCCGGTGGCCGCGCAGAATCGCTCGTAGAATTCGCGGCTGGTGATGCGTCCCAACTCGTAGTCGGCCTGGAGGCCACCGGAGAAGAGCACCTCGTGGACTTGGCGCGGTTCGATTCCGGCGACCTCGGCCATCTGCCGGCACATTACTTCGACGCTGAACTCCAACAGCACGTTGCCGAGATCGAAATACAGAAAGCGGGGTGGGAACATGGCGAGAATGCGATCGCACGTTGCCGATTTCGTACCGTGTTCCGCACACGGGGATTGTCCCAATGCTTGGATGCCAGGCGCCTCAGATGTCGGGATTGAGGATCGCCCGCGCCCAGAGGTACGCGGCCACGTTGAACACGACCGCCAGGGCCAAGAGGCACTGGCCGAAGACGGTCTGGAACAGGAGTTTCGTGTTATCGGGATCGACGAAGTAGTACGCGGTGAGGATGAACGCCGGAGCCAGGGCCATGTAGACGGCCGACTTGCGGGCCTGGGCGGTTTCGGACTGGATTTTCCGCTCCAGCCGCTGCATCTCGAGCACCGACTGGGCGATCCGCTCGACCGTCTCATTGAGCCGGCCGCCGCTCTCGTGGCTGGCCAGGAGGGCCGCGGCGAACAGGGCGAAATTCTCGCTTCGAAGCCTGCGTTTGGCCTCGGTCAGGGTCCGATCCAGAGGCTTGCCGAGTTTGTACTCGGCGACGATCTGGTGGAACTCGGCGTTGATCGGTTTGGGGCACTGGGCCGCGAGGATCTCCATCGACTGGGCCAGCGACAGCCCCGCCCGCACCGCGTTGGCCAGCGTGACCATCGCGTCGGCGAGTTGGTCTTCGATCTTCAGCCGCCGCCGCTCCGCCAGGCGGCGAATGAGGTACCAGGGGGCGAAGAACATCAAGGCCGAAAGGAGAACGGCGAACACCA
>DYLT01000466.1 GCA_020721945.1 Blastopirellula marina
CAATTCTTCCTCCAGCAAAATCAACGCTCACGACTTTCCGCAACAGAAACGAATTCGCGGCGTCCTGCCGTTTCAACTTGGCAATGGGGCTCAGGAGTTCTTCCTCACTGGCCAAGCCGCAGAAGGAGAAGGAGACCATCTCCTAGGTGCGGAGCGTCGGTTTTCGGCCGGTCCACAAGGCAATCAGCAACCAGGCGATGAGGGCCCCATAGATTTGAATCTCGATCCCGTTCTTGTTGGGACTCAGCAGGTGCCGGCATCCGAGCGTGTGCTTGAAGAACCTGAAGAATATTTCAATGGTCCATCTTCGAGAGTAGATCCAGGCCATGATTTCCGCCAGGACGTCGAGCAAGTTGGTGGCGATCCGTAGCACGCCGTCGCTGCTGGGACCGGTCGAGCCGCCTTGGGACTTGCCACGGCTGGTGTGGGCCGAACACTTCACACACACGCCGCCACCGTTGGGAGTCACGTCCCTCCGCCTCGGCACGTAGCGGTCGACCTCAACGTGCGTAGGCAATCGCCACTGGACCATTCCGCTGCCGGTCTGCGCCTTCCGCCACGAAGCTTGCCTTAGCTTGGGTAAGGCCGCCAGCAGGGTGCCATCCACGAGCGGCAACCCAAATAAGCGAGCCTGTCCCCCTTTCAAGGGTCTTGGTGCCCTAACGGTCCAGAGGTGTGATCAGCGCGTCCGGGGCCCCGGGGGCCGCGACCGTGGTGGGATCTCCGCCGCCGGGGATCTTGCCCTGCTTCTCACGCTGGAAGTACTCGACCGTTGCCAGGCGCGGAGCCACGCCTTGGCCGCAGACCACCTCGACGACGTTTCGCCGCGCGTCGAAGACGAGCACCGGCACTTCGCCGCCGAAGCAGAAGTTGGCCGGATCGGTCACCGACAGCACGAGCATCGCGGCCACGGCCGCGTCGACCGCGTTGCCCCCGGTCTTGAGCATCTCCAGGGCCGCGTCGGCGGCCTCGCCTCCTCCGGCCGCCACGACACCTTGGGTCCCTTCGGCCTTCCAGAGATCGCCCGGCGTGGATCGCTCGGCCGCAAGGGTCCGGACCATCGATGCCGCGATCACGAAAGCAAAAAGCAGGACGAGGATGTAGCGCCGCATCGAAGACTCCCCTCTGGACAAGTCTTGGTGCCAAGGGTCGCCAAAAGGTTGATTCTATGGTCGACAGGCTCTTGCATGGTAGTGGCACGCGACCGGCACCTCCAAATCGCACGACTCGCCCAAGCATCTCGACCACACCAGGTCGGGGGCTCGGTCAGGTCTTCCCGGGCTTGACCGCCGGGGGTTAGGGGTTATGGTAGAGGTGCCCTCGCGCCCGGGTATTCCTCGCGCGTTGCGTGCGTCTTACCGGCAGGAGAACTTCCATGTGCCGCCGCATCGTTTTGCTCGTCTCGATCGCAGCCCTCGCCAGGGCACCAAGCTGCCCGGCGGCCGAGTTCAAGGGCCCCGAGGGCTTTACGCTTCAGTACCCGGCGGGCTGGATCGTTGCTTCGAAACAGCAACAGGACCAGGTGCGCGGCGTTGCGGAGGAATTGGTCGGCCAGGCGAACCTGTCCGGAAGCCCGCGTTTCGCAGCCTTGATCCACGATCCCAAGCAGGACGAGTTCATGGAGAACGTCAACGTGGTCGTCACCCCCGGCAGTCCTTCGATCGACGACAAGGCCGTCGAAGCGTACGTCGCCGCGCTTCGCCAGCAATTCACTTCGGCCGGCATGAACCTCGCCCATGCCCGAGCCGAACGCATGCGGGTGGGCGACCGCGACGCGATTTCGGCACATTACGATCTGACCCTGCCGGGCATTCCAGAGCCGCTTCGCCAATGGCAAGTGGTCGTGCCGGGCGCTGGCCGCACCTACGTCATCACCTGCTCGGCTCCGCCCTCGCAGTTCGGCCAGTACGAGCCCCAGTTCACGTCGATCGTCAACAGCTTCCGGATCGACCGCGGGCTGGCTGGCGTGTGGGATAGCCTTCCCGGGCCCGTGCGCGTGGGTATCGTCGGCGGAATGATCGGCGGATTGGTCGGTGGGCTTGTCGGTGCGGCCAAGAAGGTCGGACGCGCGGCGCGGCGCCGGCAAAGCAAGGCGGCCGAGTCGGGGCTATCCCCGGGGTGAGTCGTCGTGCCCAGCCCCTGTGCGCCGTGGCGGCACGGCTTGGTTCATCCGGGAAGCTCATCCAGTCCCCCCACGGGAGGCAACCATGCGATGCATCATGCTGCCCATCCTCGCCCTCGCCGCTGCCGCCGAAGCAAGCCGTGCCGCAGGGGTCGATGCCGAGATCGTCTTCGAGAACCCTCGCGTGCGCATGGTCCTTGGGGCCGACGCGGCCTGGCGGTCGATCGTCGACAAGAAGACGGGGCGGGACTACTGCGTACGCGACCAGAAGATCCGGTTCGCCTCGGCCCGCGTCGGCGGGGCGATGCGCGAGGCGAGCCGGGTGGCACGGCGGGGCGACCGGTTCGTGATCGGCTTCGGCGGCTGCGACACGCAACTGGTCTACGCGGTCGACGCGGCCGACGACCGGATCGCCTTCCGGCTCGTCGAGGTCGTCGGCCCGCGCCCAAGCCACCT
>DYLT01000467.1 GCA_020721945.1 Blastopirellula marina
CCAGTGGCCTTCGACCCGCAGCGCTTGGCGCACCAGCCGGTCGGAACGGACCGCCTCGACGCCGGCCTGCCAGATGGCCAGGGCATCGCGGCGGAGTCTCGCCTGGTCGGTGCCGGCGCCTACATCTTGATTCGAAGGATGTCGAGCCACTGGGCTTCTTCCTCGACGATGTGCTGGCCGAGGCTGGTCGTGGTCTCGGCCCGCATCAAGAGACCCGCCAAGAGCGGTTTTCCTTCGAGCTTGAAGACCCCGGCCGCCGAGCACCAGGGCGTGCCCTTGCCGCCTTGACCCGGCAGACGCACGTTGCTGAAGAACATGTGGGCGAACCCGCGCACGCTGACCTGGGCTGGCCAGCGCCGATAGACCGGACGGTGCGAGGCGATGATGGCGGTCAGGCCGGGCACGATCGCGTCGAAGGCCTCGCTGAGCTCGTTGATCGGCGGCAGTTCGCGGACCCGGCCCGCGGGGGCCAGCACGATCGCGGCCAGGCGCACGGGGACGTTGTAGTAATACAGGGCCGGTCCGCTTGGGGGCGGGCCGACGGCCGGCAACGACATGACGTCGATCTGGAGGGTCGGCTCGTACCTGGGCAGACGCTTCGCACGCGAGCGGAGGATGCGCCGCACGACCACGGCGGTGACGACCATCCCCGCCAACACGGCGCCCCAGACCAGCACGATATCGAGCCAACCTGGCGGCGCGGCCCCGGCCGCGTCCTTGAGCATGCCGCCCACGTCGTTCGCTTGCGCGAGCAGAAAGGTGTTCATGCGGGCCTCATGGGATGGGGGTACGTTCCCGCGCGGCCTGTCGCGAGGTGGACATCACGGCCCGGCCGACGCCGCGAACCGCTCGACTTCTTCGCGCGTGGGCAACGACGGCTGGGCCCCCAGGCGCGTGACCGAGAGGGCCCCGACGAGACTTGCATAGCGCACGGCTTCGTCCAAGGGCAGGCCGCGGGCCAAGGCACAGGCCAGTCCCCCGCTGAAGGCATCGCCGGCCGCGGTGCTATCGCGCGCGTCGACGCGGAAGGCGGGCACGAACCCCGCCTTCCCTTCACCCCTCCACACCGCCCCCTTGGCCCCCAAGGTGACAATTGTGCTTTGCGCGCCGCACTCGAGCAGTCGCTGGGCCGCCTGCCGTGCGGATGCCTCGTCGGTCACGGCGATGCCGGTCAGACGCTCGGCCTCGGTCTCGTTGGGCTTCACGCAGGCGACGAGCTGGAGCAATGCGTCGGGGAGCTTGGCGGCCGGCGCGGGGGCCGGGTCGAGAATCACGCGCACCCCCGCCCCGGCCGCCAGCCGGGCCGTGTGCAGGATCGTCTCCACCGGCGTCTCGAGCTGGACCAGCACGAGGTCGGCCTGGCGAATCCGCTCGGCTGCCCGATCGACGTCCTCCGGCGCCAGGTGCTGGTTCGCGCCGGAGGCGACCGAGATCAGGTTTTCGCCCTGGTCGTCGACGAGGATCAACGCCACGCCCGTGGCGTGCTCGGGGTCGCGAAGGATGTAGCGGGTGTCGATTCCCTCGCGGGCGTACCCGGCGATGGCCTGATCGCCGAACACGTCTTGGCCCACCCTGGCCACGAAGGTCACTTGGGCGCCGAGCCGGGCGGCCGCCACGGCCTGATTGGCCCCCTTGCCGCCAGCGGCCATGACGAACTGCCCGCCAATGACCGTCTCGCCCACGCGAGGAATCCGCGGGCTTTTGACCACCATGTCGGTGTTCGAACTGCCAACCACGACGATGCGAGGAGGGGTCATACGCGTCCGTTTCCGTGGAAAGGGATATTCCTTGCCCATGCACGGCCCATCGCCCGGGGCCGCGCGGCGATGGCGCGGCTCGCCCTTACGCTCCCGACCAGATAATCAATGCCAGTCCGACGAGGTATCCGACGAACATCAGCCCGATCAGGGGTTGGGTGGCCGGCGGGGCCTCGCGGAACTCGCGCCAGATGAACACGCCCCAGAACGCGGCGACCATCGTCGCGCCTTGTCCCAGGCCGTAAGAAATTGCCGATCCGGCGACGCCGAACGCGATGATGCTGAAGGTCATGCCCACGGCCCAGATCATCCCGCCGACGATGCCCCAGAGGTGGTCTTGCGCCGTGCCTTGGAAGTAATCGGCAAGCGGCACGGGCTCGCCTACGAACGGCTTGACCATGATCGCCGTGTTGAAGACGAAATTGCTGGCCAACATGCCGAGCGAGAAGAGCACCATGGCGGTGTAGGGGGTGAGTTTTCCGGCTTCCATGTTGACGAAGCTGCTCGACATCGACGCGGCCACGAAGCGGTAGAAATAGCCCATCAGGATCCCGCACAGTACGGCCAGCACGAGGCCCTTGACGCCGCCTCCTTGGGTTTGGCCCGGCAGCGAGCGGTAGGCCAGCGCGTCGAGCACGATTGCGGCCACGATGAAGGCCACCCCGAGGAACAAGGCGACCGGCTCGCCCTTGGGCGCGGCCCAGTAATTGACCACCACGCCCAGCACCAAGGCCAGCCCGATGCCCACGGGGAACGCCACCGACATGCCCGCAATCGCGATCGCCGCCACCAGGAGGATGTTCGCGGCGTT
>DYLT01000084.1 GCA_020721945.1 Blastopirellula marina
GAGCACGAACCGGTGGCTGTCGTCCTCGTTGTAGAAGATGCCGCGGATAGCCGGGCGGGCCATGCTCGACCGAGGCCCTTCGCCCGCGACTGCCTCCATCCCAGCGAACCCAAAGCCCCCCAATGCCGCCAGCAAGAACGCCGTGATCAAGGAACGGTTCATATTGCAAACACCACGGATGCACAAGAGACGTATCCGTTCACGGGTATAGAGGATTATACCGCGAGGAAGCAGTATCAGTAGACAAAGTATCAGTAGGGTGGGTGCTCTGCACCCACGCGAACCGGCATGAACGCGACGCCTCGTGCGGTGCGCTTTCCATGTCCACGGTCGCCAATGCTACTGCTACTGTACAGACATTTAGCGGATGGGGGGGGATTCGAACCCCCGGTGGACTTTCGCCCACAGCAGTTTTCAAGACTGCCGCCTTAGACCACTCGGCCACCCATCCGAGGCATCGCCGCGTTGAAGTGTATCAGATTGGTCGAGACCTGCAAGCGGGTCAGGTGGCCGGGCCGTGCTCGGCGAGCAGTTGCAGGATACGTTTTTCCATGTCCTCGACCACGCCTGGGCCGTAGCCGGTCCAGAGGGCGCGGACCACACCTTGGCCGTCCAAGAGGACCGTGGTAGGGTAGACGCTCCATGCGCCAAGCTGCTTGAGGGCCGCGCGGGTGACGCCTCGGGGATCGGCGTAGGTCGCGAGCGTCAGCTTTCTGGCGGCGAGAAAGGCTGCCGTGTCTTCGCGCAGGTCGTCGAGGTGCTTTTCCTCGTTGCCTCGGCCCAGGCACGAGACCGGCAGGAACCGGAACCGAGGGTGACCGGCCAGCCGGGCGCAGAGGCCGGCCAATTCGGGCAGTTCCTCGCGGCACGGTGGGCACCACGTGCCCCAGAAGTTCACCAGCGCCACCTGCCCGGCCAGGTCGACCAGCGTCACGGGGCGGTCCGCGCCGACGAGGGGTTCCAGTTCGAGCGCGGGCAGGCGCCGGCCTACGGCAAAGTGCCGCGCGGCGTGGTTCTCGGCCAGCTCCTCCCAGCGGCGTTCGGGGACCAGGAACGTTTGGATGGCCAACGCCCCGACCGAAACGAGGACGACCGCAATGATCGCCAATCCGAGAATCAGCGACCCGAGCCGAGGGGCCGGGGGTTGCTCGTCCGGGGCCGAGGGGGAAGGGGGAGGTGTCGGCGGCGACGACTCGGGATGACTCATGCGATGGCTTGCCGGGCGGGTGTTCACCAGGGCGGGGGATGACTCGGGGGGGTCTTGTCGATAGCATAGGATACGAGCCGGCTCCCGCCAAGGTGCCTGTCATGGCCGCGAAGCGACGCCCGACCGACGACTTCTTCCCTTGCCCGCACTGCGGGGCCGACGTGCCCGCCGGGGCGAGGTTCTGCCGGCAGTGCGGGGCCAGCGACGAATCGGGCTGGGGCGAGGAGGATCGCTGGGAAGCCGATTTCTCGGGCGGCTACGCGCCCGGCGATGAGTTCGATTACGACGAATTTGTTCGTCGCGAGTTCCCCGACCAAGCCGAGCGTCCCGCAGCAATGTCGGCCAAGGCCGCGTTGGTCACGCTGGTCGTCGTGCTGGTGATCGTCAGCCTGCTGCTCTGGTCGCTGGGGCTGTGGTAGGGGTGGCCGCGGGTTTCCGCGAACCGTTCACCCAGCTTGGTGGGTTGCGGTCCGACCCGTTCGCTCGCGTCCGGCGGCCGCGTTTGACACGTGCTCGGGCGGTTTTGATAATGGACCGCTTCGGCATGGGACGCTTCCCGGCGGGTTCCGGGGGCGCTTCGGGCGTTAGGGGACCGGCACGTTCTTTTCGCCCGCAAGGCGCCGAACCACGAGCCAGTCGCCCGCCGGTCAACGGTTCCTTGCGGAGGCGTCGATGGCACGTGCGTTGCGAGTTTTCGCCGCGGGTTGGTTCGCGTGGGCAGCGGTGGCTGCCGATGGGACCGCTGGTGTCGAGCCGGCGAGGGTGGCCCCGTGGCGCGCCCGGCTCATCGTCTCGATGGGCGTTGGCCCCCAGCAGGCCGTCGACCGCGCGATGGCCGAGTTTCCTCGGGACCGGTTGGCCCTGGCGGTGGTGGCCGACTGGATTGCCCAGGACCGTCTCGATGCCGGGGGCCGGCTGCGGATCGAGGGCATCGCCGAGGCGATCGGCGCGTTGGGTCCGGCGGGCGGCCTTCTTCGAGCGCGTTACGACGAGCTGCGGCGCGGCGCCGTGCCGGCGGACGATCCCCGCTGGGCCGATTTTTACCTTGCGGCCGCGCACCAGCGCCGCCAATCGCGTCTGGAGCCGTACCTTGGCCAGCTTTGCCGCGTGGTGTTCACCAAGCATTACGATCTGGGGGGGTCGCACTATGCCTACACCGAGGGCCAGTCCGACGCCCAGAACGAGCGCCACTTCGTGCCTGGCGCGGCCTTGTGTTTGCTGGAAGTCGAGGGGGACGAGGTCCGGGTGCGCACGCTCCTGGAAGACCGCCACGGCGTGATCCGCGATCCCGACGTGTCGTACGACGGCCGCCGGATCGTCTTTGCCTGGAAGAAGTCGCTCGATGGGGACGACTATCACCTTTACGAGATGACGTTGGGCGACGGCACGATCCGGCAGATCACCTCGGGTCTGGGGTTTGCCGACTACGAACCGGCCTATTTGCCCAACGGCGATCTGGTGTTCAATTCGACCCGTTGCGTGCAGACGGTCGATTGCTGGTGGACCGAGGTGAGCAACCTGTACACGTGCGACGGCAAGGGGCGGTACTTGCGGCAACTGGGGTTCGATCAGGTCCACACGAACTATCCCACGGTGACGCCCGACGGCCGCGTGATCTACACCCGCTGGGACTACAACGACCGCGGCCAGATCTATCCCCAGGGGCTTTTCCAGATGAACCCCGACGGCACGGGCCAGTCGGCGGTGTACGGGAACAACTCGTGGTTTCCGACGACCGTGCTTCACGCGCGGGCGATTCCCGGCACGGGCAAGATCGTGTGCATCTTCACCGGCCACCATTCGATCCAGAAGGGATGGTTGGGCATCCTCGATCCGAGCCGCGGGCGCGAAGAGAACCAGGGGGCCCAGTTGATCGCCCCGGTGCGCGAAACCCCGGCCGAGCGCATCGATGCGTACGGCCAGTCGGGCGACCAGTTCCAATACCCATATCCGCTCGACGAGGAGCATTTTCTCGTCGGGTTCAAGGCGGAAGAGGCGCCGCATTTCGGGATTTACTGGATGGCGATCGACGGGCAGCGGGAGCTGTTGGCTTGCGATCCCCGCATCTCGTGCAACCAGCCGGTCCCGCTGGCGGCCCGGCCTCGTCCGCCGGAACGGCCTTGTCTGGTCGACTACCGCAAGAATACGGCCACGGTGTACCTGCACGACATCTACCGGGGACCGGGGCTCGAAGGGGTCCCGCTCGGACGCGTACGGCGCTTGCGCGTGGTGGCGCTGGAGTTTCGGGCCGCGGGAATCGGGTCGAACGAGAACCACGGGCCGGCCGGCGGGGCCTTAGCCAGCACGCCGGTCTCGATCCAGGGCGCGTGGGACGTGAAGAAGGTGCTGGGCACGGCCGAGGTCCATGCCGATGGGTCGGCCTGTTTCACGGTCCCGGCACGCACGCCCATCTACCTTCAGGCCCTCGACGAGGAGGACCGGATGATCCAGTCGATGCGCAGTTGGGTGTCGCTTCAGCCGGGCGAGACGGCCTCGTGCGTGGGGTGCCACGAGCACAAGAACACGGCTCCGCCGGTGACCGGCCTGAGTCGTGCGCTGCGGTCCGGGCCGCAGGACCTTGCGCCGTTTTACGGGCCCGCGAGGGGATTCAGCTTCATCCGCGAGATCCAACCGATCCTCGATCGGCACTGCGTGCGCTGCCACTACGAAGACCGCGCCTGGGACGGTACGCCGGCTCAAGTCGCCGGGGCGAGCGTGTCGGGTCGCGACGTGGTGCCCGCCTTCAGCCTCAAGGGCGATCAGACCCTCGATGCCGAGGCCCAGCGCAAGTGGAGCGACGCGTACAAGGCGCTGGCCGATCGCCGGGTGGCCCATTGGATCGACATTCAGTCGGCGCCGCCGATGCTGCCGCCGTACCATGCGGGGGCCTCGCAAAGCCGGCTCATCGCGATGCTCCAGCGCGGGGAGCACTACGGCATCCGGCTATCGAAGCCGGAACTCGATCGGTTCATCGTGTGGATCGACTTGCTGGTGCCCTATGTGGGCGAGTACACCGAGGCGATGAACGAAGAGCACGTTCCGCAGTATCGCCACTTTCTCGACAAGCGCCGCCGGTGGCAAGCCGAAGAGGAACGCAATCTCGCCGATTTCGTGAGGGACCGGCAGGCAAGGTAGGCGCACGAGGGCGATTCGCTTGGCGGCATGAAAGCGCGATCGCGCCCAGGCCGTCACGAAGTCCGGCCCAGCGAGAAGCGGCGCTTCTCGATATCTTCCAGGCGCACGTACACGTAGCCCGTGTTCACGCCGGTGATGCTCACCGAGCCGACGGTCGAGAACACGTCGGTCACGCCGGCGACCCCGCGGATCTGGTCTTCGACATGCTGCATGGTGCGGTCCATCGCCCGCATCATGGCGAAGGACCGTTTCGTAAGTGTTTTCACCCCAGCGCGTCACATGGGATTGGACATTGCCGCGTCATGCAACTGCAGCGAACCATGGTGGCCAGCAGAACGCGCGCTTCGGTCGACCCTGCACCCGCACTCGGCCCCCAGCGACCATGCCCTGACGCCGGTACCCCCGACACGTAAGCCGGAAATCACAAGATATCACAACCCGGATGTGCGGAAAGTGGGCTCAAGAGGGATACTCAATGGACTTGCGGGATCCTGGCGCGCGGCCGTCTCGGCCGCATCGGTGCGGGCAAGATGCCCGCGCCCCGGCATTTCCCAGAATCGTGCAACACCATTCAGGAGTTTTCCACGACATGGGTGGGCGCTTTCGGAGGGAGACCATGGGTCGGGCAGGCACGAGCCGGGGCGAGGCGGCCCCCGCGCGAGAGGGTTTGTCACCTCCGATCATGCGCAGCCGGAGGACGCTCGTCGACCCTTGGCGCGGTTTGCACGGTATCGTGGGGTCTTTCCCGACCCGGCATTTGGCAGCCCGCCGAGAATGAGCTAGGGTTGTTCTAGAGTACCAAAGTGCGCGATCGCTCGGGCGATCTGGCGCGTCGCGGAGCACATCGAGGATCGAGCCGCGATCCAACTCATCCTCAGTCCGGCTCTCTCGACAGGATGGGGTCGGGGGAGAAGACACTTTTCGAGAGGTCTCGTATGTGTGCGCGCTCCGTCTACTGTGCGAGCGTCCTGCGCCGAGGGGCGACGCTCGTGTTGGTCGCCGTCATGATGGTGGTGCTTCTCGGCATGATTGCCTTCGCGGTGGATGTGGGGTACGTCTGCCTGACGCGATCCCAAGTGCAAAACGCCGCCGACGCGGCGTCGGTCGCCGCGGCCGCCCAACTCGCCTCGGGGATGGACGTGGCCACGGCAGCGGCCGTCGAATTCGCGGGCTACAACTGGGTCGGTGGTAAACCGGTTGCGCCCGGTTCGGTGAGTGTCCAATACGGCACGTGGGACACCGCCAGCCGAAGTTTCACGCAGACCGAGATTCCCGGCAATGCCGTGCGTGCCACCGTGCAGCGCGATGCCGAGCACGATGGCAACGTGCCGTTGTTCTTCGGCCCAGTCCTGGGCAAGCGCTGGTTTTCGGTCAGCGCCTCGGCCATCGCGATGACGAATCCCCGCGATATCGCCTTCGTGATCGACCTGTCGGGCTCGATGAACAACGACACCGAGCCATGCTGGGCGACGTCGGAAATCGACGAAGTCTTCGGCCCTCAGGGCTACCCCGATATCGCCGAAGAACTCATGCAGCAGCTTTACGACGACTTCGGTTTCGGCACGTTCCCAGGGACGCTCGAATACATCGGCCAGCCGCTGGGTGTCGCCCAAGACCAGTACGCCTACGCCGAGATGACCAAGAACGGTGGTCCGCTGGCGCAGCCGACGATCGCCGCCACGTATCGGATCCTCGACAGCGACTCCGAGGCCACGCGCAAGCAGAAGGCGTACAAGTGGGTGATCGACAACCAGCTTGCCGTGCTGATGCCCAATGCCAAGCCGACGCCGGTCAGCAGCGATACGTCGAGTTACGCCTACTGGGAGAAGTACCTCGACTTCGTCGTGCGGTCGCAGTCGATTTCGTCGAGCAGTCCGAAAGGCCGGCCCCGGCCGAGCTACCCCGTGACCCTTCCGCCCAGCCAGTCGGGCAACCGGATCAGCGGATTCGGCAACCCCTACACCGCCGCTTTTCCCGGTGCCGACAGCAGTACGCCCCTGGGCTATCGGAACCGGCTCGGCTACCGCACCTACGTGCAATTCTTGATGGATTTCGGCCGCGACGCGAAGCCGGTGTCGGGGCAGTACGGGCAGCTTTCGCGTTTGAGCCCTTATTGCCCCTGGCATGACGAGGCCACCGACGGCGGCACGTTCCGCTTCCCGCCGCGGGAACAGCCCACCCACGCGGCCCGGCGGGCGATCATCGCCGCCATCCAAGTGATCAAGGAGCGCAACCAAGGGGTGTCCGACCCGAACCAGAAGGACTGGGTCTCGATCCTCACGTACGACCGCGTGAGCGGGGCGGCCATCGCCCAGAGCCTCACCGCGGACTACGACGAGGCCATGCAGGCGTGCACGACGCTTCAGGCCGCCGCCGACAACGCCGCCAATACCGCGACGGAAACCGGGCTCTTGACGGCGAAGAACCACATCCGGCCCCAAAACGAGGGCGGCAGCGGACGGCTGCACACCAACAAGGTCGTGGTGCTGTTGACCGACGGAATCCCCAATCTCAAATCCTCCAGTACCACCGACATTTCGTCGTTCATCAGCCTGCACCCCAGCGCCGATTTCTACACGAGCGGATCGTATAAGGACTCGAAGAATGCCGCCTTGATGCAATCCATGGACATGCAACTTCGGCGGTGGTATGTGTTTCCCGTGGGGATCGGGTTGGGCACGGATTACGAGTTCATGGACCGCTCGGCCCGCCTGGGCGGCACCGCCAACCAACAAGGCGAGTGTCCTCGCGGCAGTGGGAATCCCGCGGAGTACGAGAACCGGCTCCGCGAGATTTTCCAGAACATCATCACCAACCCGAAGGCCCGCCTGGTTCAATAGGGCGCCGTTTCGCAAGGGCGGGTGGCCGCCGGCGCGACCTTTGGCGCGGGCCGGCCTTCGCCGGTAGAATGGGCATTATGCCCCGGCGGGATGGCTTACCCGGGGCGTCTTGCCCATGCTGCCGAATCTCGACGACACGATCGCCGCGATGGCCTCGCCGCCCGGCGGGGCGGCGCGCGGGATCGTGCGCGCCAGCGGCCCCGACGTGCTTGCGTGCGTCGAAGCCGTGTTCCAGCCCGCCGCGCCCGTGGGCCTCGATCCGCGCCCCCACGGTGGTTACCGGATCAGTGCGCCTGCCCGGCATGCACTCGCCCTTGCCGTGCGAGCTGTACCTGTGGCCTGGCCGGCGCAGCTACACCGGCCAGCCCGCCGCCGAGTTCCACACGATCGGGTCGCCGCCGCTGGTCGAAGCGCTCTTGTCGGCGCTTTGCCGATCGGGGGCGCGCTTGGCGCAACCCGGCGAGTTCACGCTGCGGGCGTTTCTGTCGGGCCGGATCGACCTGACCCGAGCCGAGGCGGTGCTCGGCGCGGTCGACGCCGCCGATCCACGCGGCCTCGAGGTGGCCCTGGCCCAACTGGCCGGTGGACTGGCCGGGCCGCTTTCCCAACTGCGCGATGCCTTGCTCGACCTCCTGGCGCACCTGGAGGCGGGCTTCGATTTCGCCGACGAGGACATCGCCTTCATCGCTCCCGGCGAAGTCGAACAGCAGCTTGCCGCAGCCGCCGCGACCGCCGAGCGGCTCGCCAGGCAAATGGCGTCGCGGACCGAGACCGCCCAGCGGGTGCGCGTCGCGCTGGTCGGCTGGCCCAACGTGGGAAAGAGCAGTCTGTTCAACGCGCTGGCGGGCCGATTCCAGGCGATCGTCTCGGAACATCCCGGCACGACCCGCGACTACCTGACCGCCGAACTCGATCTCGATGGGGTGCGGTGCGTTCTGGTGGATCTAGCCGGGATCGAGCCGGCGCCGCCACCTGGCGCCGGGGTGAGCGACGCCGAGATCGCGGCCGCGGCCCAGCGTGCGGCCCAGTCGCAAATCGCGCAGGCCGCGGTGCACGTGTTCTGCGTCGATGGATCGCGCGGCCTCAACCCCTGGGAGCACGCCCAGTTGGCCTGCGCGGCCCGAAACCGCTTCGTGGTCGTCACGAAAGGCGACGCCCCGCGCCGGGTTGCCCTCTCGGTCCCGGCCATCGAGACGAGCAGCCAGACCGGCCAGGGGCTCGACGCGCTGCGGTCGCGGCTGCGTGCCGCGATCCTCGAGGCGCAAGGGGCGGAAGGCCCCGGCGAGGTCGTGCCCTCGACCGCCGCCCGTTGCCACCAGTCGCTGGAGCTGGCGGCCGAGTGCCTTGCCCGGGCGCGCCACGTCGCGCGCGCCGGCGCTGGCGACGAACTGGTCGCTGCCGAGATCCGCGTGGCGCTGGACGAGTTGGGCAAGGTGGTCGGTGCGGTCTACACCGACGATCTGCTGGACCGCATCTTCAGCAGGTTTTGCGTGGGGAAATAGGGGCCGGCCGGCCTGGCCGGCGCCTAGGGTCCGGATCCTGGAACGTAGACGCAGTCGGGTTCGGCCTCCAGAGGATCGCCCGTCACCGCGTAGGCCCGGGCGCGGCTTCCGCCGCAGACATGGCGGTACTCGCAGGCGCCGCAGATCCCCTTGAACTGGTCGGGATCGCGGAGCAAGCGGAACGTGGGGTGGTTCTGGTACGTGTCGACCACCGAGTCGTCGGGGAAGCGGCCGCAGCCCAAGGGGAGGAAGCCGGCCGGGTAGATCTCGCCCGTGTGGCTGACGAACATCACCCCCTTGCCGTCGCCGACGCCCAGCGGTGCCCGATGCAATCGATTGCCTTTGCCCGACGCGCGGTGCCCGGGCCCGGCCAGCGGGTCGCCGCCGTGCTGGAGGACCCAACGCCGATAGTGCGGGGCCTCGGTGGTCTTGACGGCGTAGGGCTGGGTTTGCGCGTGGTGCCAGAGTTTCGCGAAGGCCACTTCGTACTCGTCCGGCGCGATGCGCTGCTCCTCCACGCCACGTCCCACCGGAACGAGAAAGAAGACCGACCACATGGCAATGCCCCGCGCTGCCAACGCGGCGGCCATCGCGTCGATCTGGTGGAAGTTCCGGCGGGTGATGGTCGTGTTGACTTGGACAGGCAGCCCCAGGTCGCGGGCGTCGTCGAGCATACCGAGCGTGCGCTGGTAGCTACCGCTCCAGCCGCGGAAGGCGTCGTGGGTGGCCGCGTCGGCGCCATCGAGGCTGATGCCCAACGCGCTGACCCCCGCCGCCTTGGCCCTGGCGAATGCCTCGCGCGTGGCCAAGGGCGTGGCCGAGGGGGTCAGCGCCGTTTGGAGCCCCAACCCCACCGCGTGGCGGATCAGCTCGAACAGGTCGGGCCGCTTCAGGGGATCGCCGCCGGTCAGCACCACGGTGGGCGGCCGGGGGAAGGTGGCCGCCTGGTCGAGCAGTCGCTTGGCCAGATCGGTCGAGAGTTCACCCGGGTCGGCCGTCTCCTTGGCCGATGCCCGACAATGCTTGCACACCAGGTCGCAGGCTTGCGTCACCTCGTAGTAAAACATCAGCGGATTGCGGTGGAATTCGTCGGCGGTGTATCCGGTGGGGTGCATGGGCGGCAATAGGTGTGAGTCGACGGAGACCGAAAACGCTCCGGGCCTCCTATTATACCGCGTGGCGCCACCTCGTCTCGGCGTTTCTTGCCGGCGGTCGCTTACGAGCCTTTGGCCGCGAGATGGCAACACCTGTACAGATTGCCGCGGCACCGGCGCACGGCCATACTCGGGCAGGATTCGCGGGCAGGGAGGGGAGTATCCCGCGGTTCGGCCCGCAAGGGGCCGAAAACCGCTGCCTGTCCCCAACCCGTGAACGGTTCTATGCCGAGGTCCCCTTGCCGCCAAGGGAGGAGTCGATGGCTTCGATCCGCGTGTTGTGTCTGGCGCTAGGCGTCAGCGTCGGTTTGGACAGTGGGCCCGGCGCGCTTGCTGCCGAGCTGCCTAACGTTCTCTGGCTCACCTGCGAGGACACGGGGCCGCAACTGGGCTGTTATGGCGATGCCTACGCCAAGACCCCGAACCTCGACCGGCTGGCCGCGCGGGGCATGCGCTACCAGCACGCGTGGTCCAATGCCCCGGTCTGCGCTCCGGCCCGCACCGCGATCATCACCGGAGTCTATCCCCCCAGTCTCGGGGCCGAGCACATGCGGAGCCTGGTGGCCATGCCGCCGGGAATGAAGCTGTACCCGCAGTTCCTCCGCGAGCGGGGCTACTACTGCACGAACAACAGCAAGGAGGACTACAACGTCGAGAAGCCGGGGACCGTGTGGGACCAGTCGTCGGCCAAGGCCCATTGGAAGAACCGCCGCCCCGGCCAACCCTTTTTCGCGGTGTTCAACTTCACGATCACGCACGAGAGCCAGATCCGCAAGCGGCCGTACACGCCCACGCACGATCCGGCCAAGGTCCGCGTGCCGGCGTACCATCCCGACACGCCCGAGGTCCGGCTCGACTGGGCCCAGTACTACGACCGAATCACCGAGATGGACGCCCAGGCCGGCCGCCGGCTGCGCGAGCTGGACGAGGCGGGCCTTGCCGATCGGACCATCGTCTTTTTCTACGGCGACCACGGCTCGGGCATGCCGCGAAGCAAGCGATGGCCGTACGACTCGGGGCTCCACGTGCCCTTGATCGTGTACGTCCCCGAGAAGTTCCAACACCTCGCCCCCAAGGAGTACGCGCCGGGCGCGACGAGCCGGCGCCTGGCGGCGTTCGTCGATTTGGCGCCGACGGTCCTGAGCCTCGCCGGCATCAAGCCGCCCGAAGGGATGCAAGGCCGCGCGCTGATGGGCCCGTTCGAGTCGCCGCCGCTCGCGTACACCTTCGGGTTCCGCGGCCGGATGGACGAACGGTACGACATGGTGCGTTCCGTGTCGAACGGGCGTTACGTCTATGTGCGGCAGTACATGCCGCACTTGATCTACGGCCAGTACCTCAGTTACATGTTCCAGACGCCGACGACCCGGGAGTGGCGCCGGCTCTATGACGAGGGCAAGCTGGCGCCGCCCAAGACGTTCTTTTGGGAGCCCAAGCCAGCCGAGGAGTTGTACGATCTCCAAACCGATCGGGACGAGGTGCGGAACCTCGCCAACTCGCCCGGCCACGAGGCGGTGCTTACCGAATTGCGCGAGGCGCTTCGCAAGCACCTCTTGGAAACCCGCGATGTGGGCTTTCTGCCCGAGGCGGAAATGCACCGCCGCGCGGCCGGCACGACCATGTACGAGTTCGGCCACGACCCGAAGCGATACCCGCTGGAGACGATCCTCGCGATGGCTGAGCTGGCCGCGCGCCGCACGCCCGACGCCGTGCCGAGACTCCGCGAGGGGCTCAAGGCCGCCGACAGCGGGGTGCGCTACTGGGCCGCCACCGGGCTCTTGATCCGCGGCGCGGCGGCGGTCGCCGCGGCCCGGCAAGACCTGCGCGCCGCCTTGCGCGACGCGTCGCCCAGCGTGCGCGTGGCCGCGGCCTGGGCCCTTGGCCAGCACGGCCAGGGCGACGATGCCGATCGGGCCGTGGACGCTTTGCGGGAACTGGCGCCTCCCGACACGAACGGGGCCTATGTGTCGGTCTTGGCCCTCAACGCGATCGACGCCCTGGGAAGCAAGGCGTCGTCGCTTGAGGACTTGCTCAGGACCATGCCCACGAAGGACCCCGCCGCTGTCGCCCGGGCCAACGGCTACGTGGACCGCCTGGTCGAACAGATCGCCGGCAAGAAGGCCGCACCGGGAGGTTCGCGATGAACTCGCGTGAGCGGGTGATCGCCGCCCTCGAGCGGCGCGTGCCGGATCGGGTGCCGTATTTCGAGTGTGTCATCGACCCGCACGTGATCGAGGCCCTGCGCCCCGGGGCCGACTATTACGAGTTCAACGACTGGCTAGGGATGGACACCGTCGGCCAGAACCGCAGTTCCTGGAGCCGCGAGAACATCGAGTTTGTCGACGAGGCGCGGGGGCTGTTCCGCGACAAGTGGGGCGTGATCCGGGCGTTTGGCCCGGAGAGCACGCCGGCCCCGGTCGAGGGCCCCATCCAACGCCCCGAGGACCTCAAGACCTACCGGCCGCCCGACCCCGAGGCCCCCGACGTGCTGGGGGCCATTCCCGAAATCGTCGCGCGATACAAGGGCCAGAAGGCCATCACCGCGATCTGCCGCGACGCCTTCTTCAACCCGGCGTTCCTGCGCGGCACCACGCAGTTCCTCATGGACATGATCGACAACCCCCGCCTGGTGCACGAGCTGATCGAGCTGACGCTCAGCCACGACCTGCGGGCGATGCAGCGCATGGTCCAAGCCGGGGTCGACGTGGTCGTCTTCGGCGACGATTACGCCGACAAGAACTCGACCCTTATGTCGCCCCGGCACTTCAAACAGTTCATCCTGCCCGGTTTGAAACGCTGCGTCGACGCAGCCCACGCGGCCGGGGCCTACGTCGTCAAACACACCGACGGCAACATCATGCCGATCCTCGATATGATCGTCGCGACGGGCATCGACGGGCTGAATCCCTTGGAGCCGCAGGCCGGCATGGACATCGGCGTGATCAAGGAACGCTACGGCAAGCGGGTGGCCCTGGTCGGGAACATCGACTGCGGATACCTCCTCTGCCAGGCTCCGGTCGACGAGGTCCGCCGCGTGACGCGCGACACGATCGCCAGGGCCGCGCCCGGCGGCGGCTATTGCCTGTCCAGCTCGAACAGCATCCACTCGTCGGTCAAGCCTGAGAACTTCATGGCGATGATCGAAACCTGGCGCCAGTGCCGCAACTACGCATGAGAGCCGGGCAACACTTGCGGCCGGATGACGTTGCAGTGGATTTCGCCGAGGTCGGTCTGGAGGCGGGCGAAGGTGGCCGCATCGGGGCAGACGCCGAGAATCGCTCCGCCCGATCCCGTAAACGACGCCGTCGCTCCCGCGCGCCGCGCCCGCTCGACCATCTCGACCTGGCCCGCCGGCAGACGGCAGATCGAGCGGCGGACGTCGAAGTTCGCATTGACCAGCGCGCCGAACTGCGCGTGGTCGCCCGACAAGAGGGCTGCGCGGGCCTGAACCGTCAGATCGGCCAAATGCCGCATGGCCTGAACCACCGCGGGCTCGCCCTGCTGATAGCGGGCGCGAAGGTTGTTGTGGATGACCTCGGTGGGCTCGCTGACGTCGGTGCTGTAGGCCAAATAGAGCGACGGCAACCGGGCCGGGTCCAAGGGCTCGTAGACCCCGCACGCCAGGCCGCCACGGTCGCGCACCGCCTCGCGCGAGAAGTCCATGTAGACGAGCCCCTCGTATACCTGGATCACCCGGTCCTGGAGCCCGGCGGCGATGCCCAGTTCCTCGGTTTCGACCGACAGGGCCAGCGAGGGCTGGACCTCTCGCGGGATGGGCACGCCGTAGAACTCCATGAGGCAGCGCAGCGTGGCCACGATGATCGCGCTGGAACCCGCCAGGCCGCATTGCCGGGGAATGTTGCTTTCGTATCGTACCGAGAAGTTCCGGTCGTGAAGGCCATGTCCTTGGCAGCGGCAGTATTCGACGAACCTCTTGATCGTGGCCTTGACCAGGCGGATGCCGCCGTAATAGCCGTGGAGCTTCACGTCGCGGACCAACTCGCCGACCGAGCGGAACCGGCTCTTGTCTTCCTGGCTCCAGACGATCTCGATCTCGTCCCACTCGTAGAGCGTGACCTCGGCGAAGAAATTGCGCACGATCACCGAAATCGTCTTGCCGTGGTAGCCGTCGGACGGATTGCCGACCAGCCCGGCCCGGGCGTAGGCTCGCTTGCGGATCAACAGCATGGGCGATACCCGTCGGGCGCAAGGAGGCGTTCCAGGTGGCGGCGCAGCGCGGGGCCATCGTCGGCATCGGCCATTGCGAACTCGACAAACGCCTGGAAGTAGCTTTCGAAGTTGCCGATGTCGAACCGCCGCTGGCCGGGCGGCAAGACCGCGCCGAGGACTTTGCCTCCCCCCTGGATCAAGAGCCGGATCGCGTCGGTCAATTGGATCTCCTCCCCCTTGCCCGGCGGCGTGCGCTGGAGACACTCGAAGATCGCCGGGCTGAAGACGTAGCGGGCGGCCACGGCCAGCGTGCTGGGGGCTTCGGCGATGTCGGGCTTCTCCACCAGATCGTCCAGCTCGAACACATCGCCCGTCTGCCCGCGCGGCTTGGCGATGCCGTAGTGCGTGACCTCCTCGCGCGGCACCTCTTCGAAGGCGATGACCGCATCGGCCCGGGCGCGCTCGAACTCGTCGATCATCGAGCGAACCACCTGCGATTCGGCGTGCAAACCGATGATCGAGTCGCCCAAGGCGACGACGAAGGACTGGTTGCCGACCACGGGCTGGGCGCAGAGCACGGCATGGCCCAGCCCCAACTGCCGCCGCTGACGGGTGTAGAAGTAGTCGACCGGTTGGCCCTCGAAGGCCAATCCGGCCAGCAGTTCCTCCTTGCCCGTCTCGCGCAGGTGCGCCACCAGTTCGGCGTCGAAATCGAAGTGATTCTCGATGGCCGTCTTGCCGGGCCCCGTGACGAAGATCAACCGGCCGATGCCGCACCGTACCAGTTCTTCGACGACATACTGCACGACCGGCTTGCGTCCGACCGGCAGCATCTCCTTGGGTTGACTCTTGGTCAGCGGCAAGAGCCGGGTACCTCGTCCGGCGACGGGCACGACAGCGAGATCGACGGTCATTGGGTTGGTCCTGGTTGACGACACTCCGCGCCCAGCGAGGCCATGTCGAGCGCGAAGGGGACAGGCACGTGCTTCGGCCCACGACGGGACGAGATAACGAGCCAGTCCATGGGCTGTGAACGGTCGCGCCCCTCCATTTCAGGTTAGCACCGCACCACGCACTCGGGCAAGTGTGTTGACGAACGTCGGGATACCGGTAGACTGGAGTTCCGTAAGGATTCTGCGGTTTATACCGGTGGCTTGTACGGATCGGCGGGTCTTGTCGATTGGACGGGGCCATGCGGCGGTCGCGAACGGTCGTCCTCCGTATGCAGCGACCCACCACGACGGCCTCGACAACGCCGTCCCAGGCGAGGATCCATGCCCATTCTTCCGGAAGAGCCTGATATTTTTCCCGAGGACCTCCTCGAGGCCGACGGGCACGAGGACTCGGCGGTCCGCTGGTGGGCCCTGTATACCCTGCCGCGCCGCGAGAAGGAGTTGATGCGCCGATTGCGCGTCTGGGGACTTGGGCACTATGGACCGTTGGTCAAGCAACGGGGGCGCACGCCGAAGGGTCGAATCCGCACATCGTACATCCCTCTTTTTCCAGGCTACGTGTTCCTGCGCGGCACCGATGCCGACCGCTACCAGGCGATGACCACCCATTGCGTCAGCCGCACGCTGGAGGTCGACGATGTTCCGAGCCTCATTGGCGACTTGCGCCAGATCCGCCGCCTGATCCGCAGCGATACGCCCCTGACGCCCGAGGCACGCATCCAGCCCGGCATGAAGGTCCGCATCCGCAAGGGTTCGTTGGCGGGAACGGAAGGGGTGGTCGTCAAGCGGCGGGGCGGCGACCGGCTGTTGGTCGTGGTCCGGTTTCTCCAGCAAGGCGCCTCGATCCAACTGGAGGATTTCGAGGTCGAGCGGATCGACGGGTAGGTGCGCATGCTCCGCGTCTTCGTCCCTGACCTGCGCGTCGATAGCGTGCTGGACCTCGATCCCCAGCGGCTTCACGCCCTGGGCCTGGACCACCTCCTTGTCGACGTGGACTGCACGCTGAAAAGGTACACGGACGACGTGCTGCCCCGCGAAATGGCCGCATGGATCGAGCGCCTCGGGTCGAGCGGCATCGGGGTCTGTCTGGTATCGAATGGGTTGCCCCGACGGATCAACCGGGTGGCCGAGCGCTTGGGGGTGCCGTTCGTCTCGAAGGCCCTCAAGCCTTTGCCGTTCCGGTGCCGCGCGGCGATCAGGCGGCTCGGCTTTGCCCCCAAGCGTACCGCGATGGTCGGCGACCAGATCTTTGCCGACGTGATGGCGGGCCGCCTGGCGAGACTGGCCACGATCCTGGTGCGTCCCATGCATCCCGAAGAGGAGCCATGGTTTACGCGAATCAAACGCCCGCTGGAACGCCTGCTCTTGCGCTGGATGGACCGCCGCCAGAGACCGTAGGATCGGGGCCGATTCGCCGCGGGCACGCGTAGCGAATTCCCCACGGCGGAGGTCTGGTCCTCCGACCAACGGCATGGTACTATGGACCGAAAAGGCGGGGCGAAAGGCTGCTCGGCAGGGCTCGTCCGTGTCGCCCGCGGGACGCCGCCGCCAGCCCGTCAACGGCCATCGAGGCACAACCTATCCCCATGGGACCAAGCGAGTCAGCACCACCGATCGTCGTCACCGGGGGAGCCGGGTTCATCGGCAGCAACTTTGTGCGCCAGTGGCTTGCCGAGGAACGCTCGCCGCTGGTGAACCTCGACAAGCTCACCTACGCCGGAAACCTCGATTCCCTTGCCGACGTGGCCAGCGACCCGCGGCATGTTTTCGTCCACGGCGATATCGGCGACGGGCGGTTGGTGGCGCAGTTGCTGGCCGAGCACCGGCCGCGGGCGATTGTCCACTTTGCCGCCGAATCGCACGTCGACCGCTCGATCGACGGCCCGGCCGCGTTCGTCGAGACCAACGTGGTCGGCACGTTTCGCCTTTTGGAGGCGGCGCGCCAGTACTGGTGCGGTCTGCCGGAGCCGCAGCGCGCGGCCTTTCGCTTCGTCCACGTCTCGACCGACGAGGTCTACGGCTCGCTGGGCCCAACCGGCAAGTTCACCGAACGGACACCGTACGCCCCCAACTCGCCGTATTCCGCCTCGAAGGCGGCCAGCGACCACTTCGCCCGGGCCTACCATCACACCTTCGGCTTGCCCGTCGTGGTGAC
>DYLT01000085.1 GCA_020721945.1 Blastopirellula marina
AGCCGGCTGGTGGCCGGCATTACCGGCATCCAGGTGCAGCGCAACAAGGCGATCGTCGGCCAGAACGCCTTTGCCCACGAGGCCGGCATCCATCAGGACGGCATGCTCAAAGAACCACGCACCTACGAGATCATGCGGCCCGAGGATGTCGGCTGGGCCAAGAGCGATCTGGTGCTGGGCAAGCACAGCGGCCGGGCCGCCCTGGGCAACCGGGCCAAGGCCATGGGCTACCGGCTCACCCCCGAACAACTCAACGCCGTCTTCGAACAGTTTAAGGTCCTGGCCGACAAGAAAAAGGACATCTACGACGCCGACATCGCCGCCCTCATCGAGCAGCAAATGCACGTCGTGCCCGACCAGTGGATACTCGAGTCGTACCAACTGCACTCGGGCACGGGCAGGACACCCGAGGTGACGCTTGCCGTCCGGCGCGGCAGCGAGGTCCACACGACGCGCATCTCGGATGGCGACGGCCCGATCGACGCCGTGTTCCTGGCCATCGAGAGACTCACCGGCATGGCGGTCGTCTGCAAGGACTTCCGTGTCCACAGCGTGACGGTCGGCAAGGACGCCCAAGGCGAGGTGATGGTGCAAGTCGAACACCATGGCGAGACATTTCGAGGCCGGGGGGTTTCGACCGACAGTGTCGAGGCCAGCGCCCTGGCGTTCCTCAATGCGATCAACCGCATTGCCGCGTCCCAGCCCGCCATGCAGCCAGCCCCCCACGCCTGACCGAACCTCCCGCGCGCGAACGCGACCGGCAGCGGAGGAGCGCCGACGGAATCCTCCGGCGGGCATCTTGCGCTGAAACCGGCCGACGGTTCCCGCGCCGGGTGGTCCGGTGCCGCATTGCCACAACGACGAGTCGCGCCCATCGGGCCGGACACGTGTCCCGCAATGGCGGCATTGCCCGATGTCAAAAGAACCCTCCGCCCATACGGCCGCCTCGCGCGCGGGAGCGTGGGCTTGCCGGAGAACCGGGCGACAGGGGCGGAAGCGCCAACGGCGGCGTCTCGACCGCCGGGGGCGGCGCGGGCGGCGTGGTGGCGGCCCGCTGGGCATCGGTCGGGCGGCCCACCGCGCGATACGCTCGCTCCAGTTCGACAAGCTCCCCCAGGGTCAGGTTGGCTCCTTCGCGCCGTTGACGTTCGAGGAACTGAATCACCCACTGGGGCCGCTCGGCGTGGTTCCAGGTCTGGCACCACCAGCCCGTGCGGTCGGCGAAACCGCGGTCCAGGGCCTGAGCCTTCCACAGGATCTCCGCGGCGACCCGCGGGTCGGGCGTCAGTTCGGCTTGGCGTTGCAGGATCGCGCCCCGGATTGCTGGGGGTGCCTCCGCGGCCAGGGCCTCCGCGGCCGCGGCGTCGCCCGGCTCCTGAAGCTCGTCGAGCATCACGCGGACCTCCTCGGCCCGCCGCGGGTCTTGCTCGGGAAGCAGCATGGCGGCGGCCAACAGCGACCGCCAGCGGGCCAGGCCCGACTCGGCGTCGGCCTTGCGCCGCAGCAACTCGCGGCGCGAGCCGGCCGGCATGGCCTTTTCGGCCAACGCCTTCTCGTACAGGCGCACGGCCGCCTCGCGCAGGCCGCGCTGTGCCGCCAGATCGGCCATGGCGACAATCTGCCCCGACGAACGGCCCGGCGTTTCTGACCAGGTCTGGAGCGCGCGTGCCGCCTCGGCCCGCTTGCCGAGGCCGACCAGGGCCTCGATACGAAGCTTCTCCAGGGCGCACGCCTGCGCCGGCTCGGGCTTGGCACGCAGCGCCGCCTCGGCGTGTTCCCGCGCGTGGTCGAATCGCGAGCCCTCCAGGGCCGTTCGCCCGAGAAGTTCCCAGTCCGACGCGGTCCGCGACTCGACCGGCTGTCGGAGGAGAATCGCGTACCGTTCGCCCGGCGTCAGCCCGGGCACATGGCCGCGCGCGATGAACCGCGCCAGATCCACGGCGGGGCTGGCCGCCACTTCGGAGAGCCATCCAAGGACCCGCGCCCGCGGTACAAGCCCCTCGCGCTGTTGCGCGCTATAGGCCAAGAGCAAGAGGATCATGGGGTGGTGGGGATGCGCATCGAGCGCGGCGGTCAAGTGCGTCACGGCGGCCGGCCAGTCTCCCTCGCGCACGGCCTGCACGCCGCGGTGGAAGGCCGCGTCGATCTCGGGCGGTGCGTGGCGGTGATCCAACCGGACGTAGCCGGGCCAACCCGCGGCAAGCTCGTGGACGGCCGGACCGCCGGCGGCCGATTCGATCAGCTCCCAGCGCACCAGCGTCTTGCCCGCGGGGTTCTCGAGCCGAACCACCACACGGCCGCCTGGCGGTGGAGTCGTCGCCCCGGTCTCGAACCGAAGCCGCTGGGTCAATTGGCCGTCGACGTGTGATTCCCACGCCACGGGCTGGCCGGTCTGTTTCGAGAACGCGGCTTCGAGATACGTTCGCGAAGTGTCGGCGTAGCCTGCCAGACCAAAGCGCAGCCGGACGACGCCCTGCCGCGCGTCGTCCGCGCGCGCAGGCGCCGGCCGGACCTCGAACAGCCGGGCCAACTCGACGTTGGTGCGATGGGAAAGCCAGGGAAGCCGGGCATCGAGCAAGCGCCGGGCCGACTCGCCCCAGGGGCCCAGCTCGACGAGAAGCAATGTGGGATAGGCCACCGCGGCCGAGTCGCCCTCGGTGCGGATTGTCCAACCCGGCAACTCCATTTCCAGCCGGCCGCCCGTGCGGCGGTACGAGAAACGGTCGACTTCTTGGCCATCCGGCAAGAGCCGACGCCACTCGGCCAGTCCATCGGCCGAATCGCGACGCACCGACAGCAGCTTCAACTCGTCGGACCCCGGCTCCGGCAGCCTGGCCAAGGCCGAATCGGCCGAGAGCCGAGGCCCCGACCGCGCGGCGACCCACGGGCCGCGCTCGGCGCCGCCGGTCTCCCAGGGGCGCGAACCGCGCAGCGCCTCGTACCGGCTGCGCCGGAGTTGTGTCAGCAAGCCCCACACCTGGTCGTGGACCTCGTCGGTCTGCGACACGATCAAGGCCGCGCGGACCTCATCCACGGCGATGCTCCCGGGTCCGCCGACCTCGTCCCAGGTGGTCGGCTCGATGATGCTGGTGATGATGTCCACGAGCGAATCGAAATCGAACCGATCGCGGCCCTGCACTCCGTCGGCACGGATCTCGGCTGGGCGGAAGTCCTTGAGCATCTCGGGATCGGGCCGCATGCGCCGCAAGCGGTCCAAGAGCGCGGCGATCTCGTCGTGAACGTCGTCGGTGGCGGCTACGACGAAATCGAGCGTCGGCTGGAACACGGCGATGCTGGCGGGCCCGCCGACCGCGTCCCAGGCCGTGGGTCGGATCGTGGTGGTGATGAGGTCGATCGCGCTATCGAAGTCGATCATCGTGCCGCCGCTGGGGCCCATGGCCGGTCCGCCGGCGTCCAAAGCCGCCGCGTCGCGTGGTTGACGATCGACCGCGGGCGTCGTGTTTGCCACGTTTGGCCCCGGCGTGTCGCCACCGCCAAAGAAGCCGCCTTCCGGCTCGGCGGGGGCAACGGGCGAGGCCTCGATCGCCTCGCCCCCGGACGATAGGGAATTCTCGGCAACGGCCTGGGCTCTGACTGGCACGGGTGATGCACCAGGCCTCCCGCCAAAGGTCATGCCGCCCATGCCCCCGAAACCACCGCCCATACCCCCCATGCCGCCCATGCCGCCGCCGGTTCCGGCCATGAAGCCCCCGAATCCGGCCATGCCCCCGAAATTACCGCCCACGCCGCCGAAGGACCCGCCGCCCCACCGGGCATTCCACCGCGCGAGGGCCTCCGGCTTCGGCTCGTACAGAAGTCCGCGGCCGGAGTGGAGCCGCACGCGGAGCATCTGTTCGGCCTCCTCGGGCGTGGTGATCACCAGGGCCTCGTCGCGCACGCAGTACGTAAGCCCCAGCGGCTTCAGAATCCACCGCAGCGATTCGCCCAACGGCACGCCGCTCCAGGAGGCGGTAACCGGCGATTCCAGCTTGATTCCCGCATCGGCCAGGGCTTTTTCGTCGATCGCCACGTTGTCGCCCAGCGTGCGCGCGACCTCGGAGACGACCGTGCCGAGCGGGACCTCGCGGTACTTCGCGGTGACCGGCTGGCGCAGTTTCTGGCGAATGCGGTGGTAAGCCGCGAGTTCGACATCGAAATACGGCAGCACGAGTTGCGACACCTCGGCAGTGCGTCCCGGCAGCAACAGGTCGCCCACGGGATACACCGCCGTCGTCGCGTGACTGCCCGCCTCCTCAGGCGTCGTGATCAGCAGCCGGTGCGGCTCTTCGAGAAGGGCCAACTGTCTCTGCTGCAGGGCGAAACGAACATAGGCCCGAAGCGACATGTTCCCCAAGACCCGCACATCGAACGGCGATTCGGCGTCTGCGCCCGCGTCGTCCAACGCCTTGCGATCCAGGAGGACCTGGACCCCCGTGCGGTCCGACAACAAGCGGGCCAACTGCTCGACCGTCACCGTCGCCGGCTCGACGCGGATCGGCTGGAGCAGTCGCTGGGCGTGCGGGTGGCGGCGGAGGAACTCGGGGTTCGTTATTCCGGCCGCCAAGGGCGAGAAGTCGGGCACGAACCGATCGGCCTCCGGACGGCCTGGCGTCAGAAGCCAGCCATGAGGTCCCAGCGCCGACAGCACCGTCGCTTGCCGGTGGGCCTCGACCTGGCGGACCAAGTTGCGGTACTCGGCCGACCGGGCCGCGGCCGGCAACTGCCGCACCGACTGCAAGTGGTCATGGGCCAAGGCGTAGTTCCCCACCTCGATCGCTTGGGCCGCCGATCGGACCGCCTGAGCGACCCTTTCCTGTTCCTGGATCGCGGGGGCCGTGGGCTTTGCCGCGACCGGGCGGGGCTCGCCGGGCGGCCGCGGCAGCGCTACCAGGGCCTCGGGCGGCTTCCAGTAGCGCCGCCGCAACTGGCGCGGCACGCCCCACGAAACGTACTCCTGCTCGCTCTCCAATACGAGAAACGCCGTGTGCGGCGTCAGCAGGCTCCACTCTTGCGAGAGATCGAGGATCTGCTGCCGCACCTTGTCGCCGACGCTCGGATCGCCGACCGTGTCGCGCCCCTGAAGTCGATCGAGCTTGCGCTGGGCCCAGAGCCGGCCGAGGAACACGTCGTCCTGCGAGCGATCGACGTCCAGCGTCCACCGTTGCACCACGGGCTTGCCCCCACGCGACCGCGTGAGCTTGACCTCGATCGCGCCGGTCGGCTCGCTGCGCCCCAGAAGGTTCAGCGCGCGCCCGGGGACCCAGGCCGTGGGGACGAACAGGTCGTCGGCCCGCGTGCCCTGGACTTCGATGTCGATGATGCGTTCGGGGCTAGGCAAGCCCGCGCGGAGCCACGCCAGGAGTTCCTCGCGGCCCTGGCGGCGGCCGGCGTCGAAAAGCAGTCCGCCCCAGCGGCGGGCCAGCCTGTCGAGCATCTCCTCGGCCTGCCACTTCCGATCGACGATCACGCCGACGAAGGTCGCCTTGGTCCGCTCGAACTGGGCGAGGAACTCGTCCGACATCACCGCGATCGCGCCCATGCGGGAATCGGTCGCTCGACTTGTCGCGCCGAAGGGGTTCGAGGGGTCCGCGCCCATCGCGGCAGGGATCGGGCTCTCCGGCGGGGAGGCGTTACCGACGTAGACGACCACGCGCCGCCTCCCCGACGGCGCCGACCCAACCGCCTTGACCGCCTCGCGCAAGGCCGCCTCGATGTCGATCTGGCCGAGGAACAACTCGCGGTCGAACCGCTTCAAAACGGCTTCTCGCGCATGCGTCCCGGCCGCGGTCCACTCGGGCGTAAGCCACCGGCAAGCCACATCGACGCACGCCAGGCGGAATCGGTCCTGAGGCCGCAGATTGCCCAGGATCGTCGACACGGCCTGGCGCGCCGCGTTCTGGTTTCGGATGGCCGCCGAGGTATCGGCCAGGACCACGACATCGGCCGGTGCGGGCGTCTGGGAGTGGCCTTCGGGGGGAATCGAGACGAGGAAGTACGTGGCCGCGCGGCCGGCCGCCTCGCCCACCTCCCGCCCCGAGGCCTCGACGCGAGCCAAACGCAGCGTTTCGGCCGTGTAGCTTCGCAGCCGGGGCGTGGTGCCCAGCGGCTGCGAGAACCGCAGGGCGAGGTCCGACTGCGGCCGGTAGTTCGTCTCGTTCCACGAAAGCGCAATCTCGTCCTCGCGCCGCTGCTCGATTCTCATCTGGGGATGCGAAGGACAGGCTGCCGAGTCCGGCGACGTGGGCCCGCGAATCACCCCAGTGACCTGGAAATCCCCAATCGGGTCCAGGTCGCTTGCCAGGGGCAGCTCGAAGCGATACTGCCCGTCGTCCGACTCCAAGGGCAACGTGTAGTCGAGCAAGACCCGCTTCGTGTCGGCCGGCGGGATGGGGAATACCCGCATCTTGAACAGGTTGTCGCCGATCTGTTCCAACAGCGCGGGGTCGCGCCGGGCATAGACGATCGACTCGTAGATGGTCGTCGCCCGCTGGCGATCGACCAGCTCGCCTTCGATCAACTGCCGGTGCGTTACGAACATCGCGAACCGGCTGACCGAGGCCCCGCGGGGCAGGTTGAACACGAAGGTCCCCTCGGCCTGGCCGGCCAGCGGGTTGTAGAACGACTGGTCGATCTGCACCAGGGCCACGGGCGGATGGAGCACCACGTGGGCGTGATACCGGGCGATGGGCAGGCGGCACAGCGCGCCCGACGAGTCGCGCACCACCAATTGCCCGAGCCCCTGAGCCGCCCGAGCGTCGGCCGTCGAAGTCGGCCGCAATGTTCCCACCGCTGGCTGTGCCGACGCGATCCCAGAGACCATGCCCCAGAGAACAAGACCCCATCCCACGATCCACGCGAAGCGTCGCATGGCAGCCTCCTCGCGCCCTCAAACAGGCGCTATTTGAGAGAATCGACGCTTGCGGGGCCGGTTCCGAACGGACCCGCAACGGACCAGGATCAGCGCCTGATTCTAACCACCCGTCCGTGCCGCCACAAGCCCCCCACGATGCGCGCGGTGCACGGGTTCCCTCCGGGCTGCCAGCGCCTGTGATACACGATCACTGCGCAGCCCGGCGGTTGGCCCGGTCGATTGGCCAGGTTCCGGCGTTGAGCCAGATCGCGAAACGGCTTGCCGTCGTCCGTGAATGAAAAGGCCAGCTCGGCGGCCTGGCCGACATCTCCCATCGCCAGCCATAAGACGACCGACAGAAACACCCCGCGTTCCACGATTCACCAGCGCCCTCGGCCTTGGCCCCTAACTGAACCGGTATCTTCCCGGCATCGCCACCGGCGGGGTCGGGAAGGGGCCGAACTCGTACTTGTCTGGCCCGAGTCGGGTGGTCGACTTCATCGCTTCGTCCCACTCGACCGCCTTGCCGCTGTAGACCGCCTCGCGCCCGAGGATGCCGGTCATGGTGCTCTCGGCCACACTCTGCGCTTCGTTGATCGGCTGGCCCGCGCGGATGCTGGCGATGAGGTTCTCGTGTTCCTGGTGGTAGGGGTTCGGGTCTTTGCCCCGGAATCGCCAGCTTTCGCCTTGCTTCACGCGGATCGAGTTCGCACAATTGCTGGCGCCGAGTGTCCCCACGATGGCCTCTTCGACCTTGTTGTCGCACCCGTTGATCTGGCGGCATTGGCTGAAGACGCGCACGCCGCCGGGGTACTCGAACTCGACGGCGAAATGGTCGAAGATGTGCCCGTGCTCGGGGCCGGTCCGCACCTGGCGGCCGCCGAGTCCCGAGACGGCCCGCACCGGATGCGACCCGAGGACCCAGTTCATGATGTCGAGGTTATGCACGTGCTGTTCGACGATGTGATCGCCCGACAGCCAGGTGAAGTAGTTCCAGTTGCGCAGTTGCCATTCCATGTCGCTCCAACCGGGCCGGCGCTGGACGACCCAGATCTCGCCGCCGTTCCAATAGCACCGGCCGTAGACGATCTCGCCGATTGCGCCGTCGCGCAGGCGCTGGATGGTCTGGCGGTAGCTGTTGAGGTGGCGCCGCTGGGTGCCCGCGGCGATCCCCAACCCCTTCTGCTGGGCCAGCCGGCCGGCCTCGAGCACGGTCTTGACGCCGGGCACGTCCACGGCGGCCGGTTTCTCCATGAAGACATGTTTGCCAGCCTCGATGGCGGCCTTCAGGTGCATGGGGCGGAAATGGGGTGGCGTGGCCAGGATCACATAGTTGATCTCGGGAATCGCCAGCAAACGTTGGTACGCATCGAATCCCGTGAAACAGCGCTCCTTGGGGATGCGGATGCCCAGCTTGGCGAGATTCTCGCGGCTCCGCGCTAATCGGTCCTCGAACAAGTCTGCCAGGGCCACGACCTGGATGTCCTTGCGCTGGACCACGGCCCCTTCGGCGACGTCCTCGGTGTGATAGCCGGTGGCCGGGTAGATGACGCGCGTCGCCGCGCCGAGGGCGTCGAGCACCGCCCCGGTCCCCCGCCCGCCGCAGCCGATCAAGCCGATCTTCACTTCGAATCGCTCGGCACCGTAGGCGGTGTGGACGTATGGCGTCCGTGCGATCGCCGCGGCCCCAGCCAGGGCCAGCGTGGAGTGCTTGAGGAACTGCCGGCGAGAGTAGCTGCCGCGGGACGTGCCATCGGTCGGGTTCATGGTGGTCGGGACTCCAAAGCGCTTGGGTCGGAAAACAACGCCAACGCGCGAGTCTAGCACGCCGACCCGGCGGGTTCAAGACTTGGCGCGCCGCGCCAGCCTATGCGCCCGCCCACGAACGCACCGCCACGAAATAGACGACCAGCACCGCGGCGATCGCGTACATCAGCCACTTCACGTCGCGGCCCTGGCCGGCCAGCAGTTTGAGGACCGGGTAGGCGATAAACCCCAGCGCCAGCCCATCCGCGATCGAGTAGCTCAGGGGGATACCGGCGATGATCAAGAACGCGGGCATGGCCTCGGCGAAGTTCGACCAGTCGACGCGCGTCACCCCCTGCATCATCATCGACCCGACGATCACCAGCGCCGGGGCCGTGATGGGCGCGTAGCTGCCGACCATCGCAATGACCGGGCTGAAGAACAAGGCCAACAGGAAGAGCACGGCCACGACCACGGCGGTCAGCCCGGTGCGCCCGCCTTGCTCGACGCCGGCGACGCTCTCGATGAAACTCGTCACCGTACTCGTGCCGCAGGCCGCGCCCACGACCGTGGCCGCCGCGTCCGACAAGAAGGCCTGGTTCGCTCGGGGTAACTCGCCATCGCGCATCAGTCCGGCGCGATCGGCCACCCCCACCAGCGTCCCCAAGGTATCGAACACCACCATGAAGAGAAAGATGAGAATAAACGGCAGCATCGGCGGCGCCAAGGCGCCGAGCAGATCCATCTCGAGGAACGTCGGGGCCATCGAGGGCGGGGCCGAAACCAAGGTGTGCGCCACCTCGAACCGCGTCATGAGCATCGACTGGGCCACGGCGGCCGACTGCCGCAGGGCGTCTCCCCCCTGCGCCAGGGCCCATCGAAGCACCACCGCCAGCGCCGTGCTGGCGAGAATGCCCCAGAAAATCGCGCCTCGTATCCGCATTGCGAACAGGCCGGCCGTCAGCAAGAGCCCGAAGAAGAATACGACGAGGTCGGGCGAGGCGAAGTGCGGATTGAGGCCGATCTGCCCTCCGGACAACTGGATGAGCCCGGCGTTCCTCATGCCGATGAACGCGATGAACAGGCCGATGCCCACGGCAATTGCGCTGCGCAAGCTCGGATTGATCGTATCGAGCAGGGCCTTGCGCAGCCCCCCGATCGTCAGCCCCATGAAAAGTGCGCCCGAGACGAAGACCACCCCCAGGCCGATCTTCCACGGTTCCGTCTGGCCGGGGGCCATGGTGCCGGCCTTCACCCCCGCGTCGATCATCGCCCCGGCCGCCGGCAGCACCGTGAGCACAAAGAAGAAATTCTCGCCCATCCCGGGGGCTTGGGCGATCGGGTAGCGGGCATACAGCCCCATGATCACCGTGGCCAGCGCGGCCGAAACGCACGTGGCCGTGGTCACCGCGCCGAAGTCCATGACCTCGGGCTGCATCCCGAACATCCGTCCCGAGAGTACGGCCGGCTGAACGAAGATGATATACGCCATCGTGAGGAACGTCGTCACGCCCGCCAGGACCTCGGTGCGGACGTTCGTTCCGTGCTGCGAAAGGCCGAAGAAGCGATCGAGCATCGGTCGGTCTCCTGTCGAGGGGCCGAAAAGCAAGCCGGTCCCCACGCCAACACCCCAAAACAAGCCTGGGCCGCTTTGGACCTCCATGATCCTGACCAGGGGAGGCGGTGGAATCAAGGGGCACCGGGCCGATGCCGGCTGGCCAGCGCACCGGGCCATCGGGTATGGTGGAGGGAGGCTCCCACGGAGCGTCGAAACGACCGTGGTTGTCTGCCCAACGCGCCAGGACGACATCGAGGGTGGATCATGAATCCCGTTACCGAGCTGCGCCGCCAGAAGGCGGCGCTTCGCCAACAGGCCGAGGCCGCCCGCGCCAACCAACCCGCCAAGGACGAGATCAGTCGGGCGATCTGCCGCCGATTCGCCGACCTGGACGAGTTCGCCGTTGCCACGACCGTGATGTTGTACGTCGGCATACGCCATGAGGTCCGCACCCGCGAGTTCATCCAGTCCACGCTGGCCTTGGGTAAGCGGGTAGTCGTTCCGTATTGCGACGGCGACGAACTGTCGCTCTTCCATTTACACCGCCTCGACGAACTGGTTCCCAGCGTCTTCGGGTTGCTGGAGCCGCCCGCCGAGCTGCGCGACTTGCCAGCCAGGCGGATCGATATCCTCGACGTGGACCTCGTCATGGTGCCCGGGGTGGCATTCGACCGACAGGGGGGACGACTCGGTCACGGCAAAGGCTACTACGACCGGCTGCTGCGCCGAGCGCGGCGCGACACGCTGCGCTGCGGAGTGGCGTTCGAGTGCCAGGTGTTTGCGACCGTGCCGATGGACGAGCACGATGTGCCCATGGACCGGCTCGTCACCGAAGCCGCCCTCTACGTGAGGCCCAGCGGCAGCACGGGGTGCATTTCAGCTTTTGCAGATTTCGGGTAACCGTTCACGGCCCGGCGGCGTTTTTCAAGAAAACTGATCTGGACTTGAAAGCCGGTTTTGTGCCACAACAGTGAGCATGGAACCGGTTATCACGGAAGAAGTGATTGCTCGCCAGCCGCCGGAGGCGCAGGCCATCATCCGCCTGTTGCTGGCGAGGATCGCCGAGTTGGAGGCGGAGAACGCGGAACTCAGGGCCCGGATCGAGGAATTGGAGCGGCAAGCGAAAGGCAAGACGCCGCAGAACTCCTCGCTGCCGCCGAGTACCCAGCATCCGCACGCCCGGCCGCAGTAGTAGTAGGTTCGCGTGGGTGCTCTGCACCCACGCGCATTGGCGATCGTGGACACGGAAAGCGCACGGCACGAGGCGTGGCGTTCATGCCGGTTCGCGTGGGTGCGGAGGGCCCGCCCTACTACTACTTTGCTTACCCCTCCGTCGGTGTACAATTGTTCCCACCCGCGCGTGGGCAAAGGCGTAAAGCTCATCGGCAACCCGGGTTTCGTCGGTCATGCGGCCTCCTAGGTGGACAAGCGGGCCTGCGCTCGAGCAATCCACACAAGAGCGGTGGGAACCGCCAAGCAGGTCCCAAGAGACTAATGCTGTCAACCTCGAGGTTCGCGGCTCCTCACCGCCTGCCCGATAGTTGACGGACGCCTGCGTCCGGGGGAAAAATCACTCGCGCCGGCTGACGGGTACGGGGCCGCGGCGGCCACGGCGTCCGTAGCCCAGCCGACGGGCTGGCTCGCGGGTCCGACCAGCGCTAGGCTAAAGCATCCTATCACGCCGTGACAAGCGTAACAAAGAAGGAAACTGAGCGCTAAAACAAGACTTGCGGCAATTGACTGCCTGCGCGTTAGGGCGCAAATCTGCGGCCTACAGGTGATACGCAGAACTTCCGATAAGCAAGTTGTGTTTATGAAGAACGGGACGCAAACAGAAAGGAAACGTGCATGGCAGAAAAGACCCTGTACCAGTCGCATCCGTCGATGTTCAGGAACTACCCTATCTGGTTTATCCTGAGCATCATTCTCATTGCAGCCTATGGGCTTGGCCTCCTGATCTTGCTGATCTGGTGGCTTGACGCGCTGGGAACCACACTCATCGTAACGGATGAGCGTGTCATTCTGCGCAAGGGAATCCTCGCCAAACGTACGAGTGAGGTCTATCACACCGACATTCGCTTGCTGCAGGTCAGCCAAAGAGTGTCCGAGCGGATGTTTGGAGTGGGAACAATCCGCATCGCGTCTGCCGGCCATGCCGGCATCGAGATCGAGGTCGCCGGAATTCCGAACCCGGAGAAGATCAAAGAAATCATCGACCAGCGTCGCAGACAGAAAAACTGAACAGAACCAGTTGCTCCACCGTACCCAGTAAGGCCGCGCGAACGCGGCCTTACTGGTCCGGTGAGCACGACGTTACTGCCCGACGACCTTTCCCCGTTCCCAGGCGAACCGGACCCGCTCCACACGCCTACCCATCCTGTCTTTTCGCGTGAGAACCGGGTGCTTTTCCACCCAGACGATCGCCTGCGAGAGGTACAAACCGACGGCCTTGAGTACCGGCGGGTAGTTGGCGCAGTTGACATATCCCGCCCAGATGTAGGCCGCATGGCCTGGCAAGAGCACCCGCGCCATCTGGCCGAACCAGGCGTGCAGGAGCCGGTTGAACTGGTCGTTTGAGACGAAGTCGTTCTCCAGGGGCCGGTCCTTGGCCCGCAGCTTGCGGTGCGTAGGGTTCGCCTTCTCAGGGTGCCGGGCCACGTCCATCGCCTGGTGGTGCAAGAGGCCGGAGGCTGGAGACTGTAGGCTGGCGGACGAGGCGGCGGGGCTACTGCCACCTTCAGCCTGCGGCCTGAAGCCTTGAACGAGCTTAAACCGGCGGCGATGGGGTTGTTGCTTCGCGGCTCCACCGGCAGGTTGTAGGGCGGATCGGTGTTCACCAGGTGGATGGTGGCACGGGCGTCTCGCCCGTGAGACAGCAGGGGTGCACGTCCTCGGGCTTGCCCGCATCGCCGCGGAGGAGGCGATGGTGGCCCAAGAGCCGTGACCGATTGATGGCCGCGTTGGTCAACGTCGCCTAGATTGCCGCTGAGCCCGGTTGCCGCAAACTGTGTCGGTCCTCTTCCCACCAGCGATTCTTCACGTAATGCAGACTGTTCTCGATCTTCCAGTGGCCTCGTATGTACGGCAAAAGCTGGTGCGGACTGACCCTCATCGGGTCCAGGTTCGTGATGGAATACCGCGTCGCAAAGAACCGCCTCTCACCCCGCATGATCCGCTTCCGATCCACTCGGATGATTAACCGAGACCCGGCAATCCCCAGCTCCTCTCGGACCTGAGCAAAGACCGCCGCTACCCGCCGCAATGTGCCTCAACCGACCATGCCATCGTCCCCCGTGAAAGGAGACCCAACGTCACCCCCGACAAGCGCTGAACGCTTCTAACTCTTGCGTTTGCCCGCACTCTCTCATCAACCTAGCCCTCCGAACAGAGTGGACGGAACAGACATTGGGCAAGACATCTCGCAAATGCACCCCAATCGTTGAGAATGCCGATTGTGCGGCGTAAAACGCACCACCTCAGGAGATTCGCAACGACTTTAAGGACTTTGCAGAAGCCCTGGAGGACGGAAACGGGAGGCCGATGGGCGCGGGGAGAGCGCCGGCATAAAATAGGGCTCGATTCCAAGATGTGGACGAACTGCCTTGCCCATGTAGGAGTACCGTCATGTTGTTGCGGCCAGAACTAGTGCGCTGTCTGATTTGTGGGGTGCTGGCATCGTCTGGAGCCGCCGCGGCCGGGGCCTCGTTTGAAGCGGCGCCCGCGCCTGCCCAGACCGTGCCGCGTCCGTTGGATGGCGAAACCGTGGCCGCCAATCCGCCCTGCTTCGTCTATCCGGCGGCGCGTCATTGCGCTTCGTACGTCGTGCAATACAGTCGGGCTGCGGAGTTCGCACCTAGGGCGACCCACACGCTCGCCGGCAGATGGATGTTGAACGTTCCGCAACATCCCCTGGAACCAGGACGCTGGTACTGGCGTTGGAGGCCGGGCAGCTCCGGCGACAGCGGCTCGGAATGGTCGGCGGTTCGGAGTTTCGTCGTTCCGGAAGATGCGCCGGTGGTTCCGTTTCCGGACATTCCAACCCTGGTGCGGCGCATCGGCGCGTCCCATCCCCGCGTATTTGTCACAGGGGACTCACTCGCTGAGGTGCGGCGGCGCGCCCTCGCATTGAACGGAGCGGCCTGGCTCGAGCGGGTCCAACGATACGCGAAACAGGCGGGGGCAAAAAAACTGCTGCCCGAACCCGACTTCCTCCCGGATTGGCAGCATGGACGGCTCGAGAAGTACGCAGAGACATTTAAGACGTATCGTCCATTCTTCGCGGAAATGACCCATCTGGCCCAGGAATACCTGCTGACCGGCAACGAACTGTCCGGCCAGGAAGCCAGGCGCCGCCTGATGAGCATTGTGGCCTGGGACCCTAACGGCAGCACCAGCCTGCATCACAACGATGAAGTAGGCACCGACGTGGTTCGCCATTGCCCCCGGGCCTACGACTGGATCTATCCGCTTTTGTCGGCCGCGGAGCGCCGGAAATGCCTGGACGTCTTCCGCGTCCGTATGCAAGAGATGTATGAAACGATCGGGAAACTACCGTTCGAAAAGCATCCCTACGAGAGCCACCGCATGGGGTATTACTTGCCCGATCTTCTTCAGGCATGCCTGGCGGTCAGTGGGGATATGGACGTCGCCGAGATGCTCCACTACACCATGCTTCAACTCTGGTCGCCGTTCTATCCGCCCTATGGCGACGCGGACGGCGGATGGAACGAGGGGCCGTCGTACTGGAGTTGGATCGCCGGCGTCTGCGCGCACACCTACCGCCTGGTCGAACGGGCGACCGGGGTCCCCGTGTACGAGCACTCTTATCTCCGCAATCAGGCCTTCTACAAGTTGTACGGCAATCCTCCCTGGTTCAAGATGTCCCCGTTCGGCGATGGCCAGGAAGGTCCGGCCCGCGGCGGCGAGGCCATGCTCATGCTCGCGTCACTCTACCAGAACCCGTACGCCAGGTGGTACGCGGAGCAACTGCACACGCGACTTAGCGACTTCGATCAACTCCTGTTTCCCGCCGACGCCGTTCCGGCGCGCCCACCGCTCGACCTGCCCCAGGGCCGATGCTTCTTCGACGTGGGACTCACCTGCTCCCACACGAACCTGGCGCGGGGCGACAACGACGTGGCGTTTCTACTCCGGTCCAGCCCCTTCGGCGGGTACGGGCATGCGTATGCGGACCAGAATACTTTTGTGCTCGACGCGTTCGGCGAGCCCCTGATCATCGCCTCCGGCTATTACCAACTCTACGGCTGCAAGCATCATACCCAGTGGACCTGGCAGACCAAGGCCTCGAACTCGATCCTCGTTGACGGGAAAGGACAGCCTCGCAACTGGAACGCGAAAGGCCGGATTGCGGAGTTCGCAACTCTCGTCGCGGCGGACTATATGGTCGGCGACGCCCACGCCGCGTATCCCGGCGTGCTGGACCGCTACGACCGGCAGGCGCTGTTATTGCGTCCCCTTCACACCGGCGGCGACGCGGTCATCATGATCCACGACCGCATCCAGGCCAAGGCGCCGTCCAAGTTCCAGTTCCTATTGCATGCGCTCGATCGGATGCAGGTGGACGAACCACAACAGGTCGTGCGTATCCGGCATGGTCGTGCCGCCTGCCGGGTCGACTTTCTCGTGCCCGCACCCCTCGAATTCCGGCAGACCGATCAGTTCACGGTACCGCCGCCTCGCCCCGCGCCGAACCAGTGGCATCTGGAGGCCGGGACCACGACGAACGCGAAATCGGCGACCTCGATGATCGTGCTCCAACCCGCTGGCCGCGCGGACGAACCTGCGTTGCCCCGCCCGGAGTCAACGGAAACTGATGCCGCGTTCGGCGTCACCCTGAACCGGGGCAACCGTCGCCTCGCAGCGGTGTTCCGCAAAGCCGGCGTTCGTGCCACGTTCGCAGCCTCCGGAATTCGCACCGATGGACAGGCGGCAAGCATCGCCTGGATCGATGGTCAACCGCATTCCGCGGTGGTGGTCGGCGGGACGTTCGCGGCGGTCGGTGGCGGCCCCGTACTGCTTCGCGCCGAGGCGCCGGTCACGATGTCCGCAAGCCTCAACGGTGTAGGAATGGTGCTCGAAACGGCGGCGTCAGCGCCCGTGGCGGTGACGGTCCAAGCGCCGTTCCCGGTGTCGCGCGCCGTCGACTATGCGGGAACGCCCGTGTCTTTCCAACCCGGTCCGGAACCGAAAACCGTCCGGTTGACCCTTCCGCCGCGGCGCGTGGTTCGTCTGGAGCCGAAGCGCGTTGCGAACCCCGCACCATCGGGCGCGGCTAAACTGTAGTCAGGCCGCGCCGGCCTTCCGCACCCCGCGCGGCGCCGCCTCGTTCCTCTGGGCCGCAACCGCGATGGCGATCTGACGCGCACCGGCCGACCTGCTTGCAAGCCCTCGGGGACCTCGTGTCCGGTGGCTCGAAGGCCACCGCGCCGCAGCGGTATGCTCTGCTCCATACGGAAACTCGGTGGGCCTCCCGGGCTGTTGACATTGCGGAAGCTGGCGTGGCGGTACGCACTGCATTCCGGACACACAACTGAATTCGCGCGACGTTTGGGTTTCGGGCCGCGTTTGGCTGGCCTCAGGAGCCGGCCCACCAGCTTCTCCAGACGCTCCACAAAGGCTTCGTCTCCGAGGGGCCGACCCGTCCGGCCATGGCGGCGCAGCTCCTGGAGTTCTTCCTCGGGCAGGGCACTGTCGAGGAACGTTTTCCAGTGGCCGACTATCCCCAACAACGGGGCCACGTTGACGAGGCGATCGTCGCGTCCCGACAAATGGGCACGGGCACTGCTCCAAGGCCATCGGCGGGGATGGTCCACCACTCTCGCACGCACCGGGTTAAGTTCCACATACCGCGCGGCCGCCAGCAGATATGGCTCGTCCATCACGAAGGAGGCGAACCGCC
>DYLT01000086.1 GCA_020721945.1 Blastopirellula marina
CTCCGATCGAACGCGGCCGGGTCGCCCTCGGGACGCACGAGCCGATCGATCGTGCGATCCGGTCCCTCGGCCACGGCCCGCTCGAGTTGGCCCCAGTTGGCCCCAAAGGCCGCCCGCCGGTACAGGTGGGCGGCCAGGCGCAGGCCCCAGGGACGCCTCGCGTCGGGACGGTAACGCGCCCAGGCCCAGGCCGGATCCACCGCGGAGGGTTGCTGTTGGGCGTTCACGGGAAAACTCCTCGATATGGCCCCAAGGAGGACTCCTGGGAACTGGGGACGTGATCAAGGCGACCACGCCACCGCCGTCGCCGCTACTTGGGCAGGTTCAACTTCATTTCCAGCGTCGCGTGGGCTCGGCCATCGCGGCTTCCCATCGCAAGCTTCGTCTGGCCGGCATGCTTCAACACGGTCAAAAGCAGATCGATTTCGACTTCGGCCTGCGACTGCGAGTTGCCTTTTTCGACCATGTTCTGGCGCACGAGGTGCTCGCGGTTGGCGGCCAGCACCGAACCGAGCTGCACCAAATCGAGCGATGCCAGCGTGTGGGTCCCCGCCACCGGCTTGACGTGCGCGGCGGTTTCCTTCGAGATCGCGTCGATCAGGTCGCAAACCAGTCCATCCGTCGAGCTGACAATCAGGCGGTCGCCGGCCAGCGCCAGCGCCGGCCGGAAGTTGTATTGCACCGGCGCCTGCTTCTTGTCTTCAATGCTCGCGGTGCGGTAGTAGGCCACGCTGTACTTCGAATCGCCGTGGGTGGCGCGGTCGATGACGAGCCCCGGTTGGCCCTTCTGCCCGCTGGTGATGTTGACCAGGCCAACGGCCTTCTGCCAGGCTTCTTCGGCGACTTCATAGAACTTCTTGGGGTCCTTCAGGCGGAAGACGGCGGCGAACGCGGGCACCTGGACGTGCGGCACGGCCACCGCCGAGTCGTACTGCTGGCCGGCCACCACGAGGCGGATCTCGGGCAGGGTCTCGCCGAGCACCTCTTCGGTCAGGTCGCGGCCGCTGAAGAAGATGCCCATCATGTTCTCGAAGAAGATCAACCCGCTGGTCCGCTCGGGGAAGAGCTTGTCCTTGGCGGCGTAGAACCCGTGCAGGTCGCGGTAGAAGCTCAATCCGGCGATCTGCCGCGGGACGGACAGTCCCGGCATGGCCCCCTCGCCCGCAGTCTGCGGCCACGTGAAGGCCGCGACGCCCGCGCGGGGGTCGATCTTCGCGTCGGTCGTCCCTTCCAACGTCAACCGATCGCCGTCGACACGCAGGCCAAAGACGACCCAGTTCGCGTCGCGGAGCACATCGAGCAGCCCGGCGAAGAGCAACGCGCCCATCGGGTTCTGGCCCGCGGCCAGTGCCTTCTTCAGCGGCGCCACCTGCTTGATCGCCGCGACATTGACGAAGAGGTTGGCCGCGGTGTCGCTGGCGGCCTTTCGGGCATCGCGGTACTGGGGCACGTCGGCCAGGCTCCGCCCGCCCTTGCCCACGCGGAGGTCCAACACCGCCTTGAGCAGCTCCGGACGGTTGGCGATCACCAGCCGGTTCCCAAGCACGGCGTGGTGGTCGTTCGCGTTAAACGTCCACGTCGTCACGCCCTGGTACGGCTCCGACTTGACCTGCTCGCGCCGGCCATGCTTCTCCGCCTCGCTCGCGGTGAAGAGCCGCACGATGTCATGGAGTTTCGCGAGCATCGGCCCCTCTTCGGCGTCGATGATCAAGAGAACCCCACGCTTTGGGGTGACCCCCAGGGTGATGCCCCCGTCGAGCAGCTTGTGTAGACCGGGCTGCCAGTCCGTGTCGAGACGCCCCTCGAGATAATCGATCACCTGGCGGAGCTGCCCGAACTGGGGGCTGCCCGCGATCTTCTCCCACGAGGGAAGCGAACTAACAGCCTGAATCATCTTCTCGCCGATCGCCAGATCGAGAATCGCCTTCGGCCGGGTCACCTCCAAGGCAAGCACGGTATCCTGCGGCATCCACTGGGCGGCCGGCGGGAGCCGGTCGGCCCCCAAGACACCCGACGCCAAGAACGTCGAGAGAACAACGAGCGCGAAACAATGTCGTCGCAACATGCGTGGGCTCCGAGGGAAAATACGGGAACTGGGTCGGGTAAGGCGTCCGGGGGAGTGCGACCAAGGATACCCCGTTATACCCCGGGGAGGCCAGACTGGTTTCACAATCCGCCTTCTCCGCCTGCCCATACGAACCCGAAGCGCCAGCGAGGGTTCCCCCTAGCGCTCGCGAATGCCAGCGAGGTTCCACGAGGGCAGCGAGGGTGACACAAGGGCAGTGAGGGTGCCACCGGCGGCCCTCACTGGCGCGTCGGGTGCGTATGGTGGGGTGCCGGGTATCAGGGGCGGTCAGTCCCAGGGGCTGGCCGGTTGGGGTGGTGGGGGCGGCGAGTCGGCGGCGGCCAAGGCCGCGTCTTCTTCGAGCACCCGGGCGGGCGCCGCAACCCGCACGTACTGCAACTCGCGGATCACCCCCGGCACGTTCAGGGCGAATACCGCGGCCGCGACGCTCGGGAGGATCACCATCAGCGATCCCGCGTAGGCGAAATTGCTCCCCTGATCGACGATCTCCGCAAGGGTCCATGCGAAGTTGGCGATCTGAAGCAGGTTATAGCCGCTCCAGCCGGGCATCAGTTCCGAGAGGATCATCGGCAGCGCGCACCCGAAGAAGATCATGATCGCGTGGAGCAGCACCGAGGCCAATACGGTGATCGGGAAGAACCTCCGAAGCACCCGAAGGATCAGGAGCCCCACGCCGAGGTAGCTCACCAGGTAACAGAACCCGAGTGCACAGAACAGGGGGATCGCGTCGGCGATGCGTGGCCACGTCGCCGTGGCGGCATAAGGCAGGGCGGCCATCGCCAGGATGGCCGCGGTCAGGGCCCCGCCGATCGCGTAGAGGTATCCGGTTGCGGGCCCCGGGTTGAACCACGTGAGGAACATCCGCCCGAAGAAGCTCTGGGGCAAGCCTCGCCGGACGCGCAGCGACAGGTCGGCCGACTCGCCCGTCATGAAGACGCCCATCGCGAACCAATGGACCCCCGCGACCAGGGCATAGCCGAACAGCAATGCCGCCTCGCGTCGTGCCGGCCCGAACCACTCGTAGCCGAACCATGCGGTGGCGAGCACGAACTGCACCAGCATGATCACGCGCAGCCGCGTCGAGCGGTTGTCGCTGGCGAACGTGATCTGAGCCACGGCGGTGTAGAAGACCAGGGCGAAGTACGAGAGGTAGGCGGTCAGGAGGATGGCGTTGGCCCGCCAGAAATCCGAGTCGGCGAAGTCGAGCGGGCTGTAGAACAGGAACTCGGCGGTGGTTGTGCACACCAGGCCGAAAACGATCAGAAGCCCAACGATTCCCGCGACCGAAAGCCCAGCCTGGAGGTGCTTCTGCTGGGCCAACGTTCCCAGAAGCAACCCCCCGGCCGACAGCCCCAACGAAAGAAGTACCGTCCAGACCAGGAGGAACAGGATGGTCGGGAGGTCGATGCCTCGGAGCATATAGGTGAACGCCAGGCAGGGCGAGATGGCCGAGAGGTAGATGATCATCTGGACCGCGGCGCTTGCCAGCTTGCCGCTGATGATCTGCCGGGGGCCCAATGCCGTGATCGAGAGCAGTTCGTAGGTGCGGTCCTCCTGCTCGATCGCCAGCGACCGGAATGCGCTGAAGGGCACGACGACCAACAGCGCGGCAGCCAGGGCCATGTAGTACGCGAAGAACATGCTCGGCCCGTAGGCGCCGTACGGTGCGTCCGGCCCCATGATCCCCAAGCCCACCAGCGACGTGCCCCAGATGAACATCAGCAACAGCCCGAACACCGTGGCGAACTGCCGGCTCTTCAGGGCCTGCCGGGCCTCCTTGACGAGAATGGGGTTGAGCAGGTCGCCCAGCCGCTCGGCGAGGCGGTCGATCGACGGCCACCCTCGGCCGGAGGGCGCGCTGGGCCCAAGCGCATCGGGCGGTGTCGTCTCGGCGGAGGAGTTCACTGGACGAGCCCCTTGGTGACCTTCATGAACACGTCTTCCAACGAGTGGCGCCGGCTGCCGAAGTCCACCACGGGAAAGCCGGCCAGCACCATGGCCTTGAGCAGCTCGGCCTGCGCCTCGGGACCCCCGGCGTGAACGAACCGCGCCTGGCATCCTTGCACCTGGACCTGGTGGACTCCGGCCCGTTGGGCCAGCCAGGCCGCCAGCCGATCGACGCCGTCGAGCAAGCGGACTTCGACCGCGCTCTGTGGCGCCTCGTGCTGCTTCTGGATCTCCTCGACCGTACCGACGGCGACCAGCTTGCCGCGCTCGAGGATGCCCACCACGTCGCACATCTCGGCCAGCTCGGTGAGGATGTGCGAGCTGACCAGGACCGTCTTGCCCTCGCGGGCCAACGCGCGGATCATCTCGCGGAGTTCGATGCGGGCGCGGGGATCGAGGCCCGCGGCAGGTTCGTCGAGCACGAGGACCGGCGGATCGTGGATCAGGGTTCGCCCCAGGCAGAGGCGCTGCTGCATGCCCTTGGACAGTCCGTTGGTCGGTTTCTCCGCCAGCGCATCCAGTCCGGTAAACTCCATCACCCGGCGGACTGCCTGGCGGCGCGGTTGGCCACGCAGGTGGTACGCGCGTGCGTAAAAGTCGAGGTACTCCTCGACATTGACGTTGGCATACGTGCCGAACGAGTCGGGCATGAAGCCCAAGCGGCGCCGCACGCGGTCGGGATCGTTGACAACCGAAAAGCCGTCGACCAAGGCGTCGCCACCGTTGGGCACATCGAGCGTGGCGAGAATGCGCATGCTGGTCGTCTTTCCCGCGCCGTTCGGGCCGATGTAGCCGAACACCTGGCCCTGGAAAACTTCGAACGTCACGTCATCGACCGCCCGGGTCGTTCCGAACCAGCGGCGCAGGTGAACCAGCTCGATCATCGCCCGGCCACCAGACATCGTCATGCTCCCAGTTCGCCTCGTCTCTTCCACGCGCCCGGGACGAAGCCTCGATCCGCCGCCGGGCATCCACGCGATGCCTTCACCACGCGCCCATCACCACGTGGGTCCCACGCTCTTCCTGGACCCCCGGGATGCCCAACTCCACCTCGGGCGAGCGTTCCACAATGGCGACGTAGCTGCCCGGTTCGAGACAATCGTTGGGGCCTGCGTTCTGGCCACAGGCGACCGCGATCGCGCTTTCCATGCGGCTGGTGCGGCTGGTGGGCGACGGGCCCACCGAAGCGCCAAACCGATCGTACCAAAGATAGGGGGTCCTCCCTCGCCGTCTCGAGTAGCTGGTCGTCCACTGCTGCGCGTTGATGCCCTGCCTCGGGACCGTTGGGTCCGACGCGCCGGACGCCGCGCGGATCGGCTCGATCCCCTGAGCCGGATCGACCGGATCCAAGGCGGCCACCTGGCCGATTTCGATGTTCCGGGCGGTAAGATACCGGCCGTCCTCGGTACGTACCAACAGGTAATCGATGCGGGTGCCCAGCCGGTTCCGCGCCTCCATGCCGCCGGAAGCCGACGCCGCGATATCCAGACCGATGGCCGTGGGCCGGGCGCGGACGGTCAGCAGTTGGGTCGGCGTGCGCGACCGCAACCACCCGGACCGCATCCATTGTCCGTCGGCTTCCCAAACGAGCGTCCGCCCTCGGAAGGTCCCCTCGGCGCTGTCGCCTGGAGCCGCCTCGTAGGGAACCACCATCACATCGGCTGGAAACCGCATCCCGCCGCTGGGGGCTAATCCCGCATAGTACGAAAGCCTCGTCCAGCAAACGGCCTGACGTTGGCGCTGGTCGATGTGCGTCACGGTTCGCACCAGGACCCGCGTGCCCAGGCCATCGGCCAGGATCGCGTAAGCGACCAGCGCCAGCGTCACGGCGGCGGCACTCGCGGGCACGGTGACCACCAACAGATGCAGCCGCTTCCATCGCCGCAGCAGAAAGTAGTTCACCGGCCCGACCGCCAAGACGAACAGCGTAATCAAGACCTCGAACGAGAGCACGGGGGCCAACCCCACGCCGGGAATCAGGAAATTGAAGAAATCGAGATTGTCATCGACGAACGACAGCCCATGGCGCCGGTCCCATTGCCACCGTTCAAAGCCGATCGCATTGAGCAGCCCGTTCCATTCATAGCGCGAGGCGTCAAAGGCGTTGGCGGGTTCCCTCGCCACCACCAGCCCCAGATGGTAGGTCCGCAGGCGGAAAGGGCTCTTGGCCGGTGGGGCCGGGGCCGCGTGCGCCGCGGCGCCCGGTGCGGTCGGGCTGCCGGCATCGGGTCCAACCAATTGCCCGTCGGGCCCCAGGAACACCACGTCGTCCGGCAAAGCACCGGGCTGCGCTTCCGGAGGTGGCCTTGCCCCTGGCTTTTCGGCGACTTTTTCCGCGCCCAAGAAGGGCGCGGCCGGCGAAAGGAACCGGGCACCCGGCAACGGGCTGTTGAAGTGCGCGGGGTGGGGCTCTCTCCATCCCCACGGACTCGGCGTGCGCTGGCCGGTCTGCGGCTTGAAGCGCAAGAGCGACTCCAACTGGCCGAGTCGTTCGCCTTGGTCGCTCACGCCCGAGACCAGGAGGTTTCCGCCCGCCGAGGTCCACTCGAGAAGAGCCCGAAAGGATGCCGTTTCCTGGGCCCGCAACCACGCGAGGTCGTCCAGCGTGATGCAGACGATATCGAGGCTCGTCAGATCGATCCACCGCCGGGGCAGTTCGGTGCGCGGGCGCGAGATCACCGACCAGAGCGGCGGCACGACACGCGTCGCGGCGGCGCCGCCCGACGCAACGCGCGGCACCATTCCCGGGATGTAAAGCCGGTTCCAATCCACGCCGGCCAAGAGGGCTGCCGTCAACGCCCGCGTGTCGGGGGCGTTGTTCGAGACTACCAGGACGCGAGGAAAGAACTCGGTGGTCTGGATCCAAGCGTCGTGACTGGTCGAGACCGGCTGCGACAGCGAGGGGATTTCGTTTCCGTCCTCGAATACCTGAATGCGGTAGTCCACGGCCGCGGCAGGCGGGATCGACAAGACCGCGTCGACACGTCCCGCGCCTTGGGGGACCGCGATTTCCTGCATCGCAACGACGTCGAAACGGTCGCCACGGGTTCGTCCGGCACGAATGACCACGGTCAGCGTCCGGTCGGCCGTGGCCGGGACCGTGGGCTGGACGACCATGCGCACGGGGCGGTACCCCGTGCCGTAAACCCAAGTGGCATCGAAGGTCACGCGCAGGCCCGCTCCGGTGGCCACGTGAACGTGGCCCGACTCGCCCCAGGCGGCGGTGCCCATGCCGATCCACGCGAAAAACGCCCCGGCGACTATCGCCCGCGCGCGGTGCGGTCCGAGGCGCGCCACCTTCAAAGGCCGTGGGCCATGCGCGGTCGGTGCCGTATCCGGGCCAACGCCGAGCCGGCGCCCCGGCACCACGTTCCGGCGGGTCCTCGGGACAGCACTCATGGAAGCTCAACCACTTTCTTGCCCAGCCCGAAGATCATTCGGAGACCACCGGCGAATCTTGGTGCGGACCCTCGTCGGTCGGCAAGCGTTGGGCGACCGGATCCGATCGGAAGGGCGACCCGCCCGGCTCGCCTTTGCCGAGTCGGGCCTTCGCCTCGGCGAGGAGCCAGACCACGGCAAACAACAAGGCGTAGACGAGCATCGCCAAGGCGAGTGCCACGAACGCCGCCGAGACGCCTTGCGCCCAGGCACTTCCCCGGACCGCCAGCCCCACGATCGTCAACGCCACGGCCGAGACGGCAGTCACCCCCAAGAGCCACCGGATCGTGAACTGCGGGATGAGCATACCCCTGATTGTTCGCCGGGAACTGCCCCTTGGCAAGAGGGGCCGAAACACGCTGGGATCGTCTGGTTTGTCCAGGTCGTTCTGTTTCTTATTTCGACCACACCACCACGGGGCCGGCTGGCCCCGTCGTTGACAGGGGCCAAGCGCGCCGGTAGGGTCCATAGCATGGTTCCACGATTTCACAGGTTGCTGGTGTCGGTTTTCGCGGCTTTCGTGGTGCGGTGCACTGCGTTCGGAGCGGCCGTCGCCGGCGAGGGCACGCCGACCAAGGCGAAGCGTGCGCCGCTGCCGCGTTACACCGAGGCCGAGATCCGCGCCTTCGTCGACGAGGTCGTGCCGCACGTCGAGCAAGTGATGGGGCGCAAGTTCAAGGCCATTCCTCCGTTGGTGATCGACGACACCGAGGCCGTCGCCCGAATCCTGGCCGCCGACATGGAGCCTGCGTACCGCCGAGAACACCCGACCTTGAGCGACTCGGAGATCCGGCGGTACGTCCTTGCCCAGGCCAGGCGCTACGCCCCGGAACTGCTCGGCAAGTATGGAGTGAAGGCCGAAAAGCTCGGCCTGTTGCCCAAGAATCTGGCCGGCACGCTCGCCGAGCATCGCATCGACGCGAAGTACGCCACGGGGATCCTCAAGACGCTTTTGGCCCACGAGTTGACGCACGCGCTTCAGGCGCAATACGTCGATCTGGTGGGGATGCTCGCGGGGGCCAAGACCGACGACGCGCAGGCGGCCTCGACGGCGGTGATCGAGGGGCAGGCGATGTTCGTCCAGGAACAGGTGGGCGATGCCCTCCAACACGGCCCAGCCGCGCGCGAGTATTCCCGCATCTTCTCGCTGGAGAGCCAGGATTTTCCCGACCCCAACCAGCGCATGGTCGCAGCGCATCAGGAGTTCACCTATCTCGAGGGGAAACGGTTTGCCGAGTGGCATTATCGGGAGGGCGGGTCGGCGAGGCTTTGGGAGATCCTTGCCAAGCCTCCCGCGGTGACCGCCATGATCGCCCGGCCCGCCACCTATGCTCCCACGGCGCCGCCGCGACCCGACCTGGCCCCGGCGTTTGCTGGGATGGCTCTGCTGTGGCGGAAGCGGGGGTGGGTGGTCGAGGAACGCGAGCTGGGCGAGATCGACCTGCGTGCCGCGTATGCCTCGGCCGGCCGCGACACGATCGACGCGATGACCGAACCGGTGCGCGCAGCCCGCCAACTGGCCGTGCAGGCACCCGAGGCGCATGCTCGTTTTCGCGTCACCGTGTTCGAAATGGCGACCCCGGACGCGGCGGTACGCACGCTGGAACATCTTGGCAAGCCGATTTCCGGAGAGGTCGCCGCGCTGGAGAAGCGCGGCTCGGTGCGCGCCAAGCGGTTCGAGACCCGGGCGTTGGGACGAGTGGCCGCCAAGGCGTCGCGAGAGTACGTTGTGCATCTGGAAGACCGCCACGGCCGGATCCTCATCGACCGCCGGATGGTTCTGGCCGCCCGCCGCACTCGGCTCGTCGAGGTGGTCATCGACGACTATGCCATGCCGAACCGCGAGTTGAGGTCGCTGGTCGAGCGGGCCCTCGGCGGGAAAGCAGGGAGTGCGGAATAACGTTTTCTCGAAGGACGTGGCTTCATGCGTTTGGTCATGATGGGGACGGGCCCCTTTGCCGTGCCGACGTTTCGCGAGTTGTATCGTACCCATCACACCCTCGTGGCCTTGGTCACCGGACCGCTCAAAGGGCCGCGCGAGCGACTGGTGGCCGCCACTCCGATGCGTGACCTCGCGCACGAACACGCCACGCGCGTGTTCGATCCGGTGGACGTGAACTCGGCGGAGTCGCAGGCCGAGTTGGCCGCGATGGACGCCGACCTGTTCGTCGTGTGCGACTATGGCCAGATTCTCTCGGCACAGACGCTGGCGGTGGCCAGGCTGGGGGGAATCAACCTCCATGCGTCGCTCTTGCCCAAGTACCGGGGGGCCGCGCCGATCAACTGGGCCCTGTATTACGGGGAGGCCGAGACCGGGGTGAGCGTCATCCACATGACCCCGCAGGTGGATGCTGGCCCGGTGATCGCCCAAGGGGCCACGCCCATCCGCCCCGAGGAGACGGCCGTCGAGTTGGAAGCCCGGCTGGCCGCGTTCGGGGCGTGGTTCGTGCGCCGGGCGATCGACCTGCTCGAGAGCGGCGACCTGCAAGCATTGCCCCAAGATCCCGCCTTGGCGTCGAAGGCCCCGCGTTTGAAGAAGACCGACGGGCTGATCGACTGGAGCCGGCCGGCCGAGGCCATCCGAAACCAGTACCGGGCGATGGAACCGTGGCCGAAGACGTACACCTTCTGGCACCGCGCCAAGGGGCCCCCGCTGCGGATGATCGTGGGCCCCTTGGCGACCGAAGCGAGCCGGCCCGATGTCGCGCCCGGCACCGTGCTCGAGGCCGAGCGCCATCGGCTCGTGGTCGCCGCGGGCCAAGGAGCCGTCGTCATCGGCGGCGTGCATCCTGCGGGCAAGCGCCCCCTGTCGGTCGAGGAGTTCCTCCGCGGCCAGCGGGTCCGGCCGGGCGACCAGTTCGGTCCCGAGTCGCTGTGAAACTGGCCTTGCCGGCGCTACCGCAGATGGGCCTGCCGGATGGACGCCAATCGGCGTAGCGCCGGTTTGGGATGCCGGCGCAGATCGAACAGTCCGCCGTGCGCCAGGGGGTGAGGCTCCGCATCGCGGAGTTGACCCCAAAAAATGCCCTGAACCAGCGGCTTCGACAAAAGCAGCGGCACGTACCGCTCGATCCAGGCTTGCTGGCCCGCGGGCGTCCAGTCTCCCGGCGGAAGGCTCGTCCTGCGCAGGGCCAAGGGGTCGGGGCCAGCGCCGCTGGGGTAGGTCAGCCGGATGAAGAGGGGAACCCCCAAGAGTCCCCAATAGTCGATGCCCTCGCTGAACTCGAGAAGATCGCGCGGGGCCGATCCCCCGGGCCGGAACCCAACGTTGATCTCCAGCGCCACCGCGTTCATGCCCAGCCCGGTGCGCAACAGCGCGTCGGCGAATTGGAGGGGAGGGAAGTCCTTCGGCTGCCGGCTGAGGTATTCTCCCCACGGCTGGTCGAACGAGACGAGCACGGACGCCTGGGGATCCTGCGCGTGGGCGACCTCGACGGCCCGCGCGGTCAGGCGCACGATCTCCTCCTCGGAAAGCGAGAGGATGTTCGCCGTGTTCGCCCCGCCGGCACACAGCCAGTAGTCGACCCGGCCGCGGTAGCGCCCGACGGCCGACTCGAGGTACTCCGTCGCGAACGAAAGCACGCCTTCGTAGTCGCCTTCGCAGACGTGGAGCCAGTCGGGCAGGCGGCGCTCGTCGAAGTCGATCAAGGGCCCGGCGCAGACTGCCAGGCCGTGGGCGCGGCACCATTCGATCTGCCGGTCGCAGACCTCCCAGAAGTACTCGCCCTCGCCGGTCTCGACGTCGCGCCAGACCATGGGCACGTTCGCCGCGCTAAACGTCTGAAGGAACTGGGTAGCCGTGAACTCGTCCAAGGGAGCGGAGCCCAGGTCGGCGCCAAGCACCGTGGCGATACGGCTACCCAGACGGCGCCGGACCGCCAGGGCCTGCGCGGTATACGAGGTCACCAGCAGATCGGCGGCATCGAGAGCGACGGTTAGCGCCCGCTCGGCGGCCTGCACCGACGGGGGCGATTCGTGGTCCGTGCAGGCGGCTTCGCCGAAGTGCTCGATCGCCTCGGTCAACCGGGCGTGCACCTCCGCCGGTACCTCCATGCCGATGGCCTGCCAACTGGCCAATTGGTTCCTCACTTGGGTGAGCTTACCCCGCGCGAGTTCCAAGGGCAGATAGTACGGCTCTGGCCGCTCGCGGAGCGTTGCCGTCGAGAGCATCAATTCGCCGCGTGCCTCGACGAGCCAGGGCACATGCAGGCTGCCCGAGTCGGAACCCGCTCGCTCCAGCCACAACTCGTTGTCCTGCGCACGGACCCGCACATGCCAGGGCACACGATCCATGCCGGAAAGATAGGCCTGCCGGATCATCTCCTCCTTGATGCGATCCGGCGGAGCGACGATGAACCGCATCAATCCCATCAGGAGGCATCCCTCGAGAGATGGCACAGCGCCACCGCGAGCGGCCGGCGTGAACGTCCGCCTGTCAGTCTACCCAAGGCCCGAGGGGACGACAAGGCAGAACGGCGGCCAGGGCGCGTCAGGTCCACGCGCGGCGGTCCAGCCACAACACGGCGTCGCCGGCAAAGGGCGACTTCAGCCGCGCTTGGCGGCCGCCGGGCGTGGCCGGTGCCGCCTGCCAGGCGCCGTCGGCCGGGTTCATCCACCGAGTTTCCAGAAGGCCACGCAACGCCGAGAGGTCCACCGTGGCCTCGCCCCCCTGAGGCAGATACACCAAGAACTCCGCGCCGTCGCCCACGCTGGCCAGACAATACCCGGTACTGGCCAGAGAACCCTGGGGCGTCATCGCCGCCAGATCGACCCGGCGCGCCACCCGCAAGGTCTGTCCCATCGCCCGGCGCACGGGATCCCATCGCGCGCCGCCCGGCGGCAGCACCTGGCCGTCGTAGGGGTCCATGAACAGGGGGTTCATACCGCGCAGAAAGCTTTTCCAGACCCAGGCCGGATTGCCGCCGATGCCCCACAGGTGATCGGTGTCGTTGAGGATCACCTTCTTGCCGTCGGCAGCGGGCGGGTCGTCGCGGTAGCCGCCCTCGGGATTCGGCGAGATCCAGTCGGCCGGACTGTCGAACAGCGTGCGATTGCTGCCGCCCTTGTACTGGAAGGTCATGCCCACCGGATGCTGCTTGGCCTTCGTCTTCTCGTAGCGGTGGATGAAGTCGATCATGTGGTACTGCCACTTCGTCGACGGCGGATGGTTCTCGTTGGAGATCTCGAAAAGCACGTTGTCGAGGTCATTGACCGTGTCGACCACCTTGCGCACGTAGGCCTCTTGGAAGGCCGTGGCGCCCGGGCTGGCGAGGGTGTAGAGTTCCAACCCGTTGCCGTCGCGGTTGGCATCGGGATCGAGCGCCTGGACGTTGTTGGCCGGATGGAAGGGGTGCCCCCGCCACGCGCCTTCGGAGAACTGCATCGCCCAGCCCTCGAAGAGCATGATCGAGACATAGATCCCCGCCTCGCCCGCCGCCTGGACCCGTCGGCGCAGCCGGCCGAAATACTCGGGGTCGTACTTGGTCAAATCGAACTTGGGCTTTCCGTCGAGGGCCTGTCCCGGCCCGGTGCGTGCGAACGGCTGCGGCGCGGCCCGGTGCACTCGCTTCTGTCCGTTCTGCTTGGTGTTCCAGGTGACCGGCTCCCACGTCCAAAGGCGGATGAAGTTGTGGCCGAAGCGACCGAGGAAGGCCAGATAGGCGTCGAAGTCGAATCGGGGCGGTGGGTCGCCCTTGCCGATATCCACTAGGTTCGGCCAGGTGTGCGATCCGGTCAGGTAGATCGCCTTGCCGCTACCGTCGGTGAAGTAGCGACCATTGGCCGGGTGGACACGGAGCGGTCCCGTGGCGGGGCCGCGCGACATCCCACGCTCCGTCGAACGGCCGCTGCCGGCGGCTTGCTCTCCTGCAACGTTGCGCCGTGCGGCAATCGCCGCGATCCAGCCGGCCGCACCGCCTAATAGCCATTCTCGTCGATTCATGGCTGTCCTCGCTCATCCAGTGAACGGTTCATCCCCCGCAATGCCCCCCGGTCCGGCAAACCGGACCATCGCTCGGGGCGATTTCGAACACGGCCCAGCAATGCCCCTGGCTGAGCCTTCATTAGACGCAACATGCCGGCTGACCGCAATCGGGCAGGACCATCGAACCAGCCGATCGCACAGGCGCCGATGGGCAAAGGTTTGGCAACAAGCGGTCAAGCCGAGCACGTCTTGCCGGATACGTCGTCGGCCAAGTAGGATGTGGGCCGTCCGAGCCGCCCTTTCCTGGACTTCGATAAGGGAATCGACCATGCCCCGGTACCGTCGCGTGCGTCGCTTGACAGGAATTCTTGTCGTCGGTTTGGCGTCCGCCGTCTCGGGAGTGGCCGGCGAGCCACCGAAGCCCCTTCGGGCCTCCGGGGAGACGTTTACCGTCACCGACGACGAACGGCAGAAGATCGAGGCGGCCATCCCGGCGAAGCCTGTGGTGGCCCCGGCCAAGCCGCGCAGGCTCTTGATCTTCGACCTCAACGTGGGGTACGGCGGCCACCGCTCGATCGCCCATGCCAATCTGGCCTTCACCTTGATGGGCAAGAAGACCGGCGCGTTCGAGACCGTGGTGAGCCACGAGCCGGCGGTCTTCGCGCCGGCGAGCCTGCGCCAGTTCGACGCGGTGTTCTTGAACAACACCGTGGGAAACCCGTTCGACGACTCCCAGTTGCGGCGGAGCCTATTGGAGTTCGTCACCGGCGGCGGTGGGCTGATGGGCGTCCACGGCACCACGGTGGCCTTCACTCGCTGGCCCGGTGCCCACGAAGACTGGCCCGAGTTCGGCTTCCTGCTCGGCGCCCGGGGGGCGGCCCATCGCGCCCAAGACGAGCGGGTGGTGGTTCGGCTCGACGACCCGGAGCATCCGCTGGTGGCGCCCTTCGGCCGGCGAGGTTTCGAGCGCCGCGACGAGTTCTTCCGCGTCGGCGCGCCTTACTCGCGCGATCGCCTGCGCGTGCTGTTGAGCATCGACACCGAAAAGACCGACCTGGGCAGTGGACCGCCCGAACGGGCCGACCACGACTACGCGCTGGCGTGGGTCCGCCACTACGGCCGGGGCCGCGTGTTCTATTCGACGATCGCTCATCACCCCAGCGCCTTCTGGGACCCCACCCTTTTGCGATTCTATCTCAGCGCGGCCCAGTTCGTGCTGGGCGATCTGGCGGCCCCGACGACCCCCAGCGCCAAGCTTACGCCCGCGATGCGGGCCCAAGAGAAGCTCGGCTGGCGTCTGGGCATCGAGGCCTACACGTTTCACAAGTTCACCTTCTTCGAGGCGATCGACAAGACCGCGCAGCTCGGCCTGCCGTACATCGGCGGACTGAGCTTCCAGAAGGTCAGCCACGAGATCCCCAAGAACTTCGATCCGCAGCTTTCCGACGACGAGCTGCGCGCCATTCGCCTGAAGCTCGACGCGGCCGGCTTGCGCCTGTTGACCTATTTCATCCACGACCTTCCGAAGGACGAGGCGGCGTGCCGCCGCATCTTCGAGTTCGGCCGCAAAATGGGCATCGAGACCTTCCTTTCGGAGCCCAAGCTCGAAGCCCTCGACACGATCGAGCGGCTCTGCGACGAGTACGGAATCAACGTCGGCCTGCACAACCACGACGAAAAGGCCTCGCCGCACTACTGGCATCCCGAGAAAATCGCCAAACTCTGCCAGGGCCGCAGCCGGCGCCTGGGGGCCGGCGGCGACGTGGGCTATTGGCTGCGCTCGGGGATCGACCCCGTCGAGGGCGTGCGCACGCTCAAGGACCGGCTGATCACCGTGCAGATGCACGATCTCCACGCCCGCGGCCCCGAGGGCCACGACGTGCCCTGGGGGACGGGCGTGGGCCAGGCGGCGCGGCTCTTCGAGGTCATGCACGCCGAGGGCGCGCGTCCCACGATGATCGGCCTGGAGTACTCGTACCACGGGTTCGAGTCGATGCCCGAGATCGCCCGCTCGATCGAGTTCTTCCACCAGACCGCGGTGCGCTTGGCGCGTGGGACCCCCTAGGTCGTCTTCCCGCGCGGCGCAAGAAGCCCCCCGGCGCACGCTAGGCCACCCGCTCGGCCACGCGGAGTTTGGCGCTTCGCGCCCTGGGGTTTCGCGCCGTCTCGTCGTCACTTGGTCGAATGGGTTTGCGCGTGAGGGCCCGGTAGCGCGGGTCGTTGCGCATGGCCTCTTTGACGCGCCGGTCTTCGAGCGAGTGAAAGCTGATGACCGCGAGTCTTCCGCCCGGCCGAAGGCACGCCGGAATTCGCCGCAAGGCGATTTCCAGCCACTTGAGTTCCTCGTTGACGGCGATACGCAGCGCCTGGAAAGTGCGAGTGGCCGGGTCGATGGCGTGCGGGTGGCGGGCTGCGGGAACGATCCGGCGCACGAGTGCGGCCAGCTCCTCGGAAGTCCGAAAAGGCGCCGATCGACGCTGCTGGACGATCGCGCGGGCGATGCGCCGGCTGAACCGCTCTTCGCCGTAATGGTAGATCAGATCGGCCAGGTGCTTTTCGCTCAGCCGGTTTAGCAAGCGCCAGGCGGGCTCGCCCTCGGTCGGATCGAATCGCAAGTCCAGCGGTCCCGGCGACGAGAAACTGAATCCCCGCTCGGCATCGGCCAACTGATCGCTCGACAGGCCCAGATCGAGCAACACCCCGTGGACGGCGGGCACCTGGATGGCTTCGAGGACTTCGGGGAGGTCGGCGAAATTGGCTTGCACGAGCCGAACCGGCAGGTCGCGCACGATCGGCTGCGCCCGCTCCAGCGCGGCCGGGTCGCGGTCCAACGCCACCACCATGCCGCCGGGTCGAACGCGCTCGGCCAGCGCGCGGGTGTGCCCGCCACCGCCCAGCGTCCCGTCGACGATCACCTCCCCGGGTTGCGGGTTGAGCCACGCGAGGATCTCCGTCAGCAGAACGGGCACATGCATGGTAGGCGCGGGCAGAGACGGCGTTCGGAAAGGTTCGCGGCCAGGGAGGCATCCATGCCTCCCAAGCCCGTGAGAACCAGCCTCCGCCTCGCGATGGCGAGGCCGGAAACGTCGGTCGGGTGGCCGGGGACCGTCGTTTCCCGTTCTCACGCTAAGGCGAACGGACGTTCAGATGCCCTTCGGCCCCGGCAATAGTGCATCCTTAACGCAATTCCGCCGGTTGTGCAAGCTCTGCCGCGACGACTTCCACGCGAGAGGCCCCCGCGGCATCGCGGGGCATTCCCTTCCGGTCCGGGGTGGGTTTGACGGCACCATGCTTGGGGAGTAAGCTAATTACAGTCCGCGGCTGATTGGTGGCCGGTTCTGCTCCACACCGAAGGGTGCTGTTCGCCGAAAGCCTATCATGCGCGTCATTGTGGAAGTCATCTCGGGCCCGGCCGCTAGCCGCCGGGTGTCGCTGGTCGCTGGTCAATCTATCCGCATCGGGCGCACCGACTGGGCCGACGTGTCTTTTCCGCGGGACCAACTGATGTCGGGCATCCATTTCCTCCTGGAGACGGATGCCTCGGGTTGTGCCATTACCGACCAGGGCAGCCGAAACGGCACGTTCGTCAACGGGCTTCGGATCCATCAGAAGACGCCGTTGCACGATGGAGATCGGATCGTGGCCGGGCAGACGCGGTTTGCCGTTCGCGTCGAGGGG
>DYLT01000468.1 GCA_020721945.1 Blastopirellula marina
CCCTGTTGAACTCGATCTCGCCGCTCCGCGTGGGCATGTTCGATCTCTTGGCGGTCCAGCCGTTCCGCCCGATCCTGTTGATCTCCGAGCGGGTGGAAGACGGCCGCTCACGGCCCTGCCACACCGCGGAACAAACCTACGAGGCCGCCACGTTCTTGCTGGGCGAGGCGCAGCGGGCGGGCCTCGACCCCGACGACTGCATCCTCGACCCCGGCATCGCGCCGATCGGAAGCGACACCGAAGGCAACCTCAAGCGGTTGATCGGGGCGATGGAACTGCTCCACCGCGACCCCAAGTTCGCCCGCGTCCACAGGTCGGTCGGGCTGAGCAATTTCACCGTGCAGTTGCCGTCGAAGCGCGCCGACGGGTCCCCAGTCAAGGGCCCGCTCGAAAACGCCTTCCTGACCAAGGCCATGCCCCTGGGCCTGGACATGATCATCGGCTCGGTCAAACGCGTTTACGCGACGCTCCCGCCGGAGCATCCCGCCATGCAGTGCCTCGAAGACTGCCTGCGACGGGGCGGCTTCGAGGCGATTCTGCGCGTGCGCGAGTTCTATCGGTAGTCTTCCATTCCCAACCCCATCGTCCCGTTCGTGTTTCCGCCATGCCCTCGATCCATCCCGACTTGGAAATCGCCCGTCAGGCCAACATGCTCCCCATCGAACGGGTCGCGGACCGGCTCGGCATCGCCGACGCCGACCTGGAGCGCTATGGCAAGTACAAGGCGAAGGTCTCGCTCGATCTATACCACCGCCTGGCCGGCAAGCCCCACGGCAAGCTGGTCCTCGTGACGGCCATCACGCCCACCCCCGCCGGCGAAGGCAAGACCACGACGAGCATCGGGCTGACCGACGCGCTGAACCGCATCGGGAAGCGGGCTACCGTGTGCCTGCGCGAGCCGTCGATGGGCCCGTGCTTCGGCATGAAGGGCGGGGCGGCCGGCGGCGGAAAAGCTCAAGTCGTGCCCATGGAGGACATCAACCTCCACTTCACCGGCGATATGCACGCGATCGGCGCGGCGCACAACCTGCTCGCCGCGATGCTCGACAACCACCTCCACCACTCGAACGACCTGGCCATCGACCCGCGCCGCGTGGTCTGGAACCGCGTGATCGACATGAACGACCGCGCGTTGCGAAGGATCGTGGTGGGCCTGGGCGGGGTCGGCAACGCGATGCCCCGCGAAGACAGCTTCGACATCACCGTGGCCTCCGAGGTGATGGCCATCTTCTGCCTCTCCGAGTCCTTGTCGGAACTCAAGGAGCGCCTGGGTCGGATCATCGTCGCCTACACGCGCAAGAGGGAACCGGTCACCGCCGCCAAGCTCCATGCCCACGGCGCCATGACCGTGCTGCTCAAAGACGCCCTCCACCCGAACCTCGTCCAGACGCTCGAAAACAACCCGGCGATCATCCACGGCGGCCCGTTCGCCAACATCGCCCACGGCTGCAACAGCGTCATCGCCACGAAGCTCGCCATGCGCCTGTCCGAGTACACCGTGACCGAGGCCGGCTTCGGCGCGGACCTGGGCGCCGAGAAGTTCATGAACATCAAGTGCCGCAAGGCGGGCATCAGCCCCGACGTGGTCGTGATCGTCGCGACGGTCCGCGCCCTGAAGATGCACGGCGGCGTCGACCTCAAGGACCTCGCCAGGCCGAACATGGAGGCCCTGGACAAGGGGGTCGAGAACCTCAAGAAGCACATCGAGAACATCCACCGCTTCGGGCTGCCGGTCGTCGTGGCGATCAACTCGTTCACCGCCGACACCGACGAGGAGATCAAGTTCATTCAGGACAAGTGTGCGTATTTGTCGGTGAGGATCGTCCCGGCCAACCACTGGGCCTGCGGCGGCGAAGGGGCCGTCGACCTCGCCCGCGCCGTCGTCGAGGTCGCCGAAACCACCAAGAAGGACTTCACCCTCTTGTACCCCAACACCTGCACCCTGTGGGAGAAGGTGGGCATCATCGCACGCGAGATCTACGGCGCCACCGACGTGCTGGCCGACAAGAGCCTGCGCGACCGGTTCCACGCCCTCCAAGACGGCGGCTACGGCGAGCTGCCGATCTGCATGGCCAAGACCCAATACTCGCTGTCCACCGATCCCGGGCTCAAGGGCCGGCCCCGCAAGTTCGACGTGCCGCTTCGCGACCTGCGCGTCGCGGCCGGGGCAGGCTTCGTCGTCGTGCTCACCGGCGATATCATGACCATGCCCGGACTCCCCAGAATCCCAGCCGCCGAGGCCATCGACATCGACAGCGACGGGAAGGTCGTCGGCCTGTTCTGAACCGACGGCCAACCAGTCCACAAGGCCGCACGCCACGATCGCCCGAGGTATCCTCTGGCCCGTCTTCTACAGTAGACGAGATTGTTTCGTCGTAAGTCGTTACCTCTACGGTATTCTGACCTTGACCCCTTCAAGTCTTTTGGTAATAACCCTTTCCGTGGATCGTATTCCAGGGAAAAGAGGAGCCGATGGAACGGCGGTTTGAGGTCCGATTGGAGGACCTTTTGGACGACG
>DYLT01000087.1 GCA_020721945.1 Blastopirellula marina
TTCAACGTCGGCAGGTCCCAACCGCACGCGGCCGCGTCGGCCGCAAACCACGCGGTCGGCAACAGCAAGCGCCCGGCGAACTGATTCGCGGCTTCCTCCCGGGCGCGGGGGTGGACTTCCCGAAGGTCCATCCCCACGAGGGCAAACCCCCGTGCGGCCACGTGTTCGCCGATCTCGTGGGCGGCGGCCCACTGGAGGCGTTCGTCGCGTGCCTCGGGCCGAAGGAAGATCGTCGGGCGCGGCGTTCGCCCGCCCGCCCCGCGCAGCCGCACGTAGCGGCCGCGGCCCGGTTGGCCCGCGTCGGAAATCACCGTCATGCCCAAGGCGCGGGCCACGGCCAGGGCGTTGATGGGCGGATCGTCGCACCCCGACTGCTCGAGCACCTCGGCGGCAACGGCATCGAGGGCGGCAGCCCATTCGTCGGCGGGAATTTCGGACAGCATGGCCGCGCTCCGATCGCGCGAGGATATGTACAAGCGTACATTATATCCTCGCGGCCGCCCGACGCAAGATGCCCCGCCACGCGCCTCGGCTCCGGCACCGTGGGGCTGGGCCGGTCACTTGGACTCCGCGCGGTTCCAGCGGCTCTCGGCGTATTGCTCCTGGAGCATCGTCTCGAACTCCCGGGCGCGGTCGGGCTTGCGGAGCTCGCGACAGACCCGCGCGAGGTGATGGAGGGCCTCGGCGTGGGCCTCGCGGTTGGCCGAGTACAACGTATCGACCCGGAGGAACGCGAACAGGGCCTCGCGCGGTTTGCCGTCCCTGAGCAACGCCACCCCCTTGACGTTATAGGCCTGGGCGAGGTAGTCGACCTCGTCGGGCTCCGCCTTGGCGATCGTCGCGTCGATCGCCTTCAGCGCGGTCTTCGGATCGCCCGTCTCGGCCAGGCAGCGCGCCTTGCCCAGAATCGCCGCCTTGCGCTGCGCCTCGGCCAGATCCCCCTCGACCTTCTGCTTGAGCACGGCGTCGAAGTGCGCGAGCGCCTCGGCATACTTGCCTTCGGCCAGCAGGGCGTTGCCCATGGCCACGCTGGCCCGCATTTTGTAGTCGGGCCAAGGGGCCGCGGCCACCTTTTCGTAGTACGGCCGCGCTTTGGCCGATTGCCCCATGGCCACCAGCAAGTCGCCGACGATCTCGTTCGCCTCGAGCGTGTGGTGGCTGTTGGGATAGCTCCGCGTGAAGGCGATCATCAGCTTGCCCGCCGGCACGACCTCGCCGCTGCCGGCCAACGCAAGCCGCGCCGTGCAATACGCCCGAACGTACTCGACCTCTTGCTTGATCTCGTCGCGGCTGATCCGCTCGACCTTGATCTTCTCCAGCGTGCGCAGGGCCTGCTCGTAGTTGCCCTTGGATACGTCGTTGCGAACCGCTTTCAACTCGCTCGGTTCGCCCTCGAACGCGATCCACTCGATCTCATTGACCGGCACTTTCTCGACCGACGCGGCGGGGGTTTCGACACTCACTTCCAAAGCCGAGAGCGTCACCCGGCCCTGAACGTTTCCTCGGCTCGCCGTCTTGACGGTATCGTCGGCGACGACCAGCGTTGCGGCCCACACGACGGCAACCAGCCCGGCAATCCCGCACACTCTCACGAAGAAGTCTCCTCTACCAGGGGGTTCGTTGTCCCCGCGACAAGCCCACGCCAGCTCTCGGGCCCATCGGCCTCGGCCGGCTTTCCTTCGACTATCCTAACTCGAACGCAGCTCGCCAGCAACGCGTCACCAAGGCGCTCGAAATCACCCGGTTCGCTGTCGAAGCGCCTCGTAGAACAGCACGGCCGCGGCCGCCGAGACGTTGAGGCTGTCGGCCACGCCCAACATGGGCAGCCGGACGGCCTGGATGTCCTCGCCGCGCCACCGTCCCGAGAGGCCTTCGGCTTCGGCCCCGAGGACAATGGCCGCCGGCCGGCGGAAATCGGCCTGCGTGTACGGCATGGCGCCCTCGACCCGCGCCGCGTACATCGCAAGCCGCTTCGCCCGAAGCCACGCGAGGATGTCGTCGGCCGGGGCCGCGGCGGTCGGCAAAGCGAACACCGTGCCGAGGCTCGCGCGGATTGTGTTCGGGTTGAACAGATCGGTGCGCGGGTCGGCTACCAACAGCGCCGAGACCCCAGCCCCGTCGGCACTGCGCAGCACGGCGCCGAGGTTCCCCGGTTTCTCCACGCCTTCGAGCACGGCCACCAGCGGGCAGTCCGACAAAGCGATCCGATCGAGCGTGGCGGCCGGAGTCTGGGCCACGGCCACCATGCCCTCGGCTCGCTCGCCAAACGCGAGTTTTGCGAACACGGCCTCGGTCACCTCGAACACGCGGGCCGTGGTGCCGCGAAGGGCTCGGCATGCCCGTTGGGCGTCCTCGGTCCGGCAAAGCGGGGGGCAGACAAAGGCCTCGACCAGCCCAACGCCAGCCCCGATCGCCCGCAACAGCTCGCGCGCCCCGTCGATCACGATCCGTTGCTGCCGGTCGCGATGCCGCCGGTCGCGCAGCTTCGCCGCGTGCTGGACATGCGGATTGCGCAGACTGGTGATCGGTGTCATGGGACGGACTGAGGAGAGACCGGCGGCTCGGCTGGACAAGACCCCTGGCTTGCACCTTGATTCTGCCGTTGGATGGGCGATGTGGTCAATCCGGGCGTGTTTCGCTCCGGTCGCCTCGTCTGCCGGCATTCGCGGTTGCGGCACGGCCGAGTGCATGGCCCCACACCGCTCGGCCTCTCCCCCGGCCATGCGGAGCCTGGTACACTGTCGGCATCGCGCGGTGGGCCGATGCGGTTGCGGCCAGGCGGCGTTCCCGCCCGAGAAACAGGCGGGCGTTCGGCCCAACGCCCCACGCCACGATGGGTTGGAAAGACGGCATGAACGAATCCCAGCAAAACCTGCGAAGCCAGCGCGTCCTGCGCCGTCCGGAATGGTCGATCCAGCGGGCGGTGTACAAGTCGATGGGCTACAGCGACTACGACCTGGACCGGCCCTTGGTGGCTATCGCCAACTCGTGGAACCGGGTGGTGCCCGGCCACTATAACCTCCAACTGGTCGCCGAGTACGTCAAGCAGGGCGTGTGGCAGGCGGGCGGCACGCCCGTCGAATTCGGCCTGATCGCCGCCTGCGACGGCATCGCGCAAAGCCACGTGGGCATGCACTACATCCTGCCCACGCGCGAGTTGATCGCCCACGACGTGGAACTGATGGTCCAGGCCCATCAGTTCGACGCGGTCGTGCTGCTGGGCTCGTGCGACAAGATCGTGCCGGGCTTGCTCATGGCCGCCGCCCGGCTCGACCTGCCCGCCATCCTGGTCGTCGGCGGTCCCATGGAGGGGGGCTGCTCGTTCGACGGCCGCACCTCCGACATCACCTCGCTGACCGAGGCCTTGGGGATGCTCCGCGCGGGTCGGCTCGACGCGGCCGAGTACCGGCGACTCGAAGACCGAGTGGCCCCCACCTGCGGCTCGTGCTCGTTTCTGGGCACGGCCAATACGATGTGCTGCGTGGCCGAGGCGATGGGCATGTGCCTGCCGGGCTCGGCCACCATTCCGGCCACGCACGCCGCCCGGCTGCGCTCCGCGCAAGAGGCCGGCCGGCAGATCGTCGAACTGGTGCGCGCGGGCATCACCGCGCGGCAGATCCTCGATCGCCGGGGAATCGAGAATGCGTTCCGCGTGGGCACGGCGATCGGTGGATCGACCAACCTCGCGCTGCACATCCCAGCGGTCGCCTACGAGGCCCAGTGCGACGACATCACGATGGACCGCTTGGACGAACTGTCGCGGACCACGCCGCACGTGGCGAAGATCAACCCCGCCTCGCCGCACAATGTGCCCGATTTCCACGCGGCCGGCGGCGTGCCCGCCGTAATGCACGAGATCCTGCCCTTGCTCCATGCCGACGCGCTGACGGTCACGGGCCGAACCGTGGCCGAAAACGTCGCGGACGCCCGGCCGGCCGATCCGCGGATCATCCGTCCGTGCGACAACCCCTGGAGCGCGCAGGGCGGGCTGGCCGTGTTGCGCGGCAACCTGGCCCCGCGCACGGCCATCACCAAGCCGGCGGCGATCGACCCTCGGCAGCATGTGTTCTCGGGCCGCGCCCGGTGCTTCGACGGCGAAGAGGCGGCCAACCAGGCGATTCTCGAGGGCACGGTTCAGCCGGGCGAGGTCGTCGTCATCCGGTACGAGGGCCCCAAGGGCGGACCGGGCATGCGCGAAATGTACACCTCGATGAAACTGCTTTACGGACGCGGGCTGGCGCTTTCGACCGCGGTGGTCACCGACGGCCGGTTCTCGGGTACCAACAACGGCTGCTTCGTGGGCCACGTCTCGCCCGAGGCGGCCGAAGGCGGCCCGCTGGCGGCGGTGCGCGATGGCGACACGATCACCATCGATATCCCCCAGCGCCGGCTGGAACTTGCCGTAAGCGAGGCCGAGATCCAGGCCCGGCTGGCCACGTGGCAGCGTCCGGCACTTCGCTTTGCCAGCGGTTACTTGGCCCTCTATGCCCGCATGGCCGAATCGGCCGATCAGGGTGCGATCATCCGCCATCGCGCGTTGAAATAATCTGCGCCCTATTGAATAGTTCGTCGCGCCTTCGGGCGGAACCTGCGAATCGGGTCGGACGCAGTCTGTGCTGCAAGGCTTTATGTTTCTAGGGTTTGCATTTCTGCGGCAGCTCTCGGTGTTGGTCGTCCGGATGGCGGCACGAGGTTTGCACAACCCCACCAAGTCCATTGCATCGCTGGGAACAGTAGGAGACATGCAACCCGTGAGGCTCCCGACGACCATCCGCTACGGTGCCCGGGCCATGACCGCCTTGGCCTCGTGTCCGCCTGGGCATGTGGTTTCGCTTCGCGAGGTTGGCGAGATGGAGGGCATCTCGGCCAAGTACCTCGAGCACATCATGCGATCGCTCCGGACGGCCGGTCTGGTCAAAGCCGTCCGCGGTCTGCACGGCGGCTACGTGCTGGCCAGACCGCCCGAGAGCATCACGCTGAAGGACGTCTTCGAGAGCCTCGTGGGCGAGATCTCGCTGGTCGACTGCGTCGATTGTCCCGAAATGTGCTCGTTTCACGACACGTGTCCCACGCGCGACACCTGGGTCGAAATGAAGATGGCCATCGAGGACATCCTCGAGCGCACCACGATTCAGCAACTGGTCGAACGCAAGCGGTGCCGCGAGCTGGTTCCCGCGATGGCCGACGGCTTTTGAGCCTGGAACGCCCTGCCGCGATCGGCCGTTAGACGGGTATCTTCGATGTGGCCTCGGGGCGGGTTCGGAATACTCCGATCGTCCGGGGCCTCTCTCTTGATGAAGGGATCAAACCCGATCCGCGGTCGTCCCGAGACGGAGGGCCCGTCGTGCGCCGTTGGCGGTGTTGGTGTTCCTGATCGCCGGGAGCTGCGACGACCACGAGCGGTTCGACGACTATCGTCGGTTCCTCGCCGAGTCGATGCAAGACGACCCCAGCCAGCGATTGCCGCGGCTCGAGGTGGGCCGCCGCGTGGCCGTCCGGGTCACCGGCAGCCGGGGACGGCCGGTGGGCGACGCCCGGGTGGTCGTGCGCCCCGTCGATCCGCAAGACCGCCCCCACGAGTCCTCGCCGCAACCGGCCCTCCTCGATGTGGCTACCGCAAGCGACGGGCTGGCGCTTATTCTTGGCTGGCATCGACGGCGCGGGCGGGGCCCGCGAGTTCCGCGTCACCGTGACCCCGCCCGACGGCGCCGCGGCCGTGACCCGGGTCATGCGTCTCGGCGAGCCGACCTGGGAGATCCGCTTGCCCTCGACCAGGGAGTCGCCCGTGCGCATGCTCGATCTGGCCTTGGTCGTGGACACGACGGGCAGCATGGGCGACGAGCTGGAGTACCTCAAGGTCGAGATCGACAGCATCGTTCAGGCCATCCACACGAAGCGCCCTACGTGTCCGAGTACGCGGTCGAACGCCTCGATCGGCTCATGATCCGCGCGATCGCCTCGGAACTGGCCGGCCGCAAACTGGCAGCCGACGAGGTGCTGGCCATCGAGAGCGGACGCTCGCCGAACGCACCGCCCGCCTGGGTGGCGTCCGAGCCACGCGGCGTGTTTCTTGGCATCGCACGCTTGCTTCGCGTGGGGGTGGGTGCCGGGGTCGGTGGTTGGCGGTCACTCGGCCTCGACGATGTCGATGGCCAATTTGCCCGCGACCCGGGCGACCGGCAACAAGCTGGCATAGGCCGACGCGGTTTCGAGGCTGGTGTGGGCAAGGGTCAGGTATGCACCGCTGGTGCCTTGCCGGGCACGTGTGGCATCGAGCCCCACCCACTGGCCAGCCAGGTAGACCTCGGTCCACATGTGGTAGAGGAACTTCTGTTCGACGTAGACCAGGCCGATGGCGGCGCGCGCGGGAAGGCCTTTGGCCCGGGCCAGCGCGGCCAAGAGCACGGCATGTTCGGTGCAATCGCCCCGGGCGTTGGCCAGAGCCGCGGCGGCCGAGTCGAAGGCCTGGGTGTAGCTCTTGTCGGCAATGGCTTCGTACACGAAGCGTTCGAGGGCCAGGGCCGTTTGCCACGGGTCGGTTGCGCGACCGGCCGCCTTCTGGGCCGCGGCGGTGATTTTCGGATCGTCGCTTTCGACCAGACTGCTCGGCGTGCGGTCGGCCTCGGTGGGTGAGGCGTCGGGGGCCGCGGGGTTGCCCCGCACGCCAGGCCGGATCGCGTAGACCGTGATCTCGGCCGTGTGCGGGTCGATCGGCCTGACGTGTTGCGACGAACTCGAGACGAAGACCTCGGCGGGGTTGGCGCCCTCGAGGCGCACGTGGTAGCGCACCCGACGGGTCTCATGCGGGCGCGGCAGGGCGTGTGCGACCGGGATGGCAATGCTGCGAATCAGGTCGAGTTCGCCGGAAGCGATGCCGCCAAGGGCCTCGGCCCGCGTGGTGCGGTACGACTGGGTATCGAGCAGGTCGGTCCAGGTCTTCAGCACCTCGCCCGAGGCGTCGGTCCACATCGCCCCGGCGAGCACCTGACCGGCCAGCGTCATGGTCGTATCGATGCGCAGCAGCGTGCGCGTCTGGTGGAGCAGGGGCACGGGTTCGTACTGGCGGGCGACCAGCTCGATCGAGGCGGCCTGGCACGTCGAGGGATCGAGGAACCAGACCGTGCGTCGCTGGCCCGGCTGCATGGGGGACTCCCACAGGACCTGTTGCGGGCCGAGAAAGCCACGGTGGTCGCGCGGCCAGGTACGAATCGTCTGCTCGGTGCGGCCGGCGCTGGTGGCCGTCACGTGAAGCTGCTCGCCGACGACTTGCCCGCGGAACCGCATCGCAGGGGTCGTGCTTTCGAACGCCACGAGGCGGCCTTCGGGCGTTTCAAGGCACCAGAAGCCGAGTTCGATGGTCACCGCGGCGCCATCGCGATGGGTGGTCAGACGCGTCAAGCCCTCGATGCGCATCAACGAGCGGCCATCTTCTTCGATGGGGCGAATGCTGGTCTGGCCGTAGCCGACGCGGGCGTTGCCCACCCAAAGCGATTCCCAGAACTCGCGCGTGCCGGTGGCGGTCTGCGGCGGATCGCGCGGAACCGCATCGGCATCGGTTTCGGCACGGTCTTGCCGAGCGCATCCGATCACGAGACACAACGCCACGACGAGTAACCTTGGACCGGACATAGGGCACGCGGGGTGCCTGGGATGGTTGCCGCGAACTCGGCGCGCGCCGCGCGGCGCGATGGCCGATTGTGCCAAGTATAGCGGTTGTGCCGCGTGGCTGGCCAGCGCGAGGACCGCGGCCGAACTCGCCGGCGTCGGCCTGGCCGATTCTCGACCGGGGCCAAGGCTTCTGCCCGCGCGCCTCGAATTCGGGTGCTAGACTAGCGTAGGCCGCCACGAGCCGGTGCCTCGACACCCAAGGCGACGGCCAACGGTACGGCGATCCTGCGCGAACGAACACGCGGAAAGAAACGGCTATGCCGGGCGTGTGGCGCCGGCCAGGGTTCGTGCGGAGGGGCACAAGAAAAGTCCGAACAACATCGTCAAAGGCGTGACCTAGGGTTGTCGTAGAGGGCTCCCGCTGCGTCTCGCCTTGAGAGAAGAGTGTGTCGATGGGCTTCCTCAAACGATTCTTCCGCAATGTCATCCGAGATGGCTCGGTCCCCGTCGGCACGAGCAGCTTCGAACGTCTCAGCGAGGAGGAATTGGAGGCCCATCTGGGCGTTTCGCGGTACGGCGATTTCCTGCTGACCGACGCGATCCGCCCCTCGTACGATCTTCAGGTCGTTCCCTGCGAGGGGTATCGGCACGACTCGTATCGCGACGACGAGAGCCGCACCAGTGTACCGGTCTTGATGGCGGCGCTGTCGAGCCCCAAGCTGTTCGAGACGTTTCTGGATCTGCTCGATCCGCTTGGGCCCGTGGTCGACGTGGTGCTCGAGACCAGCCACCGCCGCGACCGGCGCGGGCACACCGACCTGTACCGCGAACACATCGACACGCCGGTGCTCAAGAGCATCCTTTGGGAATACGAAGACTTGCTCCTCAACGACGGTTGCAGCGGCATCGCGGTCCTGAACCCCGAAATGCCTCAAGAGGTGCAGTTCGACGAGCACAAACTGTTGATCATCTACGGGCAGGATCTCACCGGCTTCGAGGGCGTACTCGACGACCTGCACATTCGGCGCGACGAGGGCATTCGGTTCATCACCGAGGCCGAGCACGTCCATTCGTCGAGCGACCAGTACGCGCGCCAATTCGAGGAACTCCGGACGCGCCTGGGCATGGACTGCTTCTGCTAGCCTCCCTCGGGGACGCACGCCTCAACCAAGAGGGGGTCGCGCACGCCGCCAGGGCGTGTCATGCATCGCTCGACGGCCATGCGTCACTCTGGTCATCTCATATCACCTTGCAGTGTATGCATGGATCGACCGGCAGGGTGGCCCATTCGCCCCGGCGTTTTCGCCGAATCGGAAGATTTAGTGCAGTTTGCCTCGTCGTCGGCCGATTGTGATGAGGCGATCAAGGGCCGACTATGTGGTGCAGCACGTGTCAGCAGGACGTACCTGGGGTAAGTGGCAGCGACGCGCCGGCGCTGTCTTGCCCACGGTGCGGCGACCCCCTCCCTCGGGCGCAAGACGTTTCCACCGATCTTGGGGTTAATGTCGAGGTCACCACGTCAAGGGATCGGCCAGAGGTTCCTCCTCGCATGGCCCTTCTGTACCATGGTCACATGCCCGCCTACGACAACTGGGAGCTGGACTTGCAGTTGCGCCGGGCAGAGAGCCTGCTTGGGGCCGAGAGGGTCCAAGGGGTGGCTTCCCCTGAGAAGAACGCCCGGGTCGATGCTCCGCATATCGAAGTCAAGGCACCCCACCGGCGCAGGCGGCGTTCGCGTGGGGTGGTCCGGGCAGTGGAGGAGTTCCAGTCGCAGGGCGTGCTGCCGGTGTTGACGTGGATTGCCCTCCTTCTGGGCACCATGACCGTTGTCTGTGGTGGCAGTCTGGTATTCTGGTCGTGGTTGGCCGACCGGCCCGAGCTTTGGCGCGTTGGACAACCGATTGCCCTGGGCGGGGTGTGCGCGCTGGTGGCGGCGCTTGCGCTCTACGTCGATCGAGCGTGGCAAGACGAGCGTCCTGCCGAGTCGGGCTCGCGTTCGGGCCGACGCGCGGCCGCCCGCAACCTGGCGTCGTAGGGCTGGTTTGCCGAACTTCGCCCCCGGGGCGGGGCGCCCAGCGCGTCTATTGCAAGAACGGTTGCACGTGGTCGGCCTGGTCTGGGGCGAGTTGCGCAACCCGCTGGAAGAAGACCGCCGCCCGATCTGTCTGGCCGCCGAAATGCAGCCACACGCCCACCAGGAAGAGCAAGTCGGGGTTGTCGGGGTCTTTTTCGGCGGTCTGGGCCAGGCCGTCCAGGTGGGCGAGTTCCGCGGCGTGGTTCTCGCCGTAGACTTGCCGATTCGTGAAGCCCGAGCGGGGCCAGCCGGGGTCCAGGCGCAACCCTTGTCGCAGGGCGCTGGCGGCCTGCGCGTACCGACCCACGGCCACCTGGGCGTACGCTTGCCGAAACCAGGCATCGGCCAATCCCGGCGCCGCTTGGCTGGCCCTCTTGTAGCGGTCCAAGGCATCGGCGTACTTTTGCTTGGCGAACTGGGCGTCGCCAAAGGCGACGAACCGGCGGGCCAGGGCGATGGCCTCGGGGCTGGTCCCGCGCAAGGCACCGCGTCTCCCTTGGTCGTCGTCGCGCGAGGGATCGCGGTCGCGAGTCTGGTTTCCCGGCTGCACGCCGAAAGGTTGCCAGGCATCGACGCCCATGAACCGCCGCATCACATTGGGCCCGAACATGGTCTCGCCAGGAACATAGAGTGGCGGCAAGATGATCGGGCCTTCGGCGTAGGGGAAGATGTAATACGGGACCACGCCATAAGGCTCGTACCACATGGAGTACGGCACAAAAGGTGACCAGCCCGGCACGGTTCGCGGATGGGCGTGGGCAGGGGGCGGCGACGGTTTGTGCCCCTTCGGCGGCGAGGCCGACGGCCCCGGCGGTGGCTTGGGGGCCTCTGCGGCAAGACCGCTGGTCGTCGCGAGGCACCAGATCACCGCGACCGCTCGAAGAAACCCGGCAGCCGTGAGGGCACGTCGCATGAGACACCTCCTCACCGTTCGCGTGGCGGGTCGCCCCCAGCGCAGTATGGCCGATTGGTGCGGGTGCGGCAAGCGTCGCGCGGGGGGCGGGTTCATCAACGGGGACCAAGCGGCCCGAAACGCGGCACCTGTTGACGGCACGTGCGCCCTGCCAGTAGCCTGGACAGTGCCCAGGACCGGCCTGCGAGTGCGGCCGGCTTGGAGGCAGCCATCTTGGGAGGCCCCTGCCATGACGACGAGGCGATTGGGTTGGGTGTTCGGCATCTTGGCTCTTGGGGCGGTTTGGGTGGAAGCCGCCACGTGGCGTGTGGGCGTCGCGCGGGTCGACATCACGCCGAAGGCGTCGATCTGGATGGCCGGCTACGCGGCGCGGAACCATCCGTCGGAAGGCGTGCTTCATCCCCTTTGGGCCAAGGCCTTGGCCATCGAGGACCAGGGCGGCTCGCGGGTCGTGCTGGTGACGACCGACCTGATCGGGCTGAACCGCGCGGTCTCCGACGCGGTCGCTGCCCGCGCCCAAGCGCGGACCGGCCTGGCGCGCGCACAGATCGTGCTGAACTCGTCGCATACGCACTCGGGGCCGGTCGTGGCCGACGTGGCCCGAATCGCCCACCACATGGAGCCCCAGCACGAGAAGGTGGCGGCTGCGTACACTAAGATGCTCGAAGACAAGCTCGTCGGGCTGATCGAGGCGGCCGTCAAGGACCTTCAGCCGGCCGACCTGGCGTATGCCGAGGGCAAGGCCACCTTTGCCATGAACCGGCGCGCCATGCGCGGCAAGGCGTACACGATCAGCCCGAACCCCGCCGGACCGGTCGACCACTCGGTACCGGTCCTTGCCGTGCGCGATGCGAAGGGGCAGCTTCGGGCCGTGCTGTTCGGCTATGCGTGCCACAACACGACGCTGGCCATCTACCAGCTCAACGGCGACTACGCGGGCTTCGCCCAGATCGCGATCGAGAAGGCTCACCCGGGCGTCACGGGCCTCTTCATGATCGGCTGCGGGGCCGACGCCAACCCGCAACCTCGCGGCGAGGTCGCCCATGCCGAGCAGCACGGCAAGGCCCTGGCCGCGGCGGTCGACGAGGCGCTCGCCGGCAAGCAGACCCCGATCCAGGGCAAGCTGAGCGTGAAGTTCGACCGGGTCGATCTACCGCTGGTCGCGCCACCGACCGCCGACGAACTGCGCGAGCGGCTCAAGAGTTCGAACGTCTATCAGCAGCGACTGGCCAAGAGGCTCTTGGAGCGGATGGACCGCGGCGAGTCGATCCCGGCCTCGTACCCGTACCCCGTGCAGGTGGTCCGCTTCGGCGACGACCTGACGCTGGTGGCCCTGGCGGGCGAGGTGGTGGTCGATTACGCGCTGCGCCTGCGCAAGGAATTCCCGGGGCAACGGTTGTGGATCGCTGGCTACTCGAACGAGGTGTTCGCCTACATCCCCTCGGAGCGTGTGCTCGCCGAGGGCGGTTACGAGGCGGGCGACTCGGCCGTGTATTTCGGGCTGCACGGCCCATTCCGGCCAGGGGTGGAGGACCGCATCATTGGCCTGGTGAAGCGGCTCATGGGGCCGACGGGTACTCGATGATCTCGATGTCCCGAAACAGCACGTGCATGACGCAGCCCGAGTGCATCTGAAGGGCAAAGTGTCCTTCGCGCCGGCCCTTGTCGCCCTTGATCTCGGCACTCGGGATGCCGTTGACCGTGACCGTGACGTCGCCGCCGCGTGCCTCGATGACCATCTCGTTCCATTGGTCGTCGCGGGTGTACGACTTCTCGGCCGCGTCGGTCGGCTTGACGACCCAGCCTCGCCCGTAGCTCTCGTAGATCCCGCCGACCCCGCTCTTGGTGCGGCCGACCTGGACTTGAAGGCCGTGGGCCTGGTCGGGCTCCTTGAAGATCGTGCGGATGTAGAAGCCGCTATCGCCCGAGAGGCACTTGAACTTGAACCGCACCTTGAAGTCCTTGAAGGTCTTGTCGCTGAACAACAGCCCGTACCGTTTCTCGTTGTTTGCCCGGCCCACGAAGGCCCCGTCCTCGACGGTCCATTTGCCGTCGCCCACCGGATGCCACCCCGCCAGCGTCTTGCCGTCCATGAGGGGCTTCCAACCGGACGGCGACGCGCCAGCCCCTACCTGGCCGGCACACAGGACCACCACGATCAGCAACGAACCGAGCGAAAGGCAACGGCGCATGGGAAGTACTCCTCAGGCAGGGTCATAAAGGGGTGAGGTCTTCAGCCTAGATGCCCAAGCGCCGCGGGTCAAGGTGGGCGAAAGCGCCGGCACGCTGGCGGGCCGGATCACCGCGCACCGGCCGCACCGGCCGAAGACGTCTTGCCGGAGTGTTCGGAATCGGGACAATGACATTGGCGCGACCTGGGCCCCGCGCCCAGCCCGAGCCTCACCCGACGATCTGCCGCGATGCCCCATGACCACCGGACCGAAGATCCCGCTCCATGAGAGCATTTCCGGCCAGCTCGTCTTTCTTGGAACGGGCACGTCGCACGGGGTGCCCATGATCGGCTGCGGGTGTCCGACCTGCATCAGTCGGAACCCCAAGAACCATCGCACGCGCTCGGCCGTGGCGATCGGCCTCCCCGGGGGCAACCTCTTGGTCGATACACCGCCCGAACTGCGAATCCAACTTCTACGCGAGCGGATCGGCGTGATTCATGCGGTGGTGTACACGCACGGGCATGCGGACCACCTTTTCGGGCTGGACGATTTGCGCATCTTCCCTCGGTATTTGGGGCACGAGGTGCCGATCTATTGCGAGTCGGAGGTCGAAAGGATCATCCGAAGCGCCTTTGCCTACGCATTCGACCCGGCCATGCAGGGCTTCCCCGCCGGGGGAGTCCCCAAACTCGCGTTCCGGCGGATCGACGACACCCCGTTCGAGGTGTTGGGGGCAAGGGTGGTTCCGGTGCGGATGGTCCACGGCTGGGCCAAAGCCCTGGGATTTCGGGTGGGCAACGTGGCCTATTGCACGGACACCAAGGAAATCCCGCCCTCGGGCGCGGCCTTGCTCGAAGGGCTCGATGTGTTGATCCTCGACGGTCTGCGGCACGAGCCGCACTCGACGCACTTGAGCATCCGCGAGGCGCTGGAGGTCATTGCCCGACTCAAACCCCGAAAGACCTATCTGACGCACGTGTCTCACCGTTTGGAGCACGAGGCGACCAATCGCCTGCTGCCCGCGGGCGTGGAATTGGCGTACGACGGCCTGCGCATCCCATTGACGTAGCGATGTCGACCAGCGCGATGGACGTACGGAACGACCTCTTGGATGGGCTCCGGCCCTACGGTCAAGAACACCTCGTGGCGTTTTGGGACCGTCTGGACGAGTCTCAGCGCCGGTCGCTGGCGGCGGAAATCCGCGGCGTGGATCTCGCGCTGGTGACGCGCCTGTACCGCGACCCTGGCCTTCCGGAGGCCATTCGGGATCTGGCCGACCGGGCCTCGTCGCCGCCTGCGGTCCGCCTGGCCGATCGCGAGGGTCGTTTCGCGTCGGAGACCGCTCGCCGTCGTGGCGAAGAGGCCCTGCGCGCCGGAACCGTGGGCGCGATCCTGGTGGCGGGCGGCCAGGGCACCCGGTTGGGTTTCCAGCATCCCAAAGGCATGTTCCCGATCGGGCCCGTCTCGAACAAGTCGCTGTTTCAGCTCCATGTCGAGAAGCTCCTTGCCGTCGCGCGCCGCTATGGCGTGCGCATCCCCTTGTACCTGATGACAAGCCCGGCGACCCACGACGAAACGGTCGAGTACTTTGCCGCACATCGCCGGTTCGGGCTGCCCGAGGACGACCTGCACGTCTTCTGCCAGGGGACCATGCCGGCCGTCGATGCGGCCACGGGCCGGATCCTTCTCGATCGCCTCGATCATCTGGCGCTGAGCCCGGATGGGCACGGCGGCATGCTGGCCGCTTTGGCCCGATCGGGCGGCCTCGACGATTGTCGTCGCCGGGGAATTGAGCACCTATTCTACTTCCAGGTCGATAATCCGCTGGTCGAGGTGTGCGGGGCAGCGTTTCTGGGGTATCACCTGGCGGCCGGTTCCGAGATGACCACCCAGGTCGTCGCCAAACGGTTTCCCCAGGAAAAGGTCGGCAACGTGTTGGCGGTGGAGGGACGGCTTCGGGTGATCGAGTACAGCGACCTGCCCGACGACGTGGCCCAGCGCCGCGCCCCCGATGGCTCGCTCGCCATTTGGGCGGGAAGCATTGCGGTCCACGCGTTCGAGGTGCGGTTCCTTGAACGCATGGCCGCGTCGGCCGAGGCCCTGCCGTTCCATCGGGCCAAGAAGAAGGTGCCCTACGTGGACCCGGCGACCGGCACGCGCATCGAGCCCGACAAACCCAACGCCGTGAAGTTCGAGCGGTTCATCTTCGACCTCATGCCATCGGCGCGACATGCCCTGGTCGTCGAGGTCGATCCGGCCAAGCACTTCGCGCCGGTCAAGAACGCCTCGGGCGAGCCCAGCGATACGCCCGAATCGGCTAAGGCCCAGATGGTTGCCTTGCACACCGCATGGCTGGCCCAGGCTGGGGGCGACGTGGCTCCCGGCGTGCCCGTCGAGATCAGTCCGCTCTTCGCAATGGACGCCAACGAGTTAGCCGCCAAACTGACGCCGGGCACACGGGTCACCTCGCCTGCCTACTTGGCCTGAATCATTCCGGAGGAACGGTTGCCATGTTGCACGCCGTGATCCTGGCCGGCGGCTCCGGCACACGGCTCTGGCCGGAAAGCCGGGCCGATCGGCCCAAACAACTGCTGGCGCTCCAGGGGGACCGCACCATGATCCAGGTGGCGGTCGATCGTCTGGGCGATCTGGTGCCCTTGGACCGGATCCTCGTGGCGACCACCGGCGCGTTGGCACCGAAGATCCACGAGCAATTGTCCCACTTGCCACGCACCGCGATTCTGTGCGAGCCCTGCCCACGAAACACGGCCCCGTGCATCGGCCTGGCCGCGATCCGTCTGGTGCGCGACGATCCCGAGGCGGTCATGGCGGTGATGCCGGCCGATCAGGTCATTGCCCCGCCCGAAGTCTTCCAGGCGTCGATTCGCGCGGGGGCGGACCTGATCGAAGCCGATCCGCGCCGGTTGGTCACGTACGGAATCCCACCGACCTACCCTGCAACGACCTACGGCTACATCGAGCGGGGCGAGCGACTGGACGCGTCGCCTCGGAAGGGTGCGGCTGCGTTTCGCGTGCGCCGGTTCCGCGAGAAGCCCGACCTCGAGACAGCGCAGCAGTATCTGGCCAGCGGCACATTCTATTGGAACTCGGGCATTTTCGTTTGGAAGGCCCGAACCATCCTCGATGCCCTGGCCGAGTACCAGCCCGAGATCGCTTCCGGTCTGGAACGCATCGCCGCCATGGCCCAGGCTCCCGAGTTCGCCGATGTCCTGTCGCGCGAGTTCGCCGCCATGCCCAAGATCTCGATCGACTACGCGGTCATGGAACGCGCGTCGTCGGTCGTCGTCATCGAGGCCCCCTTCCAGTGGGACGATGTCGGCAGTTGGCTGGCGCTGGAACGTCACGCCACGCCGGACGAGAACCGCAATTCCGTCGTGGCATCGCATCACGTGGAGATCAACGCCACGGGCAATCTCGTGCGCGTGGCAAACCCCGAACATTTGGTCGTGCTGGCGGGTGTCCGCGATCTGGTCGTGGTGGTCACGCCCGACGCCACCCTGATTGCCGATAAACGCGACGAGCCATCGATCGCCCGAATCACCGAGGAAATCCGCAAGCGCGGATGGAACCGATACCTGTAGGGCTCTGCCACCCGTTGGGAAAATGCAGAACAGCATGCTCGCTGCGCGGTGAGCTTACGCACGCGGAAGCACACGACTGGCGCGGGTCCCCACTGTGGATGGATTGGATGCCCTATATTGTGGAGGAGGATGGTTTCCGGCGGTTTGTTGATCGGGCGAGGGAGGACGCTGCCCCTCCGACGAACGGTCACCAGGCATCGTTGACCGACGCCCGACAAATCGGTATCCTGATGAGGTCGGCGTGTGGTTCGAGCCATGCACGGCACGCGGGCGGCTAGCTCAGTTGGTTAGAGCGCCATCCTCACACGGTGGAGGTCGTCAGTTCGAGCCTGACGCCGCCCATTGCAAAGACCTGTTGACAGGCTTGGTCAACAGGTCTTTTGTGTTGATAGGATAAACACTTACGTCGAGAGCCTTGAAGAGCGGATCCGTGGAGTTCGGGTTGGACGTAAGGTAAGCCTACGATCGATGCTCCGCTGAAGCAAGGCGACGTGCGCGGTTCGAGGTCTTACCCGCATTCGCTTGCGGGATCGGACGGACGGCGCACCCCACGAGTGGCTAGCCCATGTTCAGTGTTGAGCCGCTGGGTTTCGGGTTTGCCAAGCGGAG
>DYLT01000469.1 GCA_020721945.1 Blastopirellula marina
CCCGCACCGATGCGGCCGAGACGGCCGCGCTCCAGGATCCCGCAAGTCCATTGAGGGCGGATGCTGGCACCCACGCGGCCTTGTCGACTCGTGGAACTGCCACCCACACTCGGGGTGCCTACCAGCACGCACTCTCTCGAGCCGGTTGCGGTGTGGACGGCGGGACGCTGGGGGCTCGCGGGGTAGCGGTTGCGGTGCAGGGAACAAGCCCGCCGCTTGGGCCGCAAGAGGTCAGAGCGGATGGCGGGCTCGGCGCCAGGGCGGGGCACGCCCGCGCATCGCCCGCCCCGCGTTTTCCCGGCGCTTTCTGCCTCGATTCCCGCCCGCCTGCGGGCAAACCGTTTTCGGCCCCCATCCCAACCACCCATCCCAAACCCCTGGCGAACACCGCGACCGGCTCGGGCCTCGGGGTCGGCCCTTGACACGCGCGGTGGCGGCAGTACATTGGGGCGCGCAGCACCTCTAAGCCTCCAGCGCGAACGCGGGGCACGGCGCTGCCATCGACGCACCGCCTGCATGTGAGGACGCCCTATGCGAGTCGCCACCGTGGTTCGGGGCATGTTGTCGGTGGGCCTATCGGTTGTCGCGGCCGGTTGTGCGTGGGGCGCCCAGGCCGAGCATCCATCTGCGGTCCGCGTTATCGAAACGGACCGGGCCATCCAGATCGAGACCGACCTGCTCGAAGCGGTCATTCCGAAAAAAGACCCCAAGCACTGGATGACCGGCATCGAGAAGGGGTCGTTTCTCGATAAGAAAACCGGGTTTCGGGAGGCGGGCGATGGCCTGATGGTCGTCGACTGGTTGATGGAGGCCGGCAGCGACGAGGCCTACGGCGACAAGGTGCTGGCGCCCGACGGCCACGGCGTGGGACGCTACACGTGGTACACCAACGAGACCGACCCAGCCCGACGGCATTACGCGCTGATGGCCCACGGCAGCACCCACCGCAAGCGTGTGGTCGAGGGGCCGCAGCTCTGCCACCGCATGAAGCCGGTCCAGCCGGAGGTCATCCGGGGCAAGGACTTCGCCGCGGTCAAGACCACCTATTGCTACGAGTATGCCGCTCCCGGGCGCAAACCGGGGTCGCGATGGACGCAACTGGTCGTGTTTCCCAAGGATGTGCGGTACTTCGTGTTGATGGATCGGATCGACACGGTCAACGATTCCCACGAGATGTTCCTCCGTAACGACACACCGGGATGCGTGCGGCACGACCGGGGAGACACGTTCAGCGAGATCTACCTGAGCTACCTGGGCGCGGAAAAGGGCCTGCGCATCCCCGCCCGCGAGTTCTTCACGCCGTTTCCGCCCGACGCGAAGTTCGGCTACCGCCGCGACACCCACAGCCTGCCGGAACATTTCATTCGGGCGTACCGGTTGCGCGACCAGGCCACGGGGAAGGACGGCCCGTGGCTGGCGGGCATGACACTCGAACCGTCGATCGTCTATGAGGCATGGTGCAGCCAGCGGCCCGGCGGCATCATCGTGATGATCGAAGAGGTCTACGGCAAGCCGATCAAGGCCGGCCAGTCGTTCAGCGCCGCCCACATCGTGGGTTACTTCGACTCGATCGACGCAATGCACGAGGTGTACGGACGCTACAAAGGTCATACCGGCTTGACGGCCGACCCGACGGGTTGGCGGCTGGTGAAATGACCGGTGGGTTTGCGGGGTAAGACTCCGGCTGGCGGTCCCGCGGCCGGCAAGGCATGCGTTCGTTTTCACGCCAAGGGGTTTGGGGAGGTCCGGTTCCATGTTTCGTCCTGTGCGAACGAAGGCCCTCGTGGTTCTCTGGGCCGCGATGGCGGCTGCTTGGAGCATCGCGGTGGGATCGCAAGCCAGCGACGAGCCGCCCGCCATCACGGCCAACGAGGCGATCCGGCGGCTCAGGGACGGCAACACGCGCTACGTGTTGGGCAAGAGCATCCATCCAGACTCCGGCGCGGCCCGGCGCCGGGCCACCAGCGAGCACGGCCAGCATCCCTTCGCCACCGTGCTTTCTTGTTCCGATTCCCGGGTGCCGGTGGAAGTGCTGTTCGACCAGGGGATCGGCGACGTGTTCGTGGTGCGCGTCGCGGGGAACGTCTGCCATGTCGACGAAGCCGGGTCGATCGAATACGGCACCGACCATTTGGGCACGCCGCTGTTGGTGGTGCTCGGGCACAGCCAGTGCGGCGCGGTCACGGCGGTGGCCACCGGGGCCGAATTGCACGGGAACATCGCTCCGCTGGCCGAGAGCATCCGGCCGGCGGTGGCCAAGGCCCACAAGACCCACCCGGAACTGCGCGGCGCCGATCTGGTTCCGGCCGCGATCGAGGCGAACGTGTGGCAGGCGATCGAGGACCTGCTGCGGCAGAGCCCCCTCGTGTCGAGCCGCGTCCGGGAGGGGAAGCTGAAGATCGTCGGGGCGATCTACGACCTCGAGTCGGGCCGCGTGAAGTGGCTTGGCGAACCTCCGAGGCAGAAAGGCCTGCTTGGCGACCGTTCCGCCCCGCGCCACGAGGCC
>DYLT01000470.1 GCA_020721945.1 Blastopirellula marina
CGTGGTCGGCGTTGAACAACAAAAGCATCGTATCGCCGAAGATCGGCTCGCCGCGCTCGTTGACGTCGATCTTGCCTCCGCGCAACAGCACGCCCAGCCAGCGCACGAACGACTTCTGCCAGGCCTCGGCAGACATCTCGGCGCCGGTCGGGTCGAGCCACGCGATTTCCGGCGCCTCGGCGCCGTGGATCGCCTTGCCGTGGAAGAACCGGCGGCGGTGAAAGACCGGCTGCTCGTGGAAAAGGCGGATCATCCGCCGCACGTCGCGCAGGAGCGACTGCCGCGTTTCGTCGAGGTCCCAGTGCAGCCAGGCCAGTTCATTGTCCTGGCAGTAAGCGTTATTGTTGCCGCGCTGGGTATGATCGATCTCGTCGCCCGACAGGAGCATCGGCACGCCCTGCGAGAACAAGAGCGTCGCCAGGAAACTCCGTTTCTTCTTGTCGCGCAGGGCTTGGATCGCCGGGTCGTCGGTGGGGCCCTCGACGCCGCAGTTCCAACTGATGTTGTCGTTGGCGCCGTCGAGGTTGTCCTCGCCGTTGGCCTCGTTGTGCTTCTGATCGTAGGAGACGACGTCGTTCAGGGTGAAGCCGTCGTGGCAGGTGACGAAGTTCACGCTGGCGTGGGGCCGGCGGCTGGACCACTCGTACAGATCGCTCGATCCGCAAAACCGCGTGGCGAACTGGGCCACGTAGCCGCCGTCGCCCTTCCAGAAATGCCGCATCGTGTCGCGGTACTTGCCGTTCCACTCCGACCACAACAGCGGGAAGTTCCCCACCTGGTAACCCCCGGCCCCCAAGTCCCACGGCTCGGCAATCAGCTTGACCTGCGAGAGGACGGGGTCCTGGTGGATGATGTCGAAGAACGCGCCGAGCATGTTCACCTCGTGCAGTTCCCGGGCCAGCGTGCTGGCCAGATCGAACCGGAATCCGTCGACGTGCATGACCAGCACCCAGTAGCGAAGGCTGTCCATGATCAGTTGCAGCACGCGGGGGTTGCGCATATTGAACGTGTTGCCGCAACCGGTGAAATCGATGTAGTACCGCGGGTCGTTCTCGACGAGGCGGTAGTACACGGCATTGTCGATGCCCCGGAACGACAACGTGGGCCCGAGGTGGTTCCCTTCGGCGGTGTGGTTGTACACGACGTCGAGGATCACTTCGATTCCGGCCGCGTGCAGGTTGCGGACCATGGTCTTGAACTCGCGAACCATGTCCGCGGGACTGGAGGTCGAGGCGTAGCAGTTTTCCGGGGCAAAGAAGCCGATCGTGTTGTAGCCCCAGTAATTCGAAAGCCCCTTGTCCAGCAGGTGCCGCTCGTCGACGTGCTCGTGGACGGGCAAGAGTTCCACCGCCGTGATGCCCAGCTTCTTGAGGTAGTCGATGGCCGCCTCGGAACTCAAGCCCGCGTACGTGCCGCGCAATTTCTCGGGCACGTCGGGGTGGAGCTTCGTGAAACCCTTGACGTGGACCTCGTAGATCAGGGTGTTGTTCCAGGGGATGTCGGGCGGGCGGTCGTCGCCCCAGGTGAAGGCCTCGTCGATCACCGCGCCCAACTGGGCGGACGCCGCGTTGTCGCGGTCGTCGAACGAGAGATCGGCCTGGGGATCGCCGAGGCGATAGCCCCACATCGCATCGCACCACTTCGGCTCGCGGACCACCGCCTTGGCGTAGGGATCGAGCAAGACCTTGTTCGGGTTGAAGCGATGCCCCTCCTTCGGCGCGTAAGGCCCGTCCACGCGAAACCCGTAGAGTTGTCCAGGCAGCACGTCGGGAAAGTATCCGTGCCAGACCAGATCGGTGTTTTCGGGCAGGGCGAGGCGGGCCGATTCGTGCGCGGCCTCTGCCGAGTCGAACAGGCACAGTTCGACCTTGGTGGCGTTTTCGGAGTAGAGGGCGAAGTTCGTCCCGCTCCCGTCCCAGGTCGCGCCCAGGGGATACGCTCGGCCCGGCCAGACACGCATGGTGGCATTCCTTTCCCATTCCCCGATCGTCGCATGACCCGCCGCGAAGCCGCACCGAGTCGCTGTCTCTTGGGCCGGCATGCCCCGAAGGAAGCACTGCTTCTGGGCTGGGCCCTGCAACGCACGACGATTATAGCTCCGTGGGGTCGGGTTCGGGAACCCGAGCATCCTGTAGGCCGGCACGGTTTCCGGACCGAAAAGAAGGGCCAGTCCCCAGCCTGCGAAGGGCCACGAACCAGACCAGCGCGGCTCCGGCTTGCTCAAAGAGCCCGGCCTGCCGCATGCCCGCGGCGATTGCCCTCGGGGAACTGGCCGGGCTACAATGCCGCCACTGAACCTGGATGCGGAGCAGGATCATGACGCGCGCGGTTTCTTCAATTCTGCTCGTTCTTTCCGGCGTGGCAGCCTTCGGGGTCGAGCCGAAGTCTTCCTCGTCAACGTCCCTTGTGCCGGTGGTCGAGGTCGAAGAAGAGGTCTACCGCTATCAGCCGGCCGGCAATGGCGCCGGACCCATGTGGTGCAGCGGCTCGACCTGCCTGGTGC
>DYLT01000088.1 GCA_020721945.1 Blastopirellula marina
ATCAATCCCACGTTCAACACGTCGCTGCCGGCCGCATGGACACTGCGGCTGAGACTCAAGCCGCAAACCGTGCCGGCCGCCGCAAGGGCCGAAGTCTTGAGGAAGTCGCGTCGGGAGGAAGACATCGGGAGGGGGGCGGACTGGGGCATGCAAGGCTCCTTCGGCAAAAGGCGGGAAGGCCGGCCACCGCCGGCCGGACCGAGGCGCGTTCCATGATAGTCAGGCCGGCAGGGCCAGTGCAAGATGGCATGGCCAGGCCGCCCCCCGGCACGTCACCGGACTCCGGCCGCCTTGCGGAAGGTCTCGATATCGCTCTGGTAGGCCACGGCGTCCAAGAGCGTCAGCCCCAAAAAGAGCGCCAAGAACGCCAAACCGGTGACGAACCACAGGGCATAAAAGGGGCTGTCGTAGCGCAGGTGCATGAAGTACAGCGCCACCAGCGCGGCCTTCACCGTGGCGATCGCCAGCGCGCCGAAAAGGTTCCATTCGCCCAGGTCGATGCCGGCCACCCAAACCGTGACGAACGTCAGGAAGATCAGAACCGCGAACACGCTCAAGAGCACGCCCAACGGGACCACGTGCGGCGCCCGATCGGGAGGATGCTCCGTCGCCTCACGCGGGTGGTTCGTTGCCGAAGTCGTCGTCTGCGGCATAGCGCGTTCTCAGGGCCCGATCAAGTACAACAGCGGGAACAAGAAGATCCAGATCAGATCGACCAGGTGCCAGTAGAGCGCCGTGCAATCGACCGGCGCGTAGTACTGGCTCGAGAACCGTCCTCGGGCGGCCAGCCCCAGGATCCAGGCGATCACCCCCATGCCGCCGACGACGTGCAGGCCGTGCAGCCCGGTCATGAGAAAGTAGATGCTGAAGAAGATGCCCACGTCGCGGGGCCGCTCGCCATGCTCGCCGGAAGGGGCGTGCGCCGGATCGGCCGGCCCTTCGACCGGCTTGAACCAGCCGGCCCACAACAAGCCGTGCTGCCACTTGTGCGAGTACTCGACGTACTTCACTCCGAGGAACACGCCGGCACAGATCAGCGTGGCGGCCAGACAGGCCACCAGCCCGCGGCGCTGGTTCAACTGGGCACACCGCACGGCCCAGGCCATTGTCAGGCTGCTGAAGATCAGCACCGCGGTGTTGAGGGCCCCGAGGTTCTTGTCGAGATAGCGGTGGGCGAAGACGAAGATCTCGGGGTGGATGGCGCGGTAGACGGCGTACGCGCAAAACAGCCCCCCGAAGAAGAGGATCTCGGTCACCAGAAAAACCCACATCCCCAGCTTGCCGGCCTCGAATTGCTGCCGGGGCGTGTCGAAGTGGTGGGCCAGGTGGGACGGATGGTCCGCTGGCTGGGCGGCCAACGCGGCATGAGGCTCAGTCATGGGACGGCACGGGGCATGGGCCAGACGGGTTGGGGGCGCTGCGGCGCACGTATCCGTCAAGCGCCGGGTCGTACTCGAACTCGTCCACGGCGTAGGGGTCGCCGGCGGTCGGGGGCGATGCGAAGTTGTCGTGCGGCGGCGGCGAGGCGCACTGCCACTCGAGGGTCGCCCCGCCCCAGGGGTTCGCCGGCGCGGGCCGGCCACGGAACACCGAGTAAATCAGGGTGCCCAGCACCACCGTGATCGCCACGGCGGTCAGGTACGCCCCGATCGACGAGAGCACATGCAGTTGCTGGAAATCGGGGTGCCGGTCCAAGAGCCCCGCGTAATCGTAGTACCGCCTCGGCATGCCCCGGCTACCCAAGATGAATTGCGGGAAGAAGGTGAGATTCACGCCCAAGAACGTCAGCAGGGCGCCGAGTTGTCCCCACCCTTCGGCATACCGGCGGCCCGTGATCTTCGGCCACCAGTAGTGCAGTCCGGCCAGAAAGGCGATCATCGTGCCGCCGAACATGACGTAATGGAAGTGGGCGACGACGAAATACGTGTCGTGCAGGTGCACGTCGGTCGAGAGCGTGCCGAGAAACAGCCCGGTCAAACCGCCGATGCCGAAGAGAAACAAGAACGCCAGCGCATAGCACATCGGCGTGGCGAGGCTGATCGAGCCCTTGTACATCGTGGCCAGCCAATTGAAGACCTTGATGGCCGAGGGGATCGACACGCTGAAGGTCAGCGCGCTGAAGATCATCGCCGCCAAGGGGGTCATGCCGCTGGTGAACATGTGGTGCCCCCAGACGAGGAAACCCCACACGGCGATGGCCACGCTGCTGTAGGCGATGAACCGGTAGCCGAAGATGTGTTTGCGGCTGAACACGGCAACCACCTCGCTGATGATGCCCATGCCCGGCAAGATCATGATGTACACCGCCGGGTGCGAATAGAACCAGAAGAAATGCTGGAAGAGCACGGGGTCGCCGCCCCACTTGGGATTGAAGATCCCGACTTCCAGCACCCGCTCGGCCGCCAAGAGCAGGATCGTAATGCCCAGGACCGGCGTGGCCAGCACCTGGATGATCGCCGTGGCGTAGAGGGCCCAGCAGAACAGGGGCATCCTGAACCATGTCATGCCGGGCGCGCGGAGCTTGTGGACCGTCGCGATGAAGTTGATCCCCGTGAAGATCGAGCTGAACCCGAGCACGAAGGCCCCGAGGGCGGCCGGAATCACCGCGGTGGGCGTCTCGGTGCTGTAGGGGGTGTAGAAGGTCCAGCCCGTATCCAGCCCGCCCACGTGGAGCGTCACGACGAAGAACACCGCCCCGATCATCCACAACCACAGGCTGGCCAGATTGAGCCGGGGAAAGGCCACGTCCTTAGCCCCCAGCAACAGCGGCAGGGCGAAATTGCCCAAGACCGCCGGGATGCCGGGAATGATAAACAAGAAGATCATCACCGCCCCGTGGAGCGTGAACATGTGGTTGTACATGTCCTTGCCCATGATCGTCGGCCCGGGATGGATCAACTCGGTCCGCACCAACAGCGCGAACACCCCGCCCAGCACGAACGACCCCAGAATGCCCACCAGGTACATCACGGCGATCCGCTTGTGATCGAGCGTCAACAGCCACGAGCGCACGCCGCGGGCGCAGGTCAAGTAGTTGTCGGCGGGCGAAAGCGAGCCGTCGGCCGACTCGGGCGTCAACTCCCCGGCGGCAGTCTGCGACATAAAAGGCCGTCCTACTTCAGCGACTTGATGTATTCGATGATGTTCGTGATCTGCTTGTCGGTAAGCTGCCCCCGGAACGTCGACATGCGATCCTCATAACCCTCGCGGATCCGCTTCGACGGGTCGAGAATCGACTCGCGAAGGTAGTTCTCGTCGACCCCCTGCGGCGGCCCCTGGGTGAACGTGTGGGTCTGGCCGAAGATGCCCTTGAAGCTGGGGCCGCCGTTGGGTACTTGGGTGCCGTCGACCGAGTGGCACGAGGCGCACCGCTGCGTCACGAGACGCCGGCCCGCATCGACCGGGGCAAGACTCTGGGCCTGTTCGTCGGCCTTGCGGAGCCAGGGCTCGAACTCGCCGGGCGCGTGGACCACGACCTTGGTGACCATGTCCGAGTGCCCGGTGCCGCAGTACTCCGTGCAGGTCAGGTCGTACTCCCCCGGCGCAATCGCCCGAAACCAGGTCGTCGTGTACCGGCCCGGCACCACGTCCATCTTCAGCCGGAAGGCGGGAATGAAGAGGCTGTGAATCACATCCTGCGACTGCATCACCAAGCGCACCGGCTCGTCGACCGGCACGTGAAGCTCGGGATCCTCGTAGCCGTTGGGGTACCGGAACGTCCACCTCCATTTCTGCGCGGTGACCAAAATCTCGTACGCGGTGCGGGGCGCGGTGCGGATCTCCATGTAGCCGTAGAACCCCAACGAGAAGATCACCACGACGAGCCCCAGCGGGATGACGCTCCAAGTGACCTCCAGCGCCGTGCTGTGGCTGGGCGATTTCGCGGGACCCACGCCCGGCCTCCGGCGGAACCGCAGCACGAAGACCACCATCAGCGTGACGATCAGCAGGAAGAAAAACGTCGAGATCCCCAGCACGAGGTGAAACGCCGCGTCGACATAGCGCGCGGTGCTGGAACTCTGGGGCGGCAACCAGAACGTGCCACCTGCCTCGGCCAGCAGGGCTGGCAAGCTCCAAGGGCCTGCGGAATCGAACGTCGACGGCGTCATGGTCGCGGCGAGCCCTTCCCTCGAATGTCGCCTGCCGCCTCGCAACAACGGTCTTCCGGCGGACCCCCGGAAGCGGCATCGCCCTGCGCGGCGCGCACACGGCGTGCCCGCAGCGCCTGGCGGCCCCAGAACGTCAGCAGCACCCCGCCAAGCAAGATCGCAAACAGCGACGCGCCGGCGGTCATGATCCGCTGGGCCACCGGAGCGTACTTGCCCGCCGCCGAATCGTACCGGAAGCAAAACAACAGGACCTTATCCACCGTCGAACCGACCTTTCCCTCCCCGGCCTCGACCAGCGCCAGCCGCAGCGTCTGCGGATCGTACTCGATGCCGTACAAATAGCGCGACACGCGGCCGTCGGGCGTCAGCACGATGGTCACGGCGGCGTGGGCGAACTGCTTCGTTTCCTCGACATACACGTAGCGAAAGCCGACCGCGTCGGCCAGCCGGCGGATGTTCTCTTCCCGGCCGACCAGGCACCACCAACCGCTGGCCCCCCTCTCGCGGCCGTAGCCCTCGAGGTACTTCCGCCTGGTCTGCGCGGCCCGCTCCGCCGGTTCGTTCGGATCGATGCTCACGGTGACCATGCGGAACTGGTCGCCGAGGTCCCACGCCAGCTTGTCGAGCCCGCGGAACAGCCCATTGAGCTGAAGGCTGCACAGGCGCGGGCAGTTCGAGTAATTCATGGTCAAGAGCATCGGCTTGGTGCCGTCGACGATTTGACCCAGGGTGATCTGGCCGCCGTCCGAATCGGTAAACGCCAGATCCAAGGGCACCGGAGCGCCGAGCCGTTCGTCGGAACCGACGTTCTTCAACTCGTCGGGCGTCTCTTCCATGCGGTCGATCGCTCGGGCGGGCATGGCGGAAAGAACCATTGCCCACGCAACGACGGCCACGAGCACGCCGCGTTCTTCAGGGCTTCGCGCCATGATTTGCCTCCTGTGTGGGACCGCCGGTCAATTCCCGGACGACCAGTTCCATGGCCCGATCGATCGGAATCCGGACCACGCCCTTTGCGGCATCCAGGCGGCGGTACTCGGCAAGTTTCACCCGCTGCTCGTCCAGGGCGGCGGTCACGCTTTGCTGGGGTTGGACCGTCTCTTTCGCCTTGCGCTGCCGGGCCGCCACCTCGTAGTATACCACTTCGAGCCCGACGAGGATCACAAACAGCACGAGCGCACCGAGAAAACCGACCAGGGCAATGGTCGAGGTCCGGACGTCGTCGGATTGGGCCATGATCCCCACCGCAATCAAGAGTTCTCGAACGCCAAGGACTCGCCCAGGCGGGGATCCTTGCGCGGTACCAGACAGCGATCGCCGGCCACCCTCACCGCACCGGCCAGGTACAGGCAAACAATGCCCGCCAACAGGCACACGTCGGTCAAAATCCCCATGACCGAGCCGGCCCCCTCGACGCGCGGCATGACGAGCCAGTACAAGTCGAGCCAGTGCATCGCCAACATCCAGACCGCCCAGAACGCCAAGAGCGGCTTGCGGCGTTTCACCTCGCGCGACATCAACCCCACGAACGGGATGATCAGGTGGCCGAACAGAAGGATGACGGCCACCCATTGCCAACCATGGGCAAGGCGCTGGCGATACCAGACGGTTTCTTCGGGAATATTGGCGTACCAGATCAACAGGAACTGCGAGAAGGCGATATAGCCCCAGAACACGACGAAGGCGAAGAGCAGCTTGCCCAGGTCGTGGTAGTGTTCGACGTGGATCACCGATCGGACCCAGCCGGCCCACTGGAGCGACATCGCCACGAGCGGGACCGCGGCCAGGGCTGCGACCATCGCTCCGCTGAAGAAGTACACGCCGAAGATCGTGCTGTACCACCGCGCATCGAGCGACATGAGCCAGTCGAAGGCGGCCAACGTGACGCAGAGGGCCAAGACGAGCAGGGCCGGGCCGCTGGCGCGCTCCATGCGCACCGTCAGCCGGGGATCTCCCGTAGCGTCCTGCTCGGTCGAGCGCTCGAAGAAGTACCGCCCCAAGAACCACCAGAGGACGAAGTAACCGAGGGCGCGGGCTGCGAAGAACGCGAGGTTCAAGTAGGGGGCCTTGTGCTGCAACAACGCGTCGGCCTGCACCGCCTGGGGATCGGCCCACTCGAACAGCGCGCCGAGCCCCACGAGCACCGGGGCGAACAGCAATGCCAACACGGTGAAGTTGTTGCCGAGGACCTCGGCAATCCGCCGGACGACGACCCCCCAGCCCGCCCGCGCCACATGGAGCATGGCCACCAGGAACAGCGCTCCCAGCGACACACTGAGCACGAAACTGTAGTTCACCAGCCACGCGTGGAAGAATCGCCGCAGCCCGTCGCCCGCCAGCAGGCCCAAGACGAATCCCGCGCCAACGGCCGCCGAGCCGGCGATCGCCAGACGCCGGGCCAGGCGCGGCCCGGCCGGCCCCAGGGTGGTGCGCACCTCGTGAAGATCGGGCAGTCGCGTGGGGTTCATGGGTCTAGGGCTGCACTTGGGACCGTAGCTCCGGCGGAACATCGTCCATGCGCGCGTCTTGGCTGCGCTGCAAGGCGCGCACATAGAGCACGATCGCCCAGCGGTCCTCCGGCGCGATCTGGGCCGCATAGGAGGGCATCGTGTTGAGACCCCGGGTGATCGTCTGGAACAACTGGCCGACCGGCTGCCGCCGCACCGCGTCGGCATGGAGCGAGCGGGGCGCGACCCAGCCCGGCTCGGCCCGCTCCAGGGCGCGGATCGCCGTGGGCCCCTTGCCGTCGCCATCGAGACCATGGCAGGTCGCGCAATAGATCTCGTACCGCTCGCGGCCGCGCTCGATCATCGCCCGGCTGACGCGCAGGGGGAACGTCTCGGCGGGCTGGCCGCCAACCACGCCCTGAAGCCAATGGTCGTCGGCCTGGAGATCGCCCCGGGCGATCGTGCCCGCTACGGGGGGGCGCATCGACCGCCGGTCGGCAAACAGCGGGCTGGCCGCCTGGGCATGGTAGCGCGGCTGGAAGTCCATGTCCTGGATCGGGTGGATTCGCGGCTTCGTCGAGGTCGTCGCCCGCGCTTTGGCGATCCACAGCGGCGGAAGGCACGCCACAAGCACCGCCGCCACCCCAATCCAATAGAGCGCCTTGGGCAACTCCCGGCCCGTGCCCGGATCGTAACACGTTTCGACCGACCGGGGGCCGAGCGTTTCGAGCCATGCGCGGGTCGACGGCTCGTCGAACCGCGGGTCCTCGGCCTCGATCCCCAAGAAGAACCCGTCGGTCGTGACCCGCGCGAAGCGATGGCTCGAGAACACCGCGTGCCAGAACTGGGGCAGCCGGTTCAAGACCAACACGCCGCCAAAGGCCGCCAGGGCGCTGAACAAGACGATCAGCTCGAACGCCACGGGGATGTTTGCGGGCAGACTGAACCGCGGCTTGCCGCTAATGACCAGGGGGTAGTCCTTGGCGTTCATCCACCACTGCATGGCAAGGGCCGCGGCGCAGCCGGCCAGTCCCGCCCCGAAGACCAGCCAGGGCAGAACCGTCGGCCGGATGCCCATGGCCCGCTCGATCCCGTGGATCGGGTACGGGCTGTAGGCGTCGAAGCGGCGGTAGCCCGCCTCGCGAACCCGCGCCGCCGCGGCCACGAGGGCCTCGGGACCGTCGAACTCGGCCAGAAGCCCGGCCACGCGGGGCGCCGGCGTTGGACTCGTGGGGGTCTCGTCGTACTGGGTCATGTCCGATGGCTTCATGCGGGAACGATCTCGCGCTGGGTCGTGGGATGGTCCGGGGCGGGCCGCGCGCGCTGCGCCTCGTGGGGCAACACCGCCTTGACCTCGGCCATCGCCACCATCGGCAAATAGCGGCAGAAAAGGAGGAACAGCGTGAAGAACAACCCGAAGCTGCCGGCGAGCATCCCGAGATCCACCCAGGTCGGCGTGAAGTAGCCCCAGCTCGACGGCAGATAATCGCGGCTGAGCGAACTGACGATGATCACGAACCGCTCGAACCACATCCCCACGTTGATCAGAACGGACACCAGGACCATGCGCCACGGCGAGGTGCGCCACTTCTTGAACCAGAACAACTGGGGAACCACCACGTTGCACGAGACCATGATCCAATAGGCCCAGGCGTACGGCCCGAACGCCCGGTTCAGGAACGCGAACCCCTCATAGCCGCTGCCGCTGTACCAGGCGACGAAGAACTCGACCGCGTAGGCGTATCCCACCATGCACCCCGTGGCGAGCATGATCTTGCACATGTTCTCGAGGTGCCGCAACGTGACCAGGTCCCCAAGGCCGAAGAACGCCCGCGCCGGCACCATGAGCGTGACGACCATCGCGAAGCCGCTGAAGATGGCCCCGGCCACGAAGTACGGCGGGAAGATCGTCGTATGCCAGCCGGGAATCACCGAGGTGGCGAAGTCGAAGCTCACCACCGAGTGAACGCTCAGCACCAGCGGCGTGGCCAGCGCGGCCAAGAGCAGGTAGGCGCGCTCGTAACGGTGCCATTGCCGGGCCGAGCCGCGCCACCCCAGGGCCAACGCCCCGTAGAGCGTCTTGCGCAGGCGGCTCGTGGCCCGGTCGCGAAGCGTGGCCAGGTCGGGGATCATGCCGAGATACCAGAACAGCGCCGAGACCGTCGCGTAGGTGCTCACCGCGAAGACGTCCCACAACAGTGGGCTGCGGAAATTGGGCCAGATCGACATTTGGTTCGGGTACGGCGCCAGCCAATAGATGACCCACACGCGCCCCACGTGGATCGCTGGAAACAAGCCGGCGCAAATGACGGCAAACAGCGTCATCGCCTCCGCGGCCCGATTGATGCTCGTGCGCCACTTCTGGCGGAAAAGGAACAAGATCGCCGAGATCAGCGTGCCCGCGTGCCCGATGCCGATCCAGAACACGAAGTTCACGATGTCGAAGGCCCAGAACACCGGGCTGTTGTTGCCCCACACGCCGATGCCGGTCGTCACCAGATAGCCCACCAGAACGAAGAACGACACGGCCACCAGCGAGGTGACGCTGATCGCGGCGTACCAGGCCGGCGGGGGCGCGGGTCGCTCGACGATCCGGCTGACCGTCTCGGTGATCGAAGCCAGATCGTGCGCGCCCAGGACCAAGGGCGCGCGGCGCCCCGGGTCGTTCGTCGTGTTGTCGTCGGCCGGCAAGGCGAGGGCGGTCATCGGGCGGTTGCGATCGACTCGACCAGTTCGGGGTTCGGATTGCGAATCCGCGCGAGGTAGCTGGTGCGCGGTTGGGTGTTCAACTCGGCCAGCATGGCGTAGGCCCGGTCCAAGGCGGCCGCCCTGGCCACGGCGCTGTGCGGATCATTCAGATTGCCGAAGACGATCGCCCCGGTCGGGCAGACCTGCTGGCAGGCCGTGCGGATCTCGCCGTCGCGGACCTGCCGGCGGTTGTTCTTCGCCTCGATCTTGGCCGCCTGAATCCGCTGCACGCAGTAGGTGCACTTCTCCATCACCCCGCGGCTGCGCACGGTGACCTCGGGGTTATAGAGCATCTTGAGCACCTCATTCTCGGGCGCGTCGAGGTCCTTGTGGTAGTTGAAGAAGTTGAAGCGCCGCACCTTGTAGGGGCAGTTGTTCGCGCAGTAGCGCGTACCCACGCAGCGGTTGTAGACCATGTCGTTGAGCCCCTCGCCGCTGTGGACCGTCGCCGCCACCGGACAAACCTGCTCGCAAGGGGCGTTCTCGCAGTGGTGGCAGGCAACCACCTGATGGACGACGCTCGGGTCGTCGGGATCGCCGCGAAAGTACCGGTCTACCCGAATCCAGTGCATCTCGCGCCCCTGGAGGACCCGCTCCTTGCCCACCACGGGCACATTGTTCTCGGCCTGGCAGGCGACCACGCAGGCGCCGCAGCCGATGCACTTCGAGAGGTCGATCGTCATGCCCCAGCGGTAGCCGTCGTAGGTGGGCTCGTCCCACAGCGATTCCAGCGGCGGATGATGGACCGCGTGCCGGGCGAAGTCGGGGTGCTCTCGATAGTGCTCCAGCGTGGCCTCGCGCACCAGCGCCCCCAGCCGTTCGGCCCGGCCCGAAAGCCCGATCGCGTCGATCGCATGGTGGTCCTGGGTCACCGCCAGGCGGACCTTCCGATCGGTGACCTCGACCGACAACCCGGTCTGGAAGTCCATGCCTTGGCTCGTGCGCAGGGGATACACGTCGGCGCCGACCGGGTCGACCCCCGCCGCCGTATCGCCGCCCACGTGCCCGGCAGCCGTGCGCCCGTAGCCCAGCGACACCGCAACGCACCCGGCGGCCTGGCCCGGCATGAGGCAGGCGGGAATCTCGATCGAGCGGCCGCCGAGCTTCAGCCGAACGAGCGTGCCGTTTTCGATGCCCAAGGCCGCCGCCGTGGCCGGGCTTATCAGCGCGGCGTTGTCCCACGTGAGCTTCGTCAGCGGATCGGGCATCTCCTGGAGCCAACCGTTGTTGGCGAACCGGCCATCATACACCGAGGCGCTGCGGCAGAAGATCAGGTCCATCTGGCCGTTGGACCCGTCGGATTCCACGAACTCGCCGCGCGGTTCGCCCGAGGCCGGGCGATCGGCCGCCTCGACCGCGACCGCCGCAAAGCGGCTCCCCTCGAGGACGCCGTCGTGCAGCGTCTTGGCCCATCGGGCTTCCCAGTCCGACGTCTTGACGATCGACCGGAACGTCGCGCGGACCAGGTCGTAGCCCTTGGGCGATTCCTGGCCCAAAAGCATCGCCACCACCTCGATCGCCGACCTGCCGCCGTACAAGGGCTCGATCAGGGGCTGAACGATGCTGTACGTGCCGTCCCAACTTCGCACGTCGCCCCAGGCTTCGAGAAAATGGGCCTCGGGCAGACGCCACGTACACGCGCGGGCGGTCTCGTGGTGGTACAGCCCGAGATAGATCCGCGTCGGCACCTTCGCCAGAGCCTCGGGAAAGGCCACGTCGGCCGGGGCGTCGTACACCGGATTGCCCCCAAGGATCACCACGGTCTCGACCGCGCCGGCGTGCATCTCGTCGGCCAGCGCCCGGATCGCCTCCGCGTGCGGTGGCCGATCCGGATCCGGCGATTCGGTGTACCAGACGGTTTGGCCGACGTTCTGGAGAAGACGATTCAGACGATGGACCCTCGCGTGAACCTCCGCCGGCTGGCGCGGACCCGCCACAACTACGCTATGGCCTCCCTGCCGGTACAGCGCCACCAGATCAGCCGCCAGCGCCTTGAGAAAGCGAACGGCCCGGCTTTCCCCCGCCGCCGGCGCGGTGCCGGCACGTGAATCCAGCCGAGCCCGGACCTCCTTCTCCAGCGCCTCGGCCAAGGCGGCGATCTGCGCCGGGCGCAGGGCCAACCGATGGTCGGCCATGCTCCCCGTGACCGAAAGGCAACTCTCCACTACATACAGGCGGTTCATCCAATCGCCGGCCGGGTCGCGCCGAGCCGCGAATTCCCGGGCGTATTGGACGGCGGCCGGGTGACAAGCCAGCAAGTCGCTGTCGAGCGAGACGAGAATCCGCGCCTGACCGAGCGCCAACTGGGTGCGGAGCGCACGCCCGAACGCCCACGTCGCGCCGGCGCGCGCGGCGTCATCCGAAACCGGCTCGTACTCGACCCAGCGGGCCTTGGGAAACTCGCCCAGGAGTCGCGCCCGTGTCGCGGCCAACGTCGGCGAACTGCTCGCCTGGCTCACGATGCGCAACCGGGCACCGCCGTCTTGCTTCCATGCGCCGGAGTGCCTGGCGATCAAGGAGGCGAAGTCGGACCACGAGCGGGGGTGCTCCTGACCCGAGTACTCGACCAGGCCGGCCGCGCGGTCGGGATCGTACAGCTCGAGGATCGCGGCTTGCGCGAACCCGTCGGTCGCGCCCTGGCTCTGCGGATGGAGCGGGTTGCCCTCGATCTTGATGGGCCGGCCGTCGTACGACGTCACCAGAAGCCCCAGGGCGCTGCCCCCAAGGTCCATCGCCGTGGCGTATCGCTGGGGGACACCGGGCACGCGGTTGGCTGGCCGCTTGGCAAACGGGAGGATCTCCTCCTTCTTCCAGCGGCAACCCGTCAGACCGGCCAGGGCCAGCGAGGCCCCCATGAGCTGGAGCCACCGGCGCCGCGACACGCCCGCCGCGTCGCACTCCGTCGGAAACTCCGCCTCGAGAAACGCACGGAACTCCGGGGTACCGGCCAGCTCGTCGAGGCTTCGCCAGTAGGTCGTCTCACAGGATGTCGGCGCTAGCGGTGGCATGTCGAGCAGTCGGTCGACGGTTGGATTCGAAGCGCGGCCTTCAGTCGCGCGCCCAACACCGCGGCATCCTCGCCGGGCGACCAGTCCAGCCGGGTGATGAACTCGGCAGGGCGCAAGTGGGGCTCGGGGTTGCGGTGGCAATCGAGGCACCAGCCCATGCTCAAGGGAGCCACCTGCTGCACCACCTCCATCTGATCCACCCGGCCATGACACGAAACGCAGCCGACCCCCCGCGCAATGTGGGCACTGTGGTCGAAGTAGACGTAGTCGGGCAGATCGTGGACCCGGACCCAAGGGACCGCTTGGCCGCTGGCCGCGCTGTCGCGCACCGGCTGCAATTTCGCACTATCCGCCGCGATCCGCTGGTGGCAGTTCATGCACACCTCGGTCGACGGGATGGCGATCTTCGCGAACGACGGGAATTGCGGCCGCGCGACCCCCTCCCGCGCCACGCCGAGCGGCAATTGGGCACCCGTTTCGATGTTGGTATGGCAGTACCGGCAATCGAGCTTGAGCTGGCCGACATGCACGGCATGGCTGAACGGAACCGGCTGCTTCGGCGCGTACCCCACGTCGGTTGTCCTTGGCGACCCGCCGTAGTAGACCACGGCCACCAGATAGACCGGCGCCACCACGACGAGGGCCCCTGCCAGCGGGCGCACTCGGTCGATCCACTGCGGAAACAAACTGCCGCCCATCACATTCGGGGTCCGCCGCGTTAGGGTGATCTTGCCCGGGTACGACATTGTACTGGGCGCGTCAAGTATCCAGCGGTCAGGATGGGTCGCCGGCCGGGCTGCCGCGACCTGTGATCGCCAGCACCTCGTCGAGCACGAGGCCGTTGGTGGCGATCCCCTGACCCGAATGGATCGTGCGGCGGCCTTGCCAATCGGTGAAGGTGCCTCCGGCCTCCTCGACGATCGGCTGGACCGCGGCGGCATCCCACAGGTTCATGATCGGGTCGACCATCACTTCGGCGCGGCCCGTGGCCACCATGAGATAGCCGAAGCAATCGCCCCAGGTGCGGGCCAACCGGCAGGCCTCTTGAAGGCGATCGTACACGTCGCGGCGTTGGATCCGGTCGAAGTTGGCCACCTCGCTGGTCAGGAAGAGTCCTTCGGACAGCCGGGCGCGCGCCGAGACTCTCGCCCGGCGCGGCGGGCGGTCGCCCACGACGTGCCAGGCCCCTTGCCCCTGGCTCGCGTAGACGTATTCGTCGAGTCCCGGCAGGAGGATCACGCCGAGGACGCAGCGGCCTGCGTGCTCGACCCCGATCATCGTGCCGTACAGGGGCACCCCGTGGATGAACGACTTCGTGCCGTCGATCGGATCGAGGATCCAGCAATAGCCGCTCGAGCCGGGCCGCTCGGGGAACTCCTCGCCAAGAATCGCGTCGGCCGGGAACGCCTCGGCAATGCGGCCCCGCAGGTGCTCCTCCGCTCGGCGGTCGGCGATCGTCACCGGCGAGTCGTCGCGCTTGCGTTCGATCTCCAGATCGTCGCGGCGGAAGTGCTCCAAAGTGATCCGGCCGGCCTCGCGGCCAGCCGCCACGGCCAGCCCGAGACGCCGGGCGTGCTCGGCATGGGCGGAGGATGCGTTCGTCACGTGGGTCTCCCTTGAACGGTCCACGAAAAAGGTCCCTACCGCTGGAAGATCGGCAAGTAGTTGTTGGGCACCTGGAGCACCAGGCAGGCCATCGCGGTATCGAACTCCGGCGAGATGGTCGAGTCGGCCCACGAGCCGTCGGGGCGTTGCAGCGAGGTCAACTCATCGCGGATCGCGGGGTACCAGCGGGCCCAATCGTCGCCGCCGGCTTGCCACATCGCCAGCGCCGCGTAGTAGTGCCCGTAGAAATAGTAGTTGCGGTCGCGCCGCGCCACCCCTTTTTGCGGGACGAATTGCGCCACGTATTGCAGTCCCTTGGCGATCTCGGGCCCCTCGTAGATGCCACAACTCTGAAGCCCCACGACCGCCGCCGCCGACCGCGGAAACTGGCTCTCGCGCCTCGTCTCGAGCATGTAGGCGAAACCGCCATCGGGGTTCTGGCTCCGCTGGATGTAGCGGACCGAGCGGTCGATGGTCTCGCGCGGGACGTGAATGCCGGCGTTCCGCGCGGCGCGAAGGGCCATCACCTGCGAGATGGTCACCGAGATGTCGGCCGGCATGCGCTTGGGGTCGTACCGCCATCCCCCCTGATCATTCTGGGTGTTGACGATCAACTGAACGGCCCTGGCGAGTTTCTCGCGGACCTCCGGCCGGGGCGTGCTCCCATAGCACTCGGCCAGGAACATCGTCGCAAACCCGTGGCCGTACATCGGCCCGTGGCTCGGAAACCGCTCGTTGACAATGTAGCCGCTCGGCTGCGCGTGCGCCAGGATGTAGTCGAGCCCTAGCGCCACTTCGCGGCCGTAGGGGCCGCGCCCGGGCGTGCTGCCGCCGGCCATCATCGCCATGGCGCACAACGAGACCACGGCCACGTTGCCCCGGTAGTAGCCCGACGTGCCGAACGACCCGTCGTCGTGCTGCCGGCTGGCGATCCACGTCAGGCCCTTGGCGATCGCCAGATCGGCTTCGCGCGTGACCAGCTTCGCCGCGGTGCGCTCGGGGCTGTCGGATTCCGCCGCCCCGGCGCGGCCGAACCCACACCCCATCAACACGAGCGCGACCAGCGCGCCGGGCGCCAGCCGCGCCACGGCCGCCGCAAACCGGTTCCTCGGCCTCTGGCCAGCGACCAGCCCCCGGCGAGCATTGTGCGACCCACCCCACCTCATTCGCCTCGGCTCTCCCCGCCCAGCCGGCGATAGTACTCTTCGATCAAAGGCTCGTACTTGGGCAGGAATTGCTCGGGCGGGAGGAGCCGCATCATCTGCTGGCGTTCCCGCTCGGGCAGCGCGCCCCATGCCCCCTGGATCGCGCGGTGGCGCTGGCCGGCATCGACCTTGGGGTTCCGGCCCGACGTGGGGCGTTCGCCGGCCTTGGACACGGGATCGAGCTTCTTCTCCGATCGCTGCGTGGGACGCTGGTGCTCGGACGGCACCTCGGATGGGCGCTTCGGCGGGACGGCGTCACGCGGGGTAACCCTCTGCTTGCACGCCGACGCCGTGCATTGGGTTCCACCGCACTGCTTGCAAACCCGTTGGAGCAGCTCGTCGAGCTGCCGGACAATCTGCTCCTGAAGCTCGCGGGTCTTCTCCCCCGCGTGCGCCTGGGCCATCAGCCGCTCGGCTTCGCGCATCTGCCGCGCGATGTCGACCAGCGGATGGTCCTGCTCGGACACCCGGCTGAAATCGCGGTCTGGCGGGGCAGGAACGTCGGCCGGCTTGCGAGGCAAATCACCCGGCTTCGGCGGCGAGGCCGGCCCCGGCTTCTCCTCCGGGCCGAACAACTCGCGGTCGATCTCGTCGCCCGGCCGCGAGTTCAACTGCTTCAGCAGACGCTGGTCCACGGGGCGCGGCTCGCCCGGCCCCGGCGCCGCGCCCCAGCACATCCCAGCCCAGACGAGCACCGCCAAACAAGCCATCCACACGGGCCAAGGGCGCTGGATCATGGCGCGTCCTCCTCGGGCGGAACCGTCGCCAAGAGCAGGTCGGCCAGCCGGCCCTGCTCGGCACTGAGTTCAGCATACGCGCGGCGGGCCTCGGGCGTCAGGGGGGCACCCGGACCGACCGACTTCTCCAGTTCGCGGCTCCGGCGGTTCACGTCCTGTTGCATGAGCTTCACGAGTTTGATTTCCGCCAGGCGCTGGAGACCTGGTCCGGCGGGCCGGTCCGGTGGACGCGCCCCGCCGGCGCCACCGCCCGGTTCCCCCTTGCCCTCTGCGTTCGTCTCCGGCGGCTTCGCGGGGGAGTCGGGCTTGATGGCCTCGATCAACTGGGCTAGCCGGACGGCGGCGTTCTGCTGGGCCTGCTGTGCCGGTTCGCTGGTTTGGCGCCGCTCCAATAGCGCGGCAGCCACGCCCATGTCGCGCGCCGCCCCCGAAAGCGCCAGGTGGAACACCGCCGAGCCGGCGAGTTGGTCGGCCAGGGCGGCCGTCTCCGTGGCCAAGAGGGTTTGCTCGCCCGATAACGCGGCAAGCCCCTCGTGCTGCCCCGCCGTCCATTGCCCTTGGGCGATCCGAAGACCCTCCAGACGCCGGGTCTCTGCCAGGGCCTTTTCCTGGCGCCGATGGAGCGATTGGACCGAGTCCTCCAGCCGGGCGAGTTGTTCGGTCGCCAGGTCGGCCTGCGCCTGGCGCCGCTGCGCGGCCAACTGGCGCTGCGCCTCGTCGAGATCGTCTTTGGCCTGTCGGGCGTGCTGGGCGGCCTTGCCCGCGTCGCCTTGCGCCTGTGCCGCTGCCTGGTCCATCGCGTGCGCCGCCTGCGCGACCAGGCCGGCCGCGCGCTGCGCGGTCAGGCGCTCCAGGCGCCGGCCCATCTCCTCGGCCTGCTGGTGGAGGCGGTTCTGCAAGGGGACCAGCCGCTGTAGCTCGCGTCGCCGGGCGTCGGCGTCTTCCTGGGTGGCCGCCTGTTCGAGTTGGCGTCGCACGTGGTCTTCCTGGTCGGCCAGGGCGGCCAGCTCGGCCTCCGC
>DYLT01000089.1 GCA_020721945.1 Blastopirellula marina
GACGATGTGTTTGCCAGTGGACTGGAGACGCTCTCAGGCGTCAAGCCATTGAACAATTGCCGCTGGCTATTGTTCAAGCGGACCGGCCAAGGCTGGGAACTCCAGCAGGCCGATCCGGTGGGCCGGACCCGCGAACCGTGCCCGCTGGCGGCCTTTCATGGCGGCCCACTGTTCCTGTCGGCCAATCCCACGCGGGTGGCCGACCCCCTTGTCGCTGCCGGTCCCGCGCGCCCGGAGATCCTGCGGTTTTCGCTCGCCGATCCGCGAGGTCGCTTCGAGACCTTGCTGCCAGCGTGGGAAGGGCAGCCGGCCTTCAGCGAGCACTCGTACCGCAGCCTGGCCGCCGACGGCCCGGGGCGCGAACTGGTGCTGTTCCAGAACGTCGGTTACACCCACGCCGAATGGGCCTTCCTCGATCGCGAGGGGAAATGGTCGGCCCGCGGCAAGCTCGTCTGGCCGTTCGGCAAGGAATACGAGAAGCCGCGGGCGGTGCGGATCTGCTATCCCAATGTCGCCTTGAACAAGCGGGTGCTCCACTTCTGCGGCGTCAGCGACATCGAGGAGCCGAACCCAGCGTGGCGGGCGTACAAGCGACAGCTCACGGGCCAGGCCTGGGACTACGCCTTCCGGCGGCTTTTCTACACGTATTCGAAGGACATTACGTCGGGCAAGTTCGAACCGTGGCACGAGATCGCCACGCGCGACAAGACCTGCGGTTGGATCACGCCGGCCGATCTCTGGGTCGCTTCGGACGGCGCGGCCCATCTCTTGTGGACCGAGCGGGCCATCGACGAGCGTTTGCGCGAGAAGTTCTTCCCGGGCGAGAAACAGTCGCATGCCTTGAACTATGCGGTCCTCCGCGAGGGCCGGGTCGCCTTGCGGCGCACGCTGATCGAGGCCGTCGAGGGCAAGCCGGGGCTCGTCGCGTCGGCCGCGAGGTTCCACGCCACGTTCGATGGCCGGCTCTTCGTGTTCTGCTACGTCAGCGGGTCGGAAGGGCCGGACAAGCGAGTCGCGGAGAATCGGCTCTTCGAGATCCTGCCTGGGGGAACGACTCGGGCGCCGGTGCGCGTGCCGCTGGCGCACCCAATGACCTCGTTCTTCACCGCGACCCCCCGGGCGGGCTCGGCGCCCTCGGCCCCCCTCGACCTGCTCGGTCCGGCGGCGGGCGACGCGCGGACGATCCGCTACGCGAGGGTGCGTCTCCCCTGAAATTGGGGTTGCCATTCTCGCCGTTTCGGCGAAAATGGACAAAGAGAAGGAAGTCGTCCGACCTGAGGTGACGATCATCCTGAGTATGACTTTCGCACACGCCACCTATCGGTTCTGGTTTTATTTTCGCCCGCCGGGTCGCCGGGCCGGAGGTGGTTCGTAGTTTGAGAACCTGACCAACGACGCACACCAAGAAGCCCTGGGACCCGCATGGATCCCAGGGCTTTTTTTGTTGTTTTCCGCCAACTGGGCCGGCCATCCGCCCGCCCCAACGTAAGGAGTCCTGCGATGATCGTCGTCATGAAGAAGGGTGCCAACGCCGAGCAGATCGGGCACATGGTCGAGCGGGTCGAAGAGCTTGGCCTGCGGGCGCATGTCATTGAAGGGACCGAGCGGACCGTCATTGCCGCGATTGGAGAGAAGCGCGACGAGTACCGGCACTCGCTCGAGAGCGGGCCGGGCGTGGCCGAGGTCGTGCCCATCCTTGCCCCCTATAAGGTGGCCAGCATCGAGGTCAAGCCCGAGCGAACCGTGGTGACGGTCGGACCGTTCAGCGCGGGAAACTGCCACCTGGGCGTCATCGCCGGCCCGTGCTCGGTCGAAAACGAGGAACAAACGGTCTCCACCGCGCGGGCGGTCAAGGCCGCGGGAGCGACCGCCTTGCGCGGCGGGGCCTTCAAGCCCCGTACCAGCCCGTACAGCTTCCAGGGGCTCAAGGAGGATGGGCTGAAGATCCTCGCCACGGCCCGCGACGAAACCGGCCTGCCGGTCGTGACCGAGGTCCTGGCCGCCGCCGACGTGCCGCTGGTGGCCCGGTACGCCGACGTCCTCCAGATCGGTGCACGCAACATGCAGAATTACCGCCTCTTGGAAGAAGCGGGCGCCTCGGGCAAACCGGTTCTTCTTAAGCGCGGCCCGTGTGCCACCATGGAAGAGCTGCTCTTGGCCGCCGAGTATGTCCTCAACGCCGGCAACCAGAACGTGATGCTCTGCGAACGCGGTATCCGCACCTTCGAAAACCATGTACGGTTCACCCTGCCCTTGGCCACGGTCCCGTACCTGCACGAGCGCACCCATCTGCCGGTGATCGTCGATCCCAGTCATGGGACCGGGCACACGCGCCTGGTGCCGCGCATGGCTGCGGCCGCGATTGCCGCCGGTGCCGACGGGCTGATCCTCGAGGTCCATCCGAACCCCGAGAAGGCCTTAAGCGATGGCTACCAGTCGCTCGACTTCCGGCAGTTCAACGAGACGATGTCGCTGTGCCGCAAGGTGGCCGACGCGGTGGGCAAGGAGATGGCGCGGCCGGTTTCGATGAATCCTCGCGACCCCCTGCCCGCGCTCGTCTAGCCCGCTCCCGCGGCCTGGGACTTGCCGCCACGAGGCACGAACTCGAACAGCTCGAGCGTGTTGAGCGACTCGACGCCACGCTTGTTGAACACCGGCAGGGGGTATTTCTCCCGCGCGACGAGCCGATAGTCTGCCTGCATCTCCGTGAGCCATTGCGCGACGGCCGCTTCGTCGACCGGCAACCACGGGACACGAAACCACGCGCAGCGCAAGGGACGTTCGGGCGAGACTCGATCCAGCCGGGCCGGCTCTTGGCGCGCGTGCCGCGGCGAGTAGATCCGCTGGTTGCACAGGTAGATGGCCTCGTCGCCCTCCAGACAGATCGACCCGGCGAACGGCAGGCGAAGGTCGGTCTTGACGCAGACCAACTCGGCGTCCAAGGCTTTGGCCCTCCAGAACCAGCGCGCGAAACCACGGGCTCGCTGGTCGTTTTCGGACCGGGCGGGTCGGGCGATGTCGCGGACCATCGATCCCATCCCCAGCGCCGCCAAGAGGCATAGCGCCACCATGGTCGGAGTCTGCCTGGGCCGCGCTCGAACCGCCCGCTCCAGCGCCGCGGCCGCGCCGACGCCCGCCAAGAGGCAAACGACCGGCGCCAGGTGCATGGCCAGGCGGACATGTCCGCCGTAGGGATAGCGGTGCATCGCGGCGGCGATGAAGTTCAAAGCCGCTGGCGCCAACAGGAGCAAGATCAGCGTGCCTTGTCGCTTCTGGACCAGCACGCCCAGCGCCACGACGCAAAGCACCGTGGTCAAGGTACTGCCCCCGCGGTCGCCACCGAAGGGATGCGCCATCACATCGCCCGTATGCGTCGCGACAAGCCACCGGGCGAGCGCCCCGGGAGCATCGAGCGGGGGGAAGGCCGCTTGCCAATAGCGTTCCATGACCTGGGCAGCCGCTTCGCTGAGGTTCGAACGGGCGACGGCCATCACCGCAACGAAACTTGCGATCACAAGCAGATTGTAGACCGCCCAAGGGGCCCAGCCCCGCCGGCTTCCGGTGCGCCACAACCTCCAGCCCGTGGCCAGGCTCACGCCTCCGCCGACGAACGCCGCGGGAAACGACAGGCCGACGCACCAGGGCGCCACGGCCGCCAAGCCCCACAAGAGACCAGTCCTCTCGGGGCACGACATCCATTCCACGGCCAGTGCCAGGAGCACGAGCGAGACGAACAGGTCGCTGCCATAGGGCTTGCCTTCCGCCGAATAACGGATGGCCGGGTACGAGACCGCCAGCATGCCCACGGCCAGCACCAGGGCAGACCCTTCGAAGAGCCGACCGGCAAGACGGCGGAAAACGAAGAGACTTGCGATGCCGGTCGCCAGCGAGAACAGACGCAGCGAGTATTCGGTGAAGCCGAACAGCCGAACCAGCGTCGTCTGGACCCAGAGGAAGAGGATCGGCGCGGCCTGCCCGCACTCCAAGGGCCGCATGAAGTCGAGATACCCGCGGTCGAGGAAATTGGCCGACAGCGCCGCCTCGTCGTACCACAGGGGAAAGCGCAGCGCGAAGCGGACCAGCCGCACCGCGATTCCCAAGGCGATGAACCCCGCGATCCATGGGTTCGCTTGTCTGGGGTCGAACACGTCGGCCCCGAAAGCGACCCGCGATATGCCAGACCGGCCCGCACGCATCGCGTGGTCTCCCGGCCCTTGGTGTCAAGCCGCGGCGCGGCGTTGGGCGGCGAGGGGCTTTCGTCCCACGGCGATCCGCCCTGCCTTACGTATTGGCAACCACCGCTCGATCCACCGGCCGAGCGGTCCGCCGAACACCGTGAGGCGGCCGAACGTCTCTTGGTGCGTCACGTCGAAGCCCGCCGCCGCCAGGACCTCGCCGAGGTCGGCCGGGTTCCGGGTCCCAGGACCCGGCAGCGTGGCGATCACCCAGCGGCCGCCTGGCGGAAGCGCCTCGTAGCACCACGCCGGGAAGTCGGAACCGGTCGGAAGGCACTCCGGCAACTCGGAGCATACGATCGTGTCGATCGGCTCGTCCCACGGCCAGGTTCGATCCGCAGCCGAGAAAACCTGGCCTTGGTCGATGCGCACGTGGGGCCGATGGCCGAACCGACTTCGAAGAAGTGCCCGGCACGCCGGGTCCGGCTCGACAAGCACAAGGCGCCGGCGATTGGCGAGGAACCGGCTGAGCGACCCGATGCCCGCTCCCACATGCAGCACGTGCTGACCCAGATGGTGCGCGATGGCCTTGGCCAGCCACGCGTGCACGTGGCGGGCGCGCGATTGGCGAGCCAGGGCATGGTGACGCGGATCTCGGGTGAAGCGGGGCTTGATGAACCTCGCACGCAGCAAAGCCCCGATCGCACGCATTCCGTCCCACGGACGGATCTTCTTGCCCTCTTCGTACGTGCGCCCCGCATAGGTGATCGGCACCTCGTACACCCTGGCCCCCCATTGGGCCAGCCGGCAGGTCAACTCGGGTTCGATCGTGAACGTCTCGGCATCAAGGCGGAGCCCGCGCAACACGTCGGCCCGGACCATCTTATAGCACGTCTCCATGTCGGTCAGGCTCAGATTCGTCAGCGCGTTCGACAAGAGCGTGAGGGTCTTGTTGGCCAGGGCGTGCCAGAACGGCAACGCGCGGCGTGTCTCGCCGAGGAACCGGGAACCAAAGACCGCGTCGGCCTTGCCGTCGAGGATCGGTTCGAGCAGGCGGGGGAACTCGGCGGGATCGTATTCCAGATCCGCATCCTGGATCACCGCCACATCGCCGGTCATGGATTCGATCGCCGTGCGCACGGCCGCGCCCTTGCCGCGGTTCTTCGCGTGGCGCACCGCCTTGATCCGGCGGTCGCGGCCGGCCAGTTCTTGAATCACGTCCCACGAGCCATCGTCCGATCCATCGTCCACAACGACCAGTTCGAGTTCCAGCGGTACCGGCGACCGAAGCACCCGGCCGACGACCTCGGCGAGAGTCCATCGCTCGTTGTAAACCGGCATCAAGACCGAGAGCTTCTCGAACTCCGGTTCGCTGGGACGACGCAGTACGCGAGTCGACATGGTTCGATCAACCGCCGCTGGGTCTCCGGGTCGTTGGGAAAGTAGTCTCTCGAGCAGTGCGCGCCACGCGGTCTCCCCGCGCGCTTCGAGCACGGCGGAACCGGGCTCAAGGAGTTCTTCAGCCCGTACGACACTACCTACTTTTCCCATCTTTTCCGCCTTCGTGATCGGATACCGCGATTAGCGTTGTCGGGGGGGAAGATAATCGAACCGGCGTCTTGGGTCCAGATCAGCGGTCCGATACCCTACCCGGATGCGTGCCGTCCGTGGCACGTCGGCCGCCTGACCTGGCGGGACGCCTGTCGGTCGGGCGCGCCCGGGTCTACAATGGTCCGGTTCGAGGTGAGAAAGGGCCCCCACCGGGGCATGGACCTGCGACGCAAGGCTACTGCGAGACGGAACACCATGATCTTGGCACCGAGCCCCTTGCCCCCCCTCGGCCGGCTGTGTTGGTTGTGGGCCGCGATTCTGGGCAGCGTCGTTCGTATCGCTTCGGCCGGTGCGGTTGCACCGTCACCTTCAGAGTCTAGGGAATAACATCGGATTTCATCTGCGGCAATCGACGGGAGGAGCCATTCACCATGAGATCGCTGTCCTTGGTTGTGCTGTTGGTTCTCGGCGTTTCGGCGCTCGGCGCCAGCGAAGAGCGGAAATCGGAGGAGAAGCGTCCGACCAGGATCTGGCACCGGACTGGGCCGCTCGGCCCAACGCCCAAGCACGTCACCGAGGCCTACCCTTTATCCGACCAAGCGAATCGGGGGAAGTGGGTGAAATTCGAGGCCATGAGCGACGAGTTTGAGGGCAACGCGCTGGACCGCGCCAAGTGGCATGTGGGGATGGAGTGGTGGAAGGGCCGCCAACCGGCCTTGTTCAGCGACAAGAACGTCACGGTCTCGGGCGGCAAACTTCATCTGACGATGCGGAAAGAGAAACTGCCCCCCGAGGCCGAGAAACTCGGCTACAAGGACTATACGTCGGCGGCCCTGCACACGAAGGCCAGGTCGAGCTACGGCTACTACGAGGTCAAAGCCAAGCCGATGAACTCGGCGGGATCCAGCGCGTTCTGGTTTCAGAGGGAGGAAACCCCCGGCTGGGCCACGGAGATCGACGTATTCGAGATCGGAGGCAATGCGAGAGGCTTCGAGCGCAAGTACCACATGACGCTCCACGTCACCCAGACACCGCGGGACAAGAAGCACTGGAGCGTGCATGGTGTCTGGGAAGCGCCGTGGCGACTGGCCGACGATTACCACGTTTACGGATTCGAGTGGGGCAAGGATGAACTCAAGTTCTACGTCGACGGCGTGCTCGTCCGTACGGTGGAAAACACGCACTGGCATCAGCCGCTGTACCTGATCTTCGACAGCGAAACCATGCCGAAGTGGTTTGGCATGCCGGAGGACAAAGATTTGCCTTCCACGTTCAGCATCGAATACGTACGGGCGTGGAAGGCCGGTGGCGCCTCGTCCGAGGCGACCCAGAAAGCCTATGTCCCCGAGCCGCAGCCCGTACGCACCGACATCCTCGTCGGCGCCCACAACTGCCCCCTCTGGGAAGCCGACCAGCCGCAAATGTGGAATCAGGTTCTCAAACATCCTGAACGCACACCGGCCCTAGGGTTTTACTCGCAAGAGAACCCCGAGGTCGCCGACTGGGAGACGAAATGGGCGGTCGAGCACGGCATCTCGTTTTTCGTCTACTGCTGGTATCGCAACGGGCAGGGCGGGCCGGTCAAGATGAGGTACGCTAGCGCGATCCACGACGCCCTGTGGAAGTCCCGCTACGTGTCGAAGCTGAAGTTTGCCATGATGTGGGAGAACCAGCGCCGAGGGATCGCCGGCGTGGCGAACGAAGCCGACCTCTTCGAGAACCTCTTGCCGTTCTGGCTCCAGAACTACTTTCGCCATCCCAGTTACCTCACGATCGACAACAAGCCGCTCTTGTTCATCTACCGCCCGGAGTTCCTCATCCAGGATTTGGGCAGCGTCGAAAAGGTGCGCGAGGCGATGGACAAGATGCGCCGTGCTTGCCGCGACGCCGGCTTCGACGGGCTCTATCTCCTCGGGGAGTATCGGGGCGTCGACCCGAAGCACCTGACCTTGATGAAGCGGTTGGGCCTGGACTACACGTTCGCCTACTGCTGGCCCATCCCTGGTAATCCAAGTCCCCAGCAGGCCATCGCCGCCCAACTCGACTACCTCGAGAAGACCCGCCGGCTGGGTATCCTGCCGCAGGTGGTCACCGTGTCGCAGGGATGGAGCGGATGGCATGACGAGGGCAGCATCTGGAAGATTCCGCCCGCCGAATACAAGGAACTGCTGGAAAAAGCCAAAGCGATCCTCCGTACGTTCCCCGCGAACGAACTGGGACACCGCATGATCTTGCTCGACAACTGGAACGAGTGGAGCGAAGGCCACTATATCGCGCCCCACCGCGAATTCGGCTTCGGCTATCTGGACGCCGTGCGCGAGGTCTTCTCGGACGCCCCGAAGGACCATGTCGATCTGCTGCCCAAGGACGTGGGCCTGGGGCCCTATGACGAGGCATTTCATCGCCGCCTCGCCCCGAAAAAGTAAGGGCCAGCCAACCCGTTCGTCGAGCCCCCGGGCAAGCACGGCGACGCCCCGACGGCATCCCCTTGGATGGGCGCCTTTGGACGGGTATAACGTGCGGGAGAGAGATCTGCAGGCGTTGCCGAGGGGGCATGGTCGATGTGCCGCCTCGCGCCGCGCGTGCAACCGCTTGCCCTAGCGACCGAGAACCTCATGCGAATCGCGTACCTCGACTGTGCTTCCGGAATCAGCGGTGACATGACGCTTGGGGCCTTGGTCGACGCGGGCGTCGATCTGGGCCGGCTCAATGCGGCGGTCGAGTCGCTCGGATTGCCCGGCTGCCGCCTCGTGGCGCAGGAGGTCCGAAAGAAGGGGTTTCGGGCGACGCAGGTGCTGGTCGAACACCCGCACGAACACACCCATCGGCACCTGCACCACATTACGACGATGATCGACCGCAGCCGGCTCACCGACCGCCAGAAGGACCTGGCCCGGCGTATCTTCACGCGCCTCGCCGAGGCCGAGGCCAAGGTCCACGGCATGGCGATCGAGAAGGTCCACTTTCACGAGGTCGGCGCGGCCGATTCGATCGCCGACATCGTGGGCGCGGCGGTCGGTTGGGACCTTCTGGGCGTCCACGGGATCGTCGCCTCGCCCGTGCCTACCGGTTCGGGCAAGGTGAGCATCGCGCACGGCCAGTGCAGCATTCCCGCCCCGGCCACGGCCGAGCTTCTGCGCGGCATTCCGCTGGCCCCGTCCTCAGTGCCGTTCGAGTTGACCACGCCGACCGGCGCGGCGATCCTCACCACGCTGGCCGATGCGTTCGGGCCGCTGCCCGCCATGACCATCGAGCGCATTGGCTGCGGGGCGGGCCAGCGAGACCTCGACGAACAACCGAACCTGTTACGGTTGTTCGTCGGCACCGCCGCCAACGCCCAAGAAGACGAACTGGCAGGCCTCCCGGAGCCGGTTTGGGTGCTGGAAACCAATCTCGACGACCTCAGCGGCGAGGTCATCGGCTATTGCACGTCACGCTTGTGGGACGCCGGAGCGCTGGACGTGTACACGACGGCCATCCAGATGAAGAAGAACCGGCCGGGGGTCAAGCTCTCGGTCCTTTGTCCGGAAGGTCACATCGACGCGATCGAAGAGATCCTCTTCGCCGAGACAACGACCCTGGGCGTGCGCCGCTGGCCGGTCAGCCGGCACGTCTTGGAACGCCGGGCCCATTCGGTCCAGACCGAGTGGGGCCCGGTCGAGGGCAAAGTGGGCTGGCAGCAAGGCAGTCTGCCGCGTTTCGCCCCCGAGTTCGAGTCGTGCCGGCAAATCGCCGCCGCGCGCGCGATCCCGTTGCGGCAAGTCTACGAGGCGGCCCAGAAGGCCTTCGACCCAAGCCAGGTGGCCTCGGACGATGGGCCGAGTTCCGGCCGATCGGCCCTCGCTTGATCCCCTCGCACCCGCGGGGCGCCCGGGGGCCTTGGGCCCTTACCAGCCCATGACCATATTCGATTCGATGACCTTCCGTGCCCGCTCCAAATCGGCGCCCGTCTCCTGCATGTAGAGGCGAATGGCGTGGAGTTTGTCGCCGGCCGCCTTGGCGAGGCAATCGCGCGCGGTGTGACACACGTCCACCCCTCCCGTGATTCCCAGGGCGGCTTTCGAGATCACCCAGCAGTCGCGTGGACGTCGGGTGACGCGAAGCGGCGTTTCCCGCGGATAGCTTTCCCGCACGACCCCCCGGGCTGCCGACTCGTCGTTCGCCCAGGTGATGATGATGTGCGAGTCGGTTTCGATCTCGAACAGGGGCATGATGGTATCCGTCACTTGCCGAGACAATAGAGGAAGCGGTTGGATCGCACCAAAAGTCGATCGTCCACGACGGCCGCGGTGGCATTGAACACGCTGGAGTCGTCAAGCCGGCTGCGGCCGATCTCGCGGAACTCGGGACCCGCGACGAGCACAATCGTACCGTCTTGGCGGCTGGGCACGAAGAGTTTCCCACCGGCCAAGACGGGCGAGGCGTACACCTTGTCGCCCTGGCCGCGGACTGCCAGCCGTTCCTTATATACGGTCTTGCCCGTCTTCCCATCGACGCACGTGGCCACGCCCCGGTTGTCGACCCAGTAGAGGTGTCCGTCGTAGACCAGCGGCGTGGCGACCTTCGGCGTCTCGTTGTTTTCCCACAGCACGTGGGTCTTGCTCACATCGCCCTTGCCTCCAGCGCGAATGGCCAAGGTGTGCGGCTTGCGTCCAGCCGTGACGTAGACGATCCCCTCGTGGGCCACGACGGCCGGGCAGACGTAGTCGTTCACGCCGCGGCACTCCCAAAGCACCTCGCCCGAACTGGGGTCCAACCCCCGTACTCTGCCGTAGCTGCTGACCACGAGTTCCGTGCGTCCGCCGGGCAGAGAGGCCAAAGCGGGTGTGCTCCAGGACTGTTGAATCCCGCCGACGCGCCACGCTTCCTTACCTGTTTTCTTGTCCAACGCGATGATCGCCCCACTCTCGATGCTGGCGTTGACGAACACCAAGCCCTCCCACACCAAGGGCGATGCCGCGCTACCCCAGGCGTGCGTCCGGCTCCCCACGTCGGCCTGCCAAAGGAGGGTGCCGTCAAGCCCGTAAGCGTACACCCCCGAACGGCCGAAAAACACATAGATGGCCGTTCCGTCGCTGGCGGGTGTTGGCGAGGCGTATCCGTGCAGGGCGACGAATCCCTCGAATGTCTGCTCCGGGAGTTTCGCCGGCACGGCCTGGTCCCAAAGCACCTTGCCGTCTGCCAGGGCGATGCCGACCAAGTGCCGCTTCAGTTTCTCAACATCCCCGGGTTCATCGGGATCCAACCCGTAGTCGCTGTAACACGTGACGAAAACCCGGTCGCCCACCACGATCGGACTCGAGGCCCCTGCACCGGGCAGGGCGGTCTTCCACACGACGTTTTCCGTCGCACTCCAGCGGTCCGGCGGGGCCGCGCCAACGGCCAGGCCCATCCCGTCGGGCCCTCGGAACCGGCCCCAGTCGGCCCCCAGACACGGGAGGGCGACGAACGCCAACCCCAGCATCACGCAAAGTCCATGGATGGCACGCACGTATGCTAACTCCGGGGGGGGGTGTGCAGAGAGATCGATAGGTGGCACCACGCGTGGGGGGATAGCCGTTCCCACATGCCGGACCATGCACGGAATGATAACGGACCGTGGCCAAGGTCGTCCAGGGCCTTTGGTGGGGTAGCAACGCGAGGAACCGGGGACGGCCACCCGAACCGTTCCCCGGTCCTCGCTGGGAGCGGACGGCCTCTTATCCGACCTGGAGGCAACGTTCCGCTTGGCGCACCGCTTCCTCGACCTTCCAGACGCGATCGGCCAGCTCGAGTGTCGCACCGCGTGCCAGCCAGCCATCGACGCGCTTCTGGGCCGAGACCACCGTGCTATGGCTTCGTCGGCCGAAGTAGCGGCCGATCTCGCTCAGCGCGGCCCGGGTGTGCTTGCGCGCCAGCCACATGGCCAGCATCCGCGGCTGGCTTACGTGTTTCGCCTTGCCGTCGCCGTGAAGGCTGCTGGGCTCCAGGCCGAACGCGCGGCACACCGCGTTCTCGACATCGGCCAGACGGACCACGCGGCTGCTGTGGCGGATCATCTCGCCGAGGATGTCCTCGGCCATGGCCAGGTCGATCGGCCGCCCGAGCGCCTGGCTCGCCGCGTAAAGACGGCACAGCGCCCCAGACAACTCCCTCGCATGATTCGTCAAGCGCGCGGCAATGAAATCGCGCACGTCGTCGGGAAGGGCCATGCGCATGCGCCGGGCCATCTCCGCGAGAATGCCGCGCCGCATGTCGCCATCGGGAGGCTCGATCCGGCAAACCATCCCGCTTTGCAGCCGCGTGCAGAGGTTCAGTCCCAGATCGGCCAACTCGTCGGGCGAACGGTCGGCCGAAAACACCAACTGACGACCGTCGCGCATCAACGCGTCGATCGTGTAGAGAAGCTCGATTTGGGTGTGATGCTTGCCGCAGAAGAATTGCAGATCGTCGAGCAACAGGAGGTCGACACCACGATACTTCTGACGGAAGCTCGGCAAGCCGCTGCGCCGCAGCGCTTGGAGAAAGCCCGCCGTGAATTGCTCCGCGGTGAGGTACAACGTCGCGGATCGCGGGTGGCGATTGCGCGCCGCCGTCCAAATCGCCTCGAGCAAGTGGGTCTTGCCGACGCTCGTCGGGCCGTAAAACACCAAGGGCGATAATTCTCCCGGGCGCTCGACCACCATCTCCGCCGCGGCGCGGGCAAGCCGGTTCGAGGAACCACAGACGAACGAGGCAAAATCGGCAAACTGACGCTTCGGCGCGCGATCGGCGGAAACAGGCCGGTCGGCGGAAACCACTTTGACTGACCCGTCCGCACCGTCAGCACGTTTCGATGAGCCTGGGCGCTCGGCGCAATCGGCGGAAGATACGACCCTGGCCGACTCGGCGCACTCCACGCGAAAGAGCACCTCGGGCCGCATCCCCAGCGCTAATGCCCCCGCACGTTCGATTTCCTCGCGGAAGTTCGTGCGGAGCCAGTCCTTGAAAAAGTGACTTGGCACGCCAATGACGAGCTTGCCCTCGTCGAAGTCCAGACGCGTGCCCTGCCCGAACCACAGCTCGTAGCGCTGCTGCCCGACCTGCTCGACCAGCGCCCTGCGCAAGACCGACACGATGTCCGTATCGTCCTTCGTCACTTCCTGCCATCCCCAGCGCGCACTCGCTCCCCGCCGAAAGCCACGATGGTGGCGTTGCTGTTCCCCCGTGGACGACGGAGGTCGGTTGCGGGAAGAGCCGCGGTTACTGACGGCCCAAGGCCGTCTCGGTCCGTAGTTGTGTCACCCGATGTGCTGATTGTAGCCGCGCTAGCTTTGCTGTCAAACACTCTCGCAACCCGGGCCGAAGAAAAATTTCCCCCGGCCCAGTGCCGCGCCGGAATCCACGGAAAAAATCGGCACGTTGGGGCGAGCCCCAGGGCGGTTTGGTGCCTCGGGCCGACCGTCCCGGGTGGAAAACATGTTGAAACGCCGCGATGGCACCGGGGGCTTTCGGCCGTCCTCGCGCGGCTAAGTATCGCCGCCGACGGAAGAAACGACGGCCGGCCACGTCACAAGTCGCAAGTCGCTGGCGACCGCGCGGCGCCAGGCCCCAAGGGCCGAGGCTCGGGAAACACCCTGGCATAGACCCTGCGCTGGTCCCAACCTCGAAACCCGTTGGCCCCATACAGCTCGACCGCTGGCGTGTTGGTCGAATCGACGGCGACGACCAGTCGGCTCCGACCCGCCTGGCGGGTCAACCATTGCGCGTGGCGCACGAGCCACTTGCCCCAACCGCGACCCCGCGCCGAGGCAATCAGCCCCATGTAAACCAGTTCCCACGTATCTTCTTGGGGATGGTCGGCCAAGAGCAGACACCCGACATCCCGGCCTTCGTGACCGACCACCAGCCACCGCTCTGGCGAAAACTCGCCGGTGTCTCGGTAGCCTGCCAGCACGTCGTTCACGTCGCGAACGCCATCCAACTGGGGGCAGTCGAGGCTTCCGACGTACGTGGCTTCCACGATGCTCGCCAATCGGCAGTGGATTTCAAGGCGGTAGGGCTCGAAATCCAGTGGTGCGGATGGCCGAGAAAATGGGAAATCCTCGGCCGTACTGACGAGGTACAGAAGATCGGTCAGATGCGCAAAGCCCGATGCCGTGAAAACCTCCTCATCCTTCGCATCTCTCTTCGTAAGCAATGCGCTGGCCAGTCGCACCTCCTTGCCGGAGAGGCGCTGTACCACCTCGTTCAGCAGGCGACCGCTCGTCCCAGGCGGGGCATCCGCCACGACTCGGGGAGGCCAGACCACCGCAGTTCGGCCCGGCTGCACTTGGCAAACCACGGCCCCGATCAGGCGGTCCCCCTGCCGGGCCTCGATCACCCCTTCGAGAGGCAGCTTCCCGTCACGAATCGCCTGATCGAAAATCCGCGAGTATTCAGCAGCCTGGGGGGGCTCGAACTGGCTGAACACCAGGCCGAGGGCATCGACGTAGGAATCCGTCGTGGCCGTGCCGATGAACAAGGCTTCCGCAGACGGCGACATGGCCAAACCATACCGTGCCCAGGTTAAAGGTGCAATGCGGCCGGATCCACGGCGCGGCCAAGGCGGTATAATCCAAGGAGAACGCCCTCTTTCCTTGGGGAGCCGCTCGTATGCGCTGGTTGACAACCGGAATGCTTGTTGCTGCGCTGGTCAGCGTCGCGTGTCCGGCGCTTGGCCAATCGGCCTTGGAACGACTCGAGAACGAGGTACGCAAGCGGGTCGGGGCGAGCCAGGCGAAACCCGGCGCCGCGGGATCGCCCCGCGCCGAATCTGCGGAATCGCCCTGGGCGACTCGCGTCACCCCGCCGCCACCCGCCGCGTATTTGGGCGCCACCACCGACGATGCCACGGACCGTGGACGGGGCACGCGCGTGCTCCAGGTGGCCCCCGGCTCGCCCGCCGACCGGGTCGGCCTGAAGCCCGGCGACCTGATCACCGGCTTGGGCGGCGTGCGTGTGCGGACCACGGACGATCTGGCCACTATCATGGAGGCGGTGAAGCCGGGCATGACGCTGACCTTGGAGCTTCAGCGGGGCGAACAGCCGATGAAGGTCGACGTGACGTTTGTCCCGCGGTCCGAGGGCAAACGTCCGCCTCCGCCACCCAAGCCGCCCTCGATCGAGGAACGAGCGGCCAGTGTCCCGCTTGCGGTCGACGGCGAGGTGCCGCCCAAGCCGCCGAACCTCGCGCCGAAGACGATGCCCAAGCTGTCGCCCCCGGCTACCGGCCAGGCCAAGCCGCACCAAAGCACCGACGACCGCATCGCCGCGTTGGAGCAGCGCCTCCGCGAACTCGAGCAACGGATGGCCCAACTGGAGCGCGCGTTGCAAGCCAAACCTCCGGGCGATCCTTCCCAAAAAGGCCAAGTAACCAACCCCTAGGGCGTCGCACGACCATAGCACCCCGTCGTTGCCCAGGTTCATCGCCGGACGGCGTCTACTTTCCGGTGTCTGACGGGGTCAGGGTGATATTGTCGAGATAGAAGACGGTCTTCTCTCGCGCCAGGCTACAGAAGCCGAGCCAGTCGAGCTTCTTCCACTGAGGGCTGGCGTTGGGGAGCTTGTCGAATCGCTTGGGTGTCTGGCCCGGCAGCGTGACCGCGAGGTCCCACGTGCCGGTCGATTGCGGTCCGAGCCCGGCCGCAATCTCGATATGCACCCACGCGCCGCTCGGGAGGTCGAGCAGTTCCTTCCCCGCCGCCCTCAGTTTTCCCCCGCGGACCCAGAGGCTCGGGCCGATGTGATAAGGGCTCGCGTCGTCGCGCCACTCGTGATGAAAGACGACGCCCGGTTCGACGCGAAGATCGAAACCGGCGCGGGTGACGCCCTCGCGGTGGCGCGGCACGTAGTAGAAGTGCGGGTTGAAGGCGTGCTGTAGCGCCGGCCCGTCGACCAGCTTGAGCGATCGCTTGCCGGCTGCGGCCGTCTGGTCCGTGACGGCCATTTCGTCGCCTTTGCCCTCCACCTGGAGTTGCGCCTCGGGCACGGCCGTGGTCCGCGGGCCCTCGAAATCGTCTTGGACCGCCAGCGGGGGCGGCGGGGGCGGCTCGGGAGCGAACCGTACCGGCGTATAGCGCACCTCCTTGGCCTTGGCCACCCAGGCCGCGTCGCCGTAGACCCCAGCGCGAGAGAAGTCAAAAGGCTGAAAGCCGATCTTCGTGGCGGGCGAGTCGGGCTGGAGGCGGAAATCGAATCGGGCCGGATCGACGAACTTCGGGTCGGCCACGATCGAGCCGGCATCTTTGCCCGACTTCTGCCACGCGGCCAGGCTCATCCCCTCGAACGTCACCGGCTTGCCCGACGCGTCGTAGTACAGGTTGTTCTGGAGCTTCACGTTCGCATCGCGCCACGCGCCATGGAACAGCCGGCCGCCGTTCCAGTAGACGAGGTTGTTCTCGAAAGTGAACGAGAGGTGCGGCTCGACGCGCGAGCGCTGCAACTGGCCATCCATGCTATAGGCGAGGATGTTGTTGCGGATGACGTTCTCCCTGCCGTAGTGCTGGTGGTAGGTGCCGGTTTTCACGTTGTAGACGAGGTTGTTTTCCAAGACGATCTGGCTGCTTCCCTCGTCGTTGTAAAGCCCCCATCCGCCGCGCCCGTAGCGATCGTACGAGTAGACGTCGTGGATCACGTTGTTGCTGACCGTGGTGCCCGGCGATGGCCCCAGGGTGTACACGCCGCCCATGTCGCTCAACACGCCCCAGCCCAGGTGGTGGATGTGGTTGAACTCGATCTTGTTGTGATGGGCCTGGCTGGGGGCGTAGCCCCAGCGCCAGCCGACCGAGACGCCGGTGTAGAAGAAGTCGGCGATATCGTTGTGGGTGATTTCGTTATGGGCGCTGTGGCCGATCCACACGCCGACCGCGCCGCGGAAGAGCCGTCCGCCGGCGCGGATGAGGTTGTTGTCCACGACGATCCGCCCCGTGGCCTCGTTTGCGCCGGGTTTCTCGTTCTCCCAGCCTTGCCCGATGCGCACGCCGCCGGCGGCCATGTCGTGGACGTAGCACCGCGTCACGCGGCACTCCTGACAGCCGGTACGGAACCAGATGGCATATCCGCCGACATGTCCCACCTCGCAGCCATCGAGCGCCACGTTACGGCAGCC